>NZ_LHVN01000027.1:0-244723 GCF_001269815.1 Pseudomonas sp. P1.31 | reverse complement strand
ATTTAGGTAGCGCCTCATGTATCACTGTAGGGGGTAGAGCACTGTTTCGGCTAGGGGGTCATCCCGACTTACCAAACCGATGCAAACTCCGAATACCTACAAGTGCCGAGCATGGGAGACACACGGCGGGTGCTAACGTCCGTCGTGAAAAGGGAAACAACCCAGACCGTCAGCTAAGGTCCCAAAGTTATGGTTAAGTGGGAAACGATGTGGGAAGGCTTAGACAGCTAGGAGGTTGGCTTAGAAGCAGCCACCCTTTAAAGAAAGCGTAATAGCTCACTAGTCGAGTCGGCCTGCGCGGAAGATGTAACGGGGCTCAAACCATACACCGAAGCTACGGGTATCATCTTCGGATGATGCGGTAGAGGAGCGTTCTGTAAGCCTGTGAAGGTGAGTTGAGAAGCTTGCTGGAGGTATCAGAAGTGCGAATGCTGACATGAGTAACGACAATGGGTGTGAAAAACACCCACGCCGAAAGACCAAGGTTTCCTGCGCAACGTTAATCGACGCAGGGTTAGTCGGTCCCTAAGGCGAGGCTGAAAAGCGTAGTCGATGGAAAACAGGTTAATATTCCTGTACTTCTGGTTATTGCGATGGAGGGACGGAGAAGGCTAGGCCAGCTTGGCGTTGGTTGTCCAAGTTTAAGGTGGTAGGCTGAGATCTTAGGTAAATCCGGGATCTTAAGGCCGAGAGCTGATGACGAGTGTTCTTTTAGAACACGAAGTGGTTGATGCCATGCTTCCAAGAAAAGCTTCTAAGCTTCAGGTAACCAGGAACCGTACCCCAAACCGACACAGGTGGTTGGGTAGAGAATACCAAGGCGCTTGAGAGAACTCGGGTGAAGGAACTAGGCAAAATGGCACCGTAACTTCGGGAGAAGGTGCGCCGGTGAGGGTGAAGGACTTGCTCCGTAAGCTCATGCCGGTCGAAGATACCAGGCCGCTGCGACTGTTTATTAAAAACACAGCACTCTGCAAACACGAAAGTGGACGTATAGGGTGTGACGCCTGCCCGGTGCCGGAAGGTTAATTGATGGGGTTAGCTAACGCGAAGCTCTTGATCGAAGCCCCGGTAAACGGCGGCCGTAACTATAACGGTCCTAAGGTAGCGAAATTCCTTGTCGGGTAAGTTCCGACCTGCACGAATGGCGTAACGATGGCGGCGCTGTCTCCACCCGAGACTCAGTGAAATTGAAATCGCTGTGAAGATGCAGTGTATCCGCGGCTAGACGGAAAGACCCCGTGAACCTTTACTATAGCTTTGCACTGGACTTTGAATTTGCTTGTGTAGGATAGGTGGGAGGCTTTGAAGCGTGGACGCCAGTTCGCGTGGAGCCAACCTTGAAATACCACCCTGGCAACTTTGAGGTTCTAACTCAGGTCCGTTATCCGGATCGAGGACAGTGTATGGTGGGTAGTTTGACTGGGGCGGTCTCCTCCTAAAGAGTAACGGAGGAGTACGAAGGTGCGCTCAGACCGGTCGGAAATCGGTCGTAGAGTATAAAGGCAAAAGCGCGCTTGACTGCGAGACAGACACGTCGAGCAGGTACGAAAGTAGGTCTTAGTGATCCGGTGGTTCTGTATGGAAGGGCCATCGCTCAACGGATAAAAGGTACTCCGGGGATAACAGGCTGATACCGCCCAAGAGTTCATATCGACGGCGGTGTTTGGCACCTCGATGTCGGCTCATCACATCCTGGGGCTGAAGCCGGTCCCAAGGGTATGGCTGTTCGCCATTTAAAGTGGTACGCGAGCTGGGTTTAGAACGTCGTGAGACAGTTCGGTCCCTATCTGCCGTGGACGTTTGAGATTTGAGAGGGGCTGCTCCTAGTACGAGAGGACCGGAGTGGACGAACCTCTGGTGTTCCGGTTGTCACGCCAGTGGCATTGCCGGGTAGCTATGTTCGGAATAGATAACCGCTGAAAGCATCTAAGCGGGAAACTAGCCTCAAGATGAGATCTCACTGGAACCTTGAGTTCCCTGAAGGGCCGTCGAAGACTACGACGTTGATAGGTTGGGTGTGTAAGCGCTGTGAGGCGTTGAGCTAACCAATACTAATTGCCCGTGAGGCTTGACCATATAACACCCAAGCAATTTGACTACTCGAGAGAGCATCAGATTGCGGTGTGTGAAGACGAAACGAACCGAAAGTTCGATGTTCACAAACACCGAAAGCTGTCACATACCCAATTTGCTGAAGCGAGGCCATCTGGCCACGACTCAGTACCCGAATTTCTTGACGACCATAGAGCGTTGGAACCACCTGATCCCATCCCGAACTCAGCAGTGAAACGATGCATCGCCGATGGTAGTGTGGGGTTTCCCCATGTGAGAGTAGGTCATCGTCAAGATTAAATTCCGAAACCCCAATTGCGAAAGCAGTTGGGGTTTTGTTTTGCCCGCAAGAAAAGTTTTCACGACGCGTTGAGTCCGTTCCGACCGTCGCAAGACCTGCCATTGGAGAAAAACGTTCTGAAGTGACCGGGCAGTTTTTGGTATGGTGCAGCTCGTTTTTTAACGGACTGATGTCATGCCCAAGGAACGGCATTAATTTATGTCAAAGAGTTGCTGTAGAAATGCCTGAACCTATCCCGATCAAGGATCACGAAAAAGAGACACGTCTGGTCAACAAACGGTTGATCGCCTGTGCTCTGTTCGTCTTTGCAGTCAGCTGTGCCCTGGTGGTGCGCCTGTACATCCTGCAAGTGGTCGAGTTCGATTACCACTCGACCATCTCCGAAAACAACCGCGTCCACGTCTTGCCGATCCCGCCCACACGCGGCCTGATCTACGACCGCAATGGCGTGTTGCTGGCTGACAACCGTCCCAGTTACAACCTGATCATCACCCGCGAACGCGCCACCGACGTCAATGAAGAGCTGAATGAGGTCATCAACCTCCTGCACCTGCCTGCCGAAGACCGCACGGTGTTCGACAAGGCGATGAAGCAATCGCGTCATCCCTTCACGCCAGTGACACTGTTCTATGAATTGACCGAAGAGCAGATCGCCGTTCTGGCAGTTAACGAGTTCCGCCTGCCCGGGCTCGATGTTGAACCGCAGTTCGTCCGCCACTACCCACTCGGTGCGCATTTCGCCCACTCGATCGGCTACGTCGGCCGTATCAACGAAAAAGAATCCAAGACCCTCGACTCGGTCGAATACCGCGGCACGCAATCCATCGGCAAGACCGGCATCGAGCGTTTCTACGAAGCCCAGCTGCACGGCCACGTCGGCTACGAAGAAGTGGAAACCAACGCCCAAGGCCGAGTGCTGCGAGTCCTCAAGCACACTGATCCGGTACAGGGGAAAAACATCGTTCTGAGCCTCGATGTTCACCTGCAAGAAGCCGCTGAGGCGGCACTGGGTGATCGTCGCGGTTCCGTAGTAGCGCTCGACCCGGCTACCGGTGAAGTGTTGGCCATGGTCAGTAACCCGAGTTTCGACCCGAACCTGTTCGTGACCGGCATCAGCTCCAAGGAATATTCGGCGCTGCGTGATTCTATCGACCGGCCGCTGTTCAATCGTGTGCTGCGCGGCCTCTACGCGCCGGGGTCGACCATCAAGCCGGAAGTGGCGATCGCCGGTCTCGATGCCGGCGTCGTGACGCCGCAGACCCGCGTCTTCGATCCGGGTTACTACCAACTCCCGGACTTCGATCACAAGTACCGCAACTGGAACCACAGCGGCGATGGCTGGGTAGACATGGACGCCGCGATCATGCGTTCCAATGACACCTACTTCTACGACCTCGCGCACAAGCTTGGCATTGATCGCCTGCACGACTACATGGCGATGTTCGGCCTCGGCGAAAAGGTCTCGCTGGACATGTTCGAAGAGTCGCCCGGTTTGATGCCGTCGCAAGCCTGGAAGCGCGCAACCCGCCGCCAAGCCTGGTTCCCGGGTGAAACCGTGATCCTCGGTATTGGCCAGGGCTACATGCAAGTCACGCCGCTGCAACTGGCTCAGGCCACTGCGCTGATCGCCAACAAAGGCGTGTGGAACCGTCCACACCTGGCGAAAACCGTCGATGGCGTTGCGCCGGTCGATGAGAACCCGATGCCGAACATCCTGCTCAAAGACCCCCGCGATTGGGAACAGGTCAACCACGGTATGCAGATGGTGATGCACGATGCGCGAGGCATTGCTCGTGCAGCAGCGGCCGGTGCGCAGTACCGCATCGCTGGCAAGAGTGGTACGGCGCAGGTGGTGGCGATCAAGCAGGGTGAGCGTTACAACCGCGAGAAAACCCTCGAGCGCCATCGCGACAACGCCTTGTTCGTCGGCTTCGCGCCGGCCGAGCATCCGAAAATCGCGATTGCAGTGATGATCGAAAACGGTGAGGCCGGTGGCCGAGTAGCAGGTCCTGTGGTGCGGCAGATTATGGATGCCTGGCTACTTGATCAGGATGGCCATCTCAAGCCGCAATACGCGGCGCCAGCCAAAGCGCCAGGCGATCCGCACGTTTGATCGATTACAGCTTCACAGCACAGGCTCACGCAAGCTGAGCATGTGCTGGAAGCTGTCGAGGAACACGGTCTCGGCCTGAGTCATTTTCTGCTCGCGATTCCACAGCAACTCGATATCGAAATCCACCACGCCGTCCTCCGGTGGTAACCGCCAGAGCAGACCTTGCTCGACGTCGCGCCGCACCAAGTGCGTCGGCAGACAACCGATGCCGAATCCGGCGCAGATCAATCGGTATATCTCTTCGAAACTGGTGGAAGACGCCACGATCTTGCCGGTGAACCCTTGCTGATCGCGAAACAGCGTCAATGGCGATAGATTGCCGCCGAGCTGATCACTGGTGAAGCTGACGAAGTTCTCCGCCGCCAATTCCTCAAGCGACAGATTCTGTTGCCCGAACAACCGATGGCGCTGCCCGCAAAAGTACGCGTAGGTCTCGCGAAACAACACCCGCCGTTCAAGCCGTGGTTGCGCGAGACGACATAGGCCAACGCCCACCGTGGCAGTTTTTTGCAGCAGTGAACTGATGATGTTCGAGCTGCCCATCACCTCGACTTCCAGCTCGATTTTCGGATGGGTTTCATGGAAGTCAGCCAGAAAATCATCGTAGTGCCGCGCCTGCACACCGCTGACCGTGAGGATGCGGATCTTGCCGACCACGTCATCATGGCGATGCTCGATGACTGTACCCAGTCGTGAAATATCGCCATAAATATCCGCCGCGATACGCAGGACTTCCTCGCCGGTTTCGGTCAGATCAAAGCGCCGTCCGCTGCGCGCGATCAGCACACATTCCAGTTGTTCTTCGAGGCGTTTCAACGCCTGACTCACCGCCGACTGGGTGATGTGCAAGCGCGCAGCGGCGCGGCTCATGCTGCCTTCCTGGCCGATTACCAGGTAGGTGCGCAACAGGTTCCAGTCCAGCCGATCATTGAGAAAGCGCCGACCGACCCAAGGGTTGGAAGAGGACATCACACACTCCATGTAGTAGCAGAGCTAATACTAGCTTTAAGTTTTTGAAAATTGACTAATCCTGTCACGGAAGCGATAAAGCCCACAAGCGCCACAGAGCGTGACCGTCAGCCGCCTGAAACCTGCCCAAAAAAACGATAAATACACAGGGTCCTTGCATGCACACCACCGCTCAGCCGCGGCGCGCCGCGGCCGCTGCCTTCATTGGCACGACCATCGAATTCTACGATTTCTACATCTACGCCACTGCCGCCGCACTGGTGCTTGGGCAAGTGTTTTTCCCCAGCGAAGATCCGGTCACCAGCACGCTCGCAGCCTTCGGCAGCTTCGCCGTTGGCTTCATTGCCAGACCGATGGCCGGGATGGTTTTCGGTCATTTGGGCGACCGTCTCGGGCGCAAGAAAATGCTTCTGGTGACGATGGCGCTGATGGGCCTGGCGACTGCCGGTATCGGCTTGCTGCCGAGCTATGCCAGCGTCGGCATATGGGCGCCGATCGGTTTGATCGTGTTGCGCCTGATCCAAGGGATTTCCGTTGGTGGCGAGTGGGGCGGGGCAGTGTTGATGGCCAGCGAACATGCGCCGGCCAAGCGCAAAACCTTTTACGCATCCTTCGCTCAACTCGGCAGTCCTGCCGGATTGTTGTTGGCCTTGATCGCCTTCCGCCTCGTCACTTCGCTGGAGCCGGAAGAGTTTCTCGCCTGGGGTTGGCGTCTGCCGTTTCTCGCCAGTGGCGTGCTGATGATGGTCGGTTTGATGATCCGTTCCGGCGTGCATGAATCGCCGGAATTCGCCAATGCCAAAGAGAACAACGAAACCTCGAAATACCCGGTCAAAGACGTGATCCGTCAGTGCTGGCGGCAGATTCTGTTCGCGGCGGCTGCGGTGACCATTGGCTCGGCCGGGTTCTTTTTCACCAACACGTTCATGATCACCTACGTCACCCAATACCAAGGCATTTCGCGGGCGACGATTCTCGATTGCCTGTTCCTGGTCACGGTGATTCAACTGCTCTCGCAACCGCTGTCGGCGCTTCTGGCCGAACGCATTGGCGAAGGCCGCTTCCTGACGTTGGTTGCGTTGCTGTGCATGGTCACGCCGTACCCGATGTTCCTGCTGGTCGGCACGCAAAACATCTTGCTGATGACCCTCGGCATTGCCGTCGCGGTGGTGATCCTGTCGGCGCTGTACGCAGTGATTGCTGGCTACATGACTCAGGCCTTCCCGGTGCATCTGCGCTACTCGGGAATTTCCATTGCGTACCAACTGAGCTGCGCGCTCGCCGGTGGCACCACGCCTTTGATCGGCACGCTGCTCGCCAGCAAATTTTCCGGGCAATGGCTGCCTCTGGCGGTGTTCTTCACATTGCTCTCGACCGTGTCGCTCATCGGTGTCTGTGGCCTCGCTCGGCTGCGTGCCGCGCCGGTCGTTCTGCATTCCAACAAAGAGGTATATTCGTGAGTAAACCTGCCCACATCGATCCGATTGAATGGCAAGCCCGCTGTGAGCTCGCCGCGCTGTATCGCTTGATCGCGCATTTCCGCATGACCGACTTGATCGACACGCACATCACCCTGCGTATTCCGGGGCCAGAGCACCATTTTCTGATTAACCGCTACGGGGTGATTTTCGACCGCATGCGTGCTTCGGATCTGGTGCGCATCGATCAGGATGGCAACATCGTCGACCCTGAATATGCGGGTCATCGCGTCAACGCCGCAGGCTTCGTCATTCACTCGGCGATCCACATGGCGCGCCCGGATCTGAACTGCGTGATCCACACGCACACCGCCGCCGGGATGGCCGTCGCTGCGCAAAAACAAGGCTTGCTGCCGATCAGCCAACACGCGCTGAAGTTCTACGGAAAACTCGCTTATCACACCTACGAAGGCATCGCGCTGTCGCTGGATGAACGCGAGCGTTTGATCGCCGACCTCGGCCCGCACCGCGCGATGATTTTGCGCAATCACGGTTTGCTGGTTGGTGGCTCGGGTGTGGCTCAGGCCTTTCAGGAAATCCACTTTCTCGAGCGTGCCTGTCAGGCGCAAGTGCAGGCATTGGCCGGTGGTTCGGAGCTGCATTATCCGTCCCACGAAGTCTGCGCGCACACCGCTGAACAGTTCGACCGCGATGAACAGGACAACATCATCGACCTGGCCTGGGCGGCCGCTTTGACCTTGATCGATTCCCAGCGCGAGTCCTATCTGTCATGAATACCGTTGCACTGTTGTCCCGCGACTTGCTGTTGCTCAAGCAATTGCAGGCAGCGTTTGCACGCAGCGCGCCGCACCTCACGGCAGTGCTGGCCGATGACCCGCGAGCGTTTGATGCGCAGATCGCGGCCTGCTGGTTTCCGCTGCCGGGCAGTCTCGCCGCGTTACCCAATCTGCAAGTGATTCACTCGGTGGCCGCCGGTATCGATCATCTGGAGCACGATCCGTCGTGCCCGGATCTGCCGGTGTGCCGGGTGGTCGATCCCGGTCATCGGCAAGGCATGACCGAGTATGTACGTTGGGCGGTGATTCACTTTCACCGGGGATTTGATCAGGTGCTGCAACAGCAAAAACGCCAGCACTGGGAGCGCCCGCAGCAACGCCCGGCGAGTCAATTCAGGATCGGGATCATGGGCCTGGGATCGCTCGGCAGCGCCATCGCCGAAGATCTGGCTAACGCGGGTTACGACGTTCGCGGCTGGGCGCGAAGTACCAAGGATCTGCCGGGTGTGCAGACCTTCGCCGGCTCGAAAACCTTCACGGCGTTTTTGCACAACGTGGAGCTGCTGATCAACCTGTTGCCACTGACCCACGAGACGCGCGGCATACTCAATCAAACCACGTTCGAACACCTGGCCAACGGCGCAGCACTGGTCAATGTCGGACGCGGCGCACACCTGAATATCGAGGATCTGCAACAGGCGCTGCAAACAGGGAAACTGCGTGGCGCGATACTCGACGTCTTCGATCAGGAACCGTTACCCAGCGACCATCCACTCTGGACAACCGCCGCTGTAACGATCACCCCGCACATGGCCTCGGCAGCTTCCCACGACTGCATCGCCGAGCAGATCGCCGAGAACTTCCGCCGACTGAATTCGGGGGAAGAGCTACTCAACAGCGCCGACAGAACGCTGGGTTATTGAGTCGCCAGACACGCCTGCAAACGTTCGATAAACAGCGTCTCGGCGCGGCTCATGCGCTGGTCGCGGTTCCACAATAAATGGATGTCGACATCGGCAATCCCTTCGTGAGGCGGCAGTCGCCAGAGCAATCCCGCCTCAACGTCCGCCGCCACCACATGCTCCGGCAAGCAACCAATCCCGAACCCGGCGATCACCAGTCGCCGGACTTCCTCCAGGCTCGGCGAGGACGCGACGATGCGTCCGCTGAAACCCTGCTGATCCCGAAAAATCGTCAACGGCGAGAGCATTCCGCCAATTTGGTCGCTGGTAAAACTGACGAAATTCTCGCGCTGCAAATCGCCTTCGCTGACGTCCTCGCGACCGAACAATTCATGGTGCTTGCCGCAGAAAAAGGCATAGCGCTGTCGCAGGAACAAACGCTGTTCGAGACGCGGTTGCGGGCGGCGATTGAGGCTCAGGCCGAGGGTCGCGGTTTTCTCCTGCAAGGCGCTGACGATGTCGGAACTGCGCATCACATCGACCTCCAGATCCACCCGTGGATACTGGCGATGAAAGTCGGCAAGAAAGTCATCGAAGCGGTCGGAAAAGATCCGGCTGATGATCAACAGGCGCACTTTGCCGATCACTTCGTCGGCCGGTTGTTCGAGCAATCCGCCGACCTGTGACACCTGTCCGTAAATCTCGCCAGCGAGTTCGAAGATCTGCTCGCCGACTTCGGTCAGGGCAAAGCGCGGGCCACGCCGGGCGATCAGTTGCCGACCGAGTTGTTCTTCCAGACGCTTGAGTGCCTGGCTCACCGCCGGCTGCGTCAGGTGCAAACGCGCGGCGGCGCGGCTGATGCTCAGCTCCTGACCGATCACGCGGAAGGTGCGCAACAGGTTCCAGTCCAGACGATCATTCAGCAAACGTTGTACATCGCGCTCAGCCATCGTGGCCTCGATTATAAGTTGGCGTAATAGTAAGAATAATAAATAGAAAATTGACTAATCATAGCCCCGGGACGATAAATCACTCCCAGACAGGCACCGCCAGAGTGCCTCGCCCCAGCGTTTTCCTCCTGCCAAAAAAACAATCAAAGGAGCCCGACCATGAAGCCCCAAGCTTCCAACCAGCCGCGCCGTGCGGCAGCCGCTGCCTTTATCGGCACCATGATTGAGTGGTACGACTTTTACATCTACGCCACCGCCGCCGCGCTGGTGTTCGGCGCGTTGTTTTTCCCTTCCGATGATCCACTGTTCAGCACCATGGCCGCCTTCGGCACCTTCGCCGTGGGCTTTTTTGCGCGGCCGTTGGGCGGGATCATTTTTGGCCACATCGGCGACCGCATCGGCCGCAAGAAATCGCTGATCATCACGTTGCTGATGATGGGCGTGGTCACCGTGTGCATCGGTCTGCTGCCGACCTACGCCCAGATCGGCGTGGCCGCGCCGGTGCTGCTGATTCTGCTGCGCGTCGTCCAGGGTATCGCCGTCGGTGGCGAGTGGGGCGGGGCGGTGTTGATGGCCGGCGAACACGCGCCGAAGGGCCGGCGCAACTTCTTCGCGTCCTTCGCCCAACTCGGTAGCCCGGCGGGTTTGATCCTCTCGCTGCTGGCATTCAGCGCGGTGACCCGTTTGCCCGAGGAAGATTTGATGAGTTGGGGCTGGCGTCTGCCGTTCCTCGCCAGTGCGTTGTTGCTGCTGGTCGGTCTGGCGATTCGTCTGGGCGTGAATGAGTCGCCGGAGTTCCTCGCCAGCCGCGAGAAGGCGAGCAAGGAAACCCGTAAGGAGCAAGCGCCGGTGATGGAGGTTCTGCGCACCGCGTGGCGCCCACTGTTGCTGTGCATCGGCGCCAACACGCTGGGCATTGCCGGGGTGTATTTCACCAACACCTTCATGATCGCCTACACCACTCAGCAACTGGCGCTGCCGCGTTCGTTGATTCTTGAATGCCTGTTCGTCGTTGCGATCATTCAGTTTTGCATTCAGCCGCTGGCGGCATGGACGGCGGAGAAGATCGGCGCCACGCGGTTCCTTTGTCTGGTGTCGTTGCTGGCGATGGCCTCGCCGTATCCGATGTTTGTTCTGGTGAGTTCGGCGCAGGCGCCGCTGATCATTCTCGGCATCGCACTGGCGGTGGTGTGCATGGCGTCGTTTTACGCGGTGATCGCCGGGTACGTCAGCGGCATGTTCGAGACCCGCGTGCGCTACACCGCGATCTCGCTGGCCTATCAGATTTGCGGAGCGGTGGCGGGTGGTCTGACGCCGCTGATCGGCACCATGCTCGCGCACAAGTTCACCGGTCAGTGGTGGCCGCTGGCGGTGTTCTACAGCCTGATCGCTGCGGTTTCGCTGATCTGCGTGTTGTCCCTCGCACGTCGCCATGCCAGCGCTCATCGCGCGGAAATGGCTTCTATTTAATCTCGAATTCCAGGAGCACCTCATGTTGAAGATCAATGGCGAACGCCTGTGGGCGAGCCTGATGGCGATGGCCGAAATCGGCGCAACCGCACGCGGCGGCAGCTGCCGTCTGGCGTTGAGCGACGAAGACAAAGCAGGCCGCGAACTGTTCGCCCACTGGTGCCGTGAAGCGGGCATGACCCTGAGTGTCGATGCCATCGGCAACCTGTTCGCCCGTCGCCCCGGCACCGATTCGGACGCGGCGCCGGTGATGTTGGGTAGTCACCTCGACACTCAACCGGAGGGTGGCCGCTTCGATGGCGTGTACGGCGTATTGGCCGGTCTGGAGGTGGTGCGCTGCCTCAATGACCAGAACATCAAAACCCGCAAACCGCTGGAAATCGCGGTGTGGACGAACGAGGAGGGCGCGCGGTTTACCCCGGCGATGTTCGGCTCGGCGGTGTTCACCGGGATCATGGATTTGCAGGCCGCACTGGCGGTGCGCGACGCCAACGGCATCAGCGTTGCCGAAGAATTGCAGCGCCTCGGTTACGCCGCTGACCGTGCCTTGGGAGGTGCGGTGGATGCCTATTTCGAAGCGCACATCGAGCAAGGCCCGATCCTTGAAGACAACGCGAAAAGCATCGGTGTGGTCAGCGGTGGCCAAGCGATCCGCTGGCTCGATGTGCGCGTCGAAGGCATGGCCGCGCATGCCGGCACCACGCCGATGCCGTTGCGCAAGGACGCCTTGTACGGCGTGGCACGGATGATTCAGGCGATTGAAGAACTGGCGACGGATTTCGCTCCCGAAGGGCTCACCACCGTGGGCGAACTGAGCATCAATAAATCGTCACGCAACACCATTCCCGGGCTGGTGAATTTCACCGTCGATTTGCGTCATCACCGTGACGACGCTATCGCCGCGATGGCACAACAAGTGCGCGCACGTTTGCAGGCGATTGCTGATGCGCGGGGGTTGAGCGTGACGATCACCCCGCACTGGATCAGCCCGGCCACGCCGTTTGACGCCGAGTGCGTGGCGGCAGTGCAATCGGCGGTGGATGCGCTGGGCTACGCTCAACAATCGATTGTCAGTGGGGCCGGGCATGACGCGATTCTGCTCGCGCGGTACTGCCCGACGGCAATGGTCTTCATCCCGTGCGTCGGCGGCCTGAGCCATAACGAGGCCGAAGACGTGCTGCCCGAGGATGTGCGCCAAGGCACCGATGTACTGCTCAACGCCGTCCTGGCCCGCGCTGAAATTTCCCGGTAATCCCCATTCCCCATGTAGGAGCGGGCTTGCTCGCGAAGGCGTCAGGTCAGCCAATATCGTCGGTGCCTGACACTCCGCTTTCGCGAGCAAGCCCGCTCCCACAGGGGAATGTATTCAGATTCAAGCATTACGTTAACTGACAGGAATCCATCCCATGCGCAGTTTTTTCCACCCAGAACAATTGCTCCACCATCCACGCAGCTATTACTCCCGTGGCCAGATGCGCACGCCACAGGAAGTCCCCGAGCGCGCGCAGCGTCTGGTGCAAGCCGCGCACAATCTGGGCTTCAGCGTCGTACAACCGACCGACGCCGGCCTCGCGCCATTGCTCGCGGTACACGGCGCGCCGTACCTGACATTCCTCCAGGAAGCGCACGCGCGCTGGAAGGAAATCCCCGAAGACTGGGGCGATGAAGTCATGTCGAACATCTTCGTCCGCGAACCCAATGCCCTGCGCGGAATCCTCGCGCAGGCCGCACGCTATCTCGCCGACGGCAGTTGCCCGGTCGGCGAGCAGACCTGGCGTTCGGCGTACTGGTCGGCACAAAGCGCGGTGGCGGGCGCGCAGGCGTTGATCGATGGCGAGCCGGCGGCGTACGCGCTGTGCCGCCCGCCGGGACACCATGCGCGTGCCGAAGCCGCCGGTGGTTTTTGCTATGTGAACAACGCGGCGGTGGCGGCGCAGGTGTTGCGTGACAAGTTCGCCAAGGTCGCGGTGCTCGATACCGACATGCATCACGGTCAGGGCATTCAGGAAATTTTCTACGACCGCGATGACGTGCTCTACGTCTCGGTGCATGGCGATCCGACCAACTTCTATCCGGGCGTGGCCGGGTTTGCCGAAGAACGCGGTGCGGGCGCGGGGGAGGGCTTCAATCTCAATCTGCCGATGGCGCATGGTGCGAGTGAAGCGGATTTCCTTGGGCAACTGGATGTGGCGTTGGCGGCGGTGCGTAAGTTTGGTGCCGAGGTGCTGGTGCTGTCATTGGGGTTCGATATTTATGAGCTGGATCCGCAGAGCAAAGTGGCGGTGACGCGTGAGGGGTTTGCCACCTTGGGTGAGCGGATTCGCGAGCTTGGGTTGCCGTGTTTGATTGTGCAGGAGGGTGGATATCACCTGGAGAGTCTTGAGGATAATGCTCGGGCGTTTTTTGTGAATGGTGAGGTTTGGCAGATCTGATATTTGGGTTGTTTGACCGATAGTCTTCGCGAGCAAGCCCGCTCCCACATGTTGAAATGCATTCCAATGTGGGAGCGGGCCTGCTCGCGAAGAGGCCCTCACAACCGCCGCAAAACTCAGGCCCCCGGCACCGGGCAACTCATGTCACCTTCCTCACACTTCAAATACTCCTTCAGCGCCTCAACCCGCACGTTGGTCACACTCGTCAGGCAATTGCTGTAAATCAACGGATACACACTCCCGCCCGTCACCCCGGATGCCGAAAACTTGCACTCCGCATCACGAAACCCGACCCACGCCCGCTGCGCGCTGACCAAAAGCTTCTTCGCATCAGGGTTGTCCTTCAAGCGTCCGGTAATCTGCTGATACACCGTGTTCAACTCTTTATCCGCCGCTTTGAAATCCTGCCCGGCGCACTGATTCATCGTCGCCTGATCGCTGGCGTTGGCGCAGTCGACGGCGGCGTGGGCGAGGGAGGGGAACAGGAAGGGGGTCAGGGCTAGCAACAGGCGTGGGGACATTTGCGGTCTCACTTTTGGTATCAGGAATGCCACGCATTGTAGCGATCAAGATTAACTGCCGCTGTAACCGCGCAGGCGCATGCAGTCATTGGTCAGGTCGATCTGTTTCTCCGCCACCACAATGCCATCGCCCACTCCGGCACCGACTGCCGCTGACATGCTTTTGTCCGACGGGGCGCTGCTGTAACTGGCGGTTGCCGATTTGGCTTGGTATTGGCATTCGGCTTTATCGTGATCGATGGTCGCTTGGGTCGCACCGGGTTTGCTCCAATGATCCACGGAAGTCACGCAAGCAGACAGCGCCAGCAAGGCAGTCCACAGAACGAGGTGCATTAGCCGCATGTCGGTCTCCCGATATCCGTTGGGTTGACCCTTGAGTCTAGACGCAACTTCGCGTGGCACCGGTGACCAAATAGCTCCTTGATACAACTTCACATTGGACATGTGGTCATACAAGCCTAGTGTTCAGAACAGGAGGTGACGTATGAAACCAGTACCCAATAGTTTCGAACGCAAGATTTCGCTGAAGGCGCCGCGTTCTCATGTCTGGCGTGCATTGGTCGATGCCGAGGCGTTTGGCCAGTGGTTTGGCGTGGCGCTGGAGGGCAGGCGGTTTATTGCCGGTGAATGGACGCAAGGGCAGGTCACGTATCCGGGTTATGAACACGTGTTGTGGAATGTGCTGATCGAGCGGGTCGAGCCGCAGCAGTTGTTCTCGTTTCGCTGGCACCCGTATGCGGTGAATCCGAAGATCGACTATTCCCAGGAACCGACCACATTGGTCAGGTTCGAGCTGCAGGATTACGAGGCCGGCACACTGCTCAAGGTTTCCGAGTCAGGTTTCGCGCATATCCCCGATATTCGCCAGAAAGAGGCTTATTTCATGGACAGCCGCGGCTGGGAGGAGCAACTGAGCCGACTTGAACAGTTCCTGACCGAAAGTGCCAAGGCCCGAGCGCGTGACGGTGGCTGACATTTTCCAACCGTGGCTGCAGCGTTGGTCATTGGTGCCGGACGGCGAACCGATCATTACGCTGGGCAGCCGTTTGCTGCCAGTGCGCGTGGGCGATACACCTGCGATGCTCAAAGTGGCGATGGATGTCGATGAAAAAATCGGCAACCAACTGATGTCCTGGTGGGACGGCAATGGCGCCGCGCAGGTGCTGGCGCATCACGAGGATGGCTTGCTGATGGAACGGGCTATGGGCCGGCGTTCGCTGATGCACATGGCGCTGAATGGCGAGGACGACCAGGCCAGCCGGATTCTGTGTGCGGCGCTGGCAAGGCTGCATGCACCGCGCGCGACGCCACCGCCGCCGTTGGTGGAGCTGGGGCCGTGGTTTGCTTCGCTGCGAATCGCTGCGGCCCAGCATGGCGGTCTCTACGGCTTAAGCCTGGAAACGGCAGAAACATTGCTCGCCAACCCGCAAGACGTGGTGGTGTTGCACGGCGACATGCATCACGACAATGTTCTGGATTTCAGCGAGCGTGGCTGGCTGGCCATCGACCCGAAGCGGGTCACGGGCGAACGCGGTTTTGACTACGCCAATTTGATTTGCAACCCCGATCTGCCCTCCGCCACCAATCCCCAACGTTTCCGCCGACAGCTTGAGGTGATAACCGACGCCGCCGGGCTGGATCGCCAAAGACTGCTGCAATGGGTGCTGGCGTTCGCCGGATTATCCGCCGCATGGTTTTTGGAAGATGACGCACTGGAGCAGGCCTCAGGGCAGCTGAAAGTTGCGCAGATTGCCGCTTCCATGCTCGACGCCTGACACGTCTAAGGGTTTTCGGAAGGGTCGCTATGGCGAATGTCCTACACGCGATGGTAGCTATGTCGACTATTGCCGATTGGATCCCACGGTTAATCTAGCCACATCAACTGAGACACAGGGAGTGTTTCAGGATCACGGATGATCGACCATTTGCAAGGATCGCTGCCGACAGGGAGTCGATAATGGTCTTGGGAAAAACCCGCTTCGGCGGGTTTTTTTTTGCCTATGGAAAATCACAGGGAATTTGAGGCGAATGACATTGTGGTGAGGGGATTTATCCCCGATGGGTTGCGAAGCGACCCCCAAAAGAAGGGCCTGCTGCGCAGTCCATCGGGGATAAATCCCCTCGCCACAGGTATAGCGTCAATCAGGAAGCGATGAGTTGGCGCAGGACGTAATGCAGGATCCCTCCTGATTTGAAGTACTCCACCTCATTCAACGTATCGATCCGGCACAGCACCTCGATTTTCTCCTGACGCCCATCTTCGCGCGTAATCACCAATGGCAAATTCATCCGCGGTGTTAGTTCAACCCCGGTCAAACCCTTGATCTCGAACGTCTCCTTGCCCGTCAGATTCAGGCTCTTGCGGTTCTGATCAAGCTTGAACTGCAGCGGCAGCACGCCCATACCCACCAGATTGGAACGGTGAATCCGCTCAAAACTCTCGGCAATCACCGCTTTCACGCCCAGCAGATTCGTACCCTTGGCCGCCCAGTCACGACTTGAACCGGTGCCATATTCCTGCCCGGCAATCACCACCAGCGGCGTGCCCGAGGCCTGATATTTCATGGCCGCGTCGTAGATTGCCAGTTTCTCGCCGGTCGGAATGTAGATGGTGTTGCCACCTTCTTCACCGCCAAGCATCTCGTTACGAATACGGATGTTGGCGAAGGTGCCGCGCATCATCACTTCGTGATTGCCGCGGCGTGAGCCGTAGGAGTTGAAGTCCCGCGGTTCCACGCCTTTTTCACGCAGATACTCGCCGGCGGGGCTGTCAGCCTTGATGTTGCCGGCGGGGGAGATGTGGTCGGTGGTCACCGAGTCGCCGAGCAAGGCCAGAACGCGAGCGCCTTTGACGTCTTTGATTTCCGGCAACGGCCCGGAAATATCGTCGAAAAACGGTGGATGCTGGATATAAGTCGAATCGTCCTGCCAGACATAGGTGGCGGCTTGCGGCACCTCGATGGCTTGCCATTGCTCATCACCGGCGAACACCTCGGCATATTCCTTGTGGAACATCGCGGTGTTGACCTGGCTGACCGCGTCGGCGATTTCTTTGCTGCTTGGCCAGATATCGCGCAAGTACACCGGATTGCCTTGCTTGTCCTCGCCCAACGGTTCGCTGCTGATGTCGCTGCGCACGCTGCCGGCCAAGGCATAGGCGACCACCAGCGGCGGCGAGGCCAGCCAGTTGGTTTTCACCAACGGATGCACACGACCTTCAAAGTTACGGTTGCCGGACAGCACCGAGGCGACGGTGAGATCGGCTTTCTGGATGGCTTTCTCGATCGGCTCGGGCAACGGCCCGGAGTTGCCGATGCAGGTGGTGCAGCCGTAGCCGACCAGCGAAAACCCGAGCTGGTCGAGGTACTGCGTCAGACCGGCAGCCTTGTAGTAGTCGGTAACCACTTTCGAGCCCGGTGCCAGCGAACTCTTCACCCATGGCTTGCGGGTCAGGCCTTTTTCCACGGCTTTTTTCGCCAGCAGACCGGCCGCCATCATCACGCTCGGGTTGGAGGTGTTGGTGCAGGAGGTTATTGCCGCGATCACCACCGCACCGTTTTTCAGACGATAGGTGTGGCCTTCGTATTCATATTCGGTTTCGCCGACCAGATCGGCATTGCCCACCGCCACGCCACCACCGCCCTCACTTTCCAGGCGTCCTTCATCTTTACTGGTGGGTTTGAATTGCAGATCGATGAAGTCGCTGAAGGCTTGCGGCACATTGGGCAGTGACACACGATCCTGCGGACGTTTCGGCCCGGCCAGACTCGCTTCGACGCTGCCCATGTCCAGCGCCAGGCTATCGGTGAACACCGGTTCCTGACCGGGCAGACGCCACAGGCCCTGAGCCTTGGTGTACGCCTCGACCAGTTTCACCGTTTCCGGCGGACGCCCGGACAGACGCAGATATTCCAGCGTCACGTCGTCGACCGGGAAGAAACCGCACGTCGCGCCGTATTCCGGGGCCATGTTGGCGATGGTCGCGCGGTCAGCCAGCGGTAGGTCAGCGAGGCCGTCGCCATAGAATTCGACGAATTTTCCGACAACGCCTTTCTTGCGCAGCATCTGCGTAACCGTCAGTACCAAGTCAGTGGCAGTAATGCCTTCTTTGAGTTTGCCGGTCAGTTTGAAACCAATCACTTCCGGAATCAGCATCGACACCGGTTGCCCGAGCATCGCCGCTTCCGCCTCGATCCCGCCGACGCCCCAGCCGAGTACGCCGAGGCCGTTGATCATGGTGGTGTGGGAGTCGGTGCCGACCAGTGTGTCCGGGAAGGCATAGGTGCGGCCGTCTTCATCCTTTGTCCACACGGTGCGGCCGAGGTATTCAAGGTTGACCTGGTGGCAGATGCCAGTGCCCGGCGGGACGACGCTGAAGTTGTCGAAGGCGCTCTGGCCCCAGCGCAGAAAGGCGTAACGCTCGCCGTTGCGCTGCATTTCGATATCGACGTTCTGCTCGAATGCGCTCGGCGTGGCGAATTTGTCGACCATCACCGAGTGGTCAATCACCAGATCCACCGGTGACAGCGGGTTGATTCGCTGCGGGTCGCCGCCGGCCTTGGCCATCGCCGCGCGCATGGCGGCGAGGTCGACCACGGCGGGAACCCCGGTAAAGTCTTGCATCAATACGCGGGCAGGGCGGTACTGGATTTCCCGATCGGAGCGACGCTCCTTGAGCCATGCGGCAATCGCCTTGAGGTCGGCGCCGGTGACAGTTTTTTCATCTTCCCAGCGCAGCAGGTTTTCCAGCAGGACTTTCAACGACATCGGCAACTTGTCCAGATCGCCCAGGCTTTTGGCGGCATCCGGCAGGCTGAAATAGTGGTAGGTCTTTTGGTCAATCTGCAGTGTTTTGAGGGTCTTCAGACTATCGAGGGACGGCATTACGATCACTCCTTTGAATCCGCACGGCTACGGATTGAGGGGACGGGCAGAGCTATCAACGTAGCCCTGTTTTCATTAGCTGGCTAATAACTGGACTCTATGGGCAAGTCCAAGGTTCCGACATCGGCTATCATGCGCCGGTTTTCGTGACAGGCTTTGCTTCAACGCAAGGCTTGAGCATCGCGCAGGGGCCGAATGATCGCCCGCTGCCCAGGAGTAAGAATGAACACCCTATTCATGCATTGCCGGCCAGGCTTCGAAGGCGAAGTCTGTTCGGAAATTTCCGACCTCGCCGCCCAGCTCAACGTGGCCGGTTACGCCAAGGCCAAAGCAGCCACCGCCTGCGCCGAGTTTGTCTGCACCGAAGAAGACGGCGCCGAGCGCCTGATGCGCGGCCAGCGTTTCGCCGAGTTGATCTTCCCGCGCCAATGGGCGCGCGGCGTATTCATCGATCTACCGGATACCGACCGCATCAGCGTGATCCTTGCGCACATGGCCGATTTCCCGGTGTGCGGCAGCCTGTGGCTGGAAGTCGTCGACACCAACGACGGCAAGGAACTGTCGAACTTCTGCAAGAAATTCGAAGGCCCGCTGCGGAAGGCGCTGACCGGCGCCGGCAAACTGGTCGACGACGCCAGTAAGCCGCGCCTGCTGCTGACTTTCAAAAGTGGCCGAGAAGTGTTTCTGGGTATGGCGGACGCTGGCAACTCGGCGATGTGGCCAATGGGCATTCCGCGCCTGAAGTTTCCGCGCGAGGCACCAAGCCGTTCGACGTTGAAGCTGGAAGAAGCCTGGCACCACTTTATCCCGCGTGATCAGTGGGAAGATCGTCTGCACAGTGACATGACCGGCGTCGACCTTGGCGCAGCGCCGGGCGGCTGGACCTGGCAACTGGTCAATCGCGGCATGCTGGTGACGGCGATCGACAACGGCCCGATGGCGGAAAGCCTGATGGACACCGGTCTGGTGCAGCATTTGATGGCCGACGGTTTCACCTTCAAGCCCAAGCAACCGGTGGACTGGATGGTCTGCGACATCGTCGAAAAGCCTGCGCGTAACGCAGCGATGCTCGAAGAGTGGATCGGCGAGGGGCATTGCCGCGAGGCGGTGGTCAACCTGAAGTTGCCGATGAAGCAGCGTTATGCCGAAGTGAAGCGTTTGCTTGAGCGCATCGCCGATGGCTTCAAAGCGCGCGGGATCAAGGTCGATATCGGCTGCAAACAGCTGTACCACGACCGTGAAGAAGTGACCTGCCACCTGCGCCGTCACGACATCAAGAAACCAAAATCCCGCTGATTCTCCCTGTAGGAGCTGCCGAAGGCTGCGATCTTTTGATCTTGTTTTTGAAGATCCAGATCAAAAGATCGCAGCCTTCGGCAGCTCCTACATAGGATGCGGTTTAACGCTATAGATGACCGAACACCCGGCATTGCGCGACAATGCCGGCCAGTTTCAGGAGTAAATCATGAGTGAAATGATCGATACCCCGGTCGACGGCACCCTCGACGCCACCGGCCTTAACTGCCCGGAACCGGTAATGATGTTGCACCAGCACATCCGTGACCTGGTGCCCGGCGGCCTGCTCAAGGTGATTGCCACCGATCCGTCGACCCGTCGCGACATCCCGAAGTTCTGCGTGTTTCTCGACCATGAACTGGTCGGCCAACACGAAGAGGCCGGCACGTATCTGTACTGGATCCGCAAGAAACACGGCTGACTCCAAGACAAACGCATAACCAAATGTGGGAGCGGGCTTGCTCGCGAATGCGATGTACCAGTCACCATAAATATCGACTGTTACACCGCATTCGCGAGCAAGCCCGCTCCCACATTTTTACCTTGCGTCAGGCCTTAACCTGCCGAACGACTGATCCGAATCCGCTTGCGCGCACTGCGCGTCAGGCGGATCGACAGCATCAACGCCGCGCAGCTCAGGCCGACGATCAAACCCTGCCACAACCCGCTCGGGCCACGTGGCTCGCCGAGCCAGTCGGTCAGGCCGAGGGCGTAACCCACCGGCAAACCAATGCCCCAATACGCAAACAGCGTCAGAATCATCGTCACCCGAGTGTCCTGATAACCGCGCAGCGCACCGGCGGCAGTAACCTGAATCGCATCGGAAAACTGGAACAGCGCCGAGTACACAATCAGCATCGCCGCGATGTGAATCACCGTCGGGTCGGCGGTATAGATCGCCGCAATTGGCTCGCGCAGTAACAGCATCATGCTCGCCGACAGGCAGGCGTAGGCCAGCGCCGTGCCCATGCCGACGCCAGCAGCAAAACGCGCTTCACGCGGCTCTTCACGGCCCAATGCCTGACCGACCCGTACAGTCACGGCCATGCCCAGCGAATACGGAATCATGAACACCAGCGAGCTGACGTTCAGCGCAATCTGATGCCCGGCCACCACCGTGGCGCCGAGGCTGCCGATCAACAGAGCGATCACCGCAAAGATGCTCGATTCGGCAAACACCGCAATGCCAATCGGCAAACCAATCGCCAGTAAACGCTTGATCACCGCCCACTGCGGCCAGTCGAAACGGCTGAACAGTTCGCTCGAACGATAGGCCGGCGCCCAGCGCTCATAACCGGCCAGACCCAGCGCCATCACCCACATCACGATTGCCGTGGCCCAGCCGCAGCCGACGCCGCCCATCGCTGGCACGCCGAAGTGGCCATAGATGAAGATGTAGTTCAGCGGAATATTCAGCGCCAGACCGCACAGACCCAGCACCATCGCCGGGCGGGTTCGGCCGATGCCGTCACTGGTGCAACGCAGCACGTGATAAAACGCTACGGCCGGCAAACCACTGGCGATGCCGTGCAGGTATTGCATGCACGGGCCGATCAGCTCCGGGTCGACCTTCATCAGGTGCAGCACTGGTTCGGCGGCCACCAGCATCGCAGTCGCGATCAGGCCAACCACCAACGCCAGCCACAACGCCTGACGCACGATCGGGCCGATCTCGCTGTGCTTGCCGGCGCCAAAGCGCTGGGCGACTTTCGGCGTGGTGGCGAGCAGGGTGCCGGTCATTAACAGAAACACCGGCACCCAGATCGAGTTGCCCAATGCCACTGCCGCCAGATCCTTGGGCCCGACGCGCCCGGCCATCACCGCATCGACGAAGCCCATGGCCGTGGTCGCCAGCTGCGCGATGATGATCGGCAGCGCGAGGGCGAGCAGGTTTTTGAACTCCAGACGAATCCGCGCGGGGCGGGTCAGGGAGACGGCGACAGGTTGGTCAGTTACAGAATTCACAGGCAAAGCGTCCACAAAGGTTGATGCGCAAGGCGCCGCATTCTACGCGGCTGACGTTACAGTCAGGAAAAATCCTCTGTTGCGGATTTGTAATCGGGTAGGAGCTGCCGCAGGCTGCGATCTTTAGGTTTTTAAGATCACCATCAAAAGATCGCAGCCTGCGGCAGCTCCTACAGTTAAACTGCCGATCCGCCCAAGGAGCCCGCCATGCTGATTGTTGCCGACGAAAATATCCCGCTGCTCGATGCCTTTTTTGCCGGTTTCGGCGAAATCCGCCGGGTGCCGGGCCGTTCCATTGACCGTGCGACGGTCGAGCAGGCCGATGTGTTGCTGGTGCGTTCGGTGACCAACGTCAACCGTGCGCTGCTTGAAGGCAGCAAAGTGCGTTTTGTCGGCACTTGCACCATCGGCACCGATCATCTGGATCTGGAGTATTTCAACGAGGCCGGCATCACCTGGTCCAGCGCGCCCGGCTGCAATGCCCGGGGCGTGGTCGACTATGTGCTCGGCAGCCTGATGACCCTCGCCGAAATCGAGGGTGTCGATCTGACTAAACGCACTTACGGGGTGATCGGCGCCGGTGAGGTTGGCGGTCGCCTGATCAATGTCCTCAAGGGCTTGGGCTGGAACGTCAAAGTCTGCGATCCGCCGCGTCAGGCAGCAGAGGGCGGCGATTACGTCAGCCTCGAACAGATCATCGAGCAGTGCGACGTGATCAGCCTGCACACTCCGTTGACCCGCAGCGGTGACGGCGCGACCTGGCATCTGTTCGATCAGCAGCGTTTGCAGCAACTCAAACCCGGCGCCTGGCTGATCAACGCCGCGCGCGGCCCGGTCGTGGATAACGCGGCCCTGCGCGAAGTGCTGCTGGAACGTGAAGACCTGCAAGCAGTGCTGGATGTCTGGGAAGCAGAACCAGAAGTCGATGTCGAACTGGCCGAACTCTGCGTGCTGGCAACACCGCACATTGCCGGCTACAGCCTTGATGGCAAGCAACGCGGCACCGCACAGATCTATCAGGCGTACTGCGAGTTCATCGGCCAGCCTGCGAACATTCAGCTCAGCGACTTGCTGCCGGCACCGTGGCTGTCGGAAGTTTCCCTGCACGCTGACAGCGATCCGGCGTGGGCGCTGGCGATGTTGTGCCGTGGCGTGTACGACCCGCGCCGCGATGATGCGGATTTCCGCCGCAGCCTTGTAGGCAACGTCGCTGAGCAGCGTGCGGCGTTTGATGTGTTGCGCAAACAGTATCCGGTGCGGCGCGAGATTGAAGGGCTGAAAGTGCGGATTGAAGGGGCGTCGCCGGTGTTGCGGCAGATTGTGGCGGCGCTGGGTGCAATCCTAATCCCGTAACCTCACATAACCCCTGTAGGAGCTGCCGAAGGCTGCGATCTTTTGATCTTGCTTGTAAAAAACAACATCAAAAGATCGCAGCCTTCGGCAGCTCCTACACGGTCCGTCGGCGAATCCCTGACAGAAAAAACCCGGCCAAAATGGGGCCGGGTCAGGAAGACTGTGGCTATATCACTCTTGTTCGGCAGGCTTGACCAATCGCTTCTCCAGTTCGCTGCACGCTTGCTGGATCATGTCTTCAGTGATCGGTACTTCACGCCCATCCTTATCAATAATCGAGCAACCCAGAGGTTGGCCGGGCTTGGTGCGGATCACTTCAATCTTGTCATCGCTGCTGTGTTGCAAGGACATGGCCTGTCTCCTCATCAGGTTATTCGCCAAGGTTAAAACTGCCACGTGACCGGGCTGTTACAACGCCCTGCGGTCTGTCGGCGGCGGCATCTCCACTCAAACAGAAATGACCGCTCGTCTCAACCCGAACTTTAGACCAATAGCCTCTAGGCTCTAGTCGTCACGGGCATATTTAACCTGACTCATTGTGATTTACAGAGTTCCACCCCATTTCAGTGACTAGGCTGGCCCAATTCATCTGCGCAGATGTGAACCCGAATGATCTCGATGCTTTCCTCCCGACACCGGCGCGCCCTGCGTCTGACCAGCCATTTTCTCCTGCCCTATCGTTGGCAGGCCTTTGGCGCGCTGCTCGCATTGATCGTCACCGCCGGCATTACCTTGTCGATGGGGCAGGGCATCAAGCTGTTGGTCGATCAGGGTTTCATGACCCAGTCGCCGCATTTGCTCAACCAGTCGATTGGCCTGTTCATGCTGTTGGTCGTCGGACTGGCGATCGGCACCTTTGCCCGGTTTTATTGGGTGTCGTGGATTGGTGAGCGGGTTGTCGCGGACATTCGTCGCCAGGTGTTCAACCACTTGGTGTACCTGCATCCGGGGTTTTATGAGGACAACCGCAGCTCGGAAATCCAGTCGCGCCTTACCGCTGACACGACATTGCTGCAGTCGGTGATCGGTTCGTCGCTGTCGCTGTTTCTGCGCAATCTGCTGATGGTCATTGGCGGAGTTGTGCTGCTGTTCATCACTAACCCCAAACTCACCAGCATCGTGGTCATCGCGCTGCCGTTGGTTGTTGCGCCGATCCTGATTTTCGGCCGCCGTGTGCGCAATCTGTCGCGCCAGAGTCAGGATCGCATTGCCGACATTGGCAGTTACGTCTCCGAAACCCTTGGCCAGATCAAAACCGTGCAGGCCTACAACCATCAGGTGCAGGACGAGCATCGCTTTGCCTCGACGGTCGAGCAGGCTTTTGAAACGGCGCGTAAACGCATCTTCCAGCGTGCGTGGCTGATTACCCTGGTGATCGTGCTAGTGCTGGGCGCGGTCGCGGTGATGTTATGGGTCGGCGGCATGGACGTGATCGCCGGGAGAATTTCGGCGGGTGAACTGGCGGCATTTGTGTTTTACAGCCTGATCGTCGGCAGTGCTTTCGGCACACTGAGCGAAGTGATCGGCGAGCTGCAACGCGCTGCTGGCGCTGCCGAACGCATCGCCGAACTGCTGCGCTCGGAAAATATCATCCAGCCGCCCACCTCCGGGTTGGTGACGTTGCCTGAGCGCGTGCGCGGCGAGCTGGAGCTGCGGGATGTGCGTTTTTCCTACCCGTCGCGTCCAGAAAGCTACGCCGTCGATGGCTTGAATCTGACCGTCCGCGCGGGCGAAACCCTGGCGCTGGTAGGGCCGTCCGGCGCCGGGAAATCCACGGTGTACGATTTGTTGCTGCGATTTTACGACCCGCGCGAAGGACAAATTCTCCTCGATGGCGTGCCCTTGACCTGCCTCGATCCTCTGGATTTGCGCCGCTGCTTCGCCCTCGTCTCGCAAACGCCCGCGCTGTTCTTTGGCAGCGTCGAGGAAAACATTCGTTATGGCTGCCCGACGGCCACACTGGAGCAGGTCAAGGAAGCCGCGCGAATCGCCCACGCCCACGACTTCATCGAACAAATGCCAGACGGCTACCAAACCCACTTGGGCGACGGCGGCCTCGGCCTCTCCGGCGGCCAACGCCAACGTCTGGCCATCGCCCGGGCGCTGCTGGTGGACGCGCCAATCCTGCTGCTCGACGAAGCCACCAGCGCCCTCGACGCGCAAAGCGAACACTTGATCCAGCAAGCCTTGCCGAGCCTGATGCACAACCGCACGACGCTGGTGATTGCGCACCGTTTGGCCACAGTGATAAACGCCGACCGGATCGCCGTGATGGATCAGGGCAAATTGGTCGCGGTGGGGACACATCAGGAATTGATTGCCAGTAATCCGCTGTATGCACGGCTGGCGGCGTTGCAGTTTAGTGATGGTCAGGAAGCGTCTAAACAACACCTATGAATGATGAGCGCCCGTAGGAAATGCTTGGAGGGGACATGAGTGGTTACCAACCGCCGTTGAACCTGAACACTCGAATGGTTGCTGTGATCGCTAACATCAGCGAGCAAATCGGTCGGAAGCGGATCGGATGGCCGAATCGACACCCTTCGTCGAGTACATGCTTCAAGCCTTAAGTCTTGCGCTGCAAGAAGCAATCAGCAATGAGCCTTCAACCGACCAAGTAACCGACCAAGTAACCGACCAAGTAACCGACCAAGTAACCGACCAAGTAGCGATGTTGCTCGGCGTATTTGATGGGGCTGATCAACTGAGCGTAAACGAGCTCATGAGTAGCCTCGGGCTGGCTCACAAGGCAACATTTCGCGCGAACTATCTGAAACCCGCACTGGCTATTAAATTGATTGAAATGACCGACCCCGATTCGCCCAGGAGCCCTACGCAAAAGTATCGCCTGACTGAGCGGGGTAAAACGACAGCCTCCACATTCCTGTAGGAGCTGCCGCAGGCTGCGATCTTTTGATCTAAAAATGCCCGCATGAAAATGCGGGCATTTTATTTGGAGCAAGATCTAAAGATCGCAGCCTTCGGCAGCGCCTACAAGTCATTGGTCGTCGAAGTAGCGCTCATGCCAATCCACCAGCGGCTGTGGCGAGTTGAGTTTCTGCCCGTAGATCACCGAGTACGACAGTACGTTTTGCACGTACTGGCGGGTTTCGTCGAATGGGATGCTTTCCACCCAGACGTCGAAGCTCAGGTGATCGGCGCCGCGCAACCACTGGCGCACACGACCGGGGCCGGCGTTGTAGGCGGCGGAGGCGAGGACGCGGTTGCCGTTGAACTGGCTGTGCACCTGGCTTAGATAAGCTGCGCCGAGCTGGATGTTTTTGTCCGGATCGAGCACTTGTTGCGGCGAGGCCAGCGGAATGCTGAATTTGCGCGCGGTTTCCTTGGCGGTGGCGGGCATCAGTTGCATCAGGCCGCTGGCGCCGACGCCGGAGCGGGCGTCGTCCATGAAGGCGCTTTCCTGGCGAGTGATCGCGAACACCCAGCTAGAATGCAGGCCACGCACCTTGGCTTCACGCACGAGAGTTTCGCGGTGGGCCATCGGGAAGCGGATGTCCAGGTCGTCCCAATACTGCGCCTGACTGATGGTGCGGATCGCCGGGAAATACCATTTCAGGTCATAAGCCAGTTTTGCCTGCGCGACCATTTCGTCACGATTGAAATGACGGCTGACGTGGTACCACTCGCGGCGACCGTCGACGATCTGCCCGCGCGCATGGAATTCAAGCGCACGGCGTACGCCAGGCGTGTTGCGAACCTTGTTGATCAACGCCTGGCTCAGCACCAGTGGCTTGTTGTTCAACGAATACGGCGATTGCGAGCGGTCGGCGGCGAGGAAACCGTAGAAGTCACGTTCACGCGCCAGATTTTTGTACAGGGTCTGTGCTTCCGGGTTCTGCGGTTGCGCCAGTTCCAGGCTGCGCGCCTGCCAGTAACGCCAGCGGTTGGTGGTGGCGAGATCCTGCGGCAGACGCTTGGTCAGTTGGTAAGCATCGTCCCAACGCGCCAGACGCAACAGCAGACGCAAACGCCATTCGGACACGGTGTTGTCGCGCAGTTCCGGGTCGTATTTGGTCATCACGTCCAGCGCGCGGCTGTCGAAACGCCGGGCCAGGGTCAGGCCTATTTCCCGGGCGATCGCGACTTTTTCATCGCGGGAGAAATGCATGCTGCTGGCGTAACCATCGAGCAGCGCCATGGCCTTGTCCGGATCCTGACGGGCGAGGCGGCGCAGGCCGAGGCTGACCACGTCGGACATCGGTTCATCCGCCGGAGTGAAGCGCGATGGTTGGTTGAGCAACTCGGGTTTCTGCGCGACATCGACCAGCAACCGCCCGCGCGGGGCGAGGGTGGTCAGGCCGTTAACCAGACTGTTGGCGAGCGGATAGTTGCGCGCCTGAGCGGCGAGTTTGGTGCGCTCCCAGCGTTTCTGTTCGGTCAACTGGCCGTCAGCGGCCCAGATGCCGAACAGCGCGTCACACGCGGCGGGCTGCGATTTGCCGGTCAGCCAGAGCTTGTCGGCATTGGCATAACCTTCGGATTTTTTGTCGTGGGTGATCTGGTACTGCGCATTCAGGCAGTCCAGTTCGGTGAAGTTGAGCTTCGGGTCGTAGTACTTGACGAAGGTCGCCCAGTCGCCACGGTCGGCAAGCCAGCGCAACCAGCGCAGCTTCATCCAGTTGGCCTGGGGCAGGTCACCGTGCTCGGCGAGGAATTTCTCGATTTCCTCGTTGCTTGCGCTTTTCAGGCGCGCGGTCAATTCGTCATAAGCCAGATACGGTTCCAGCGGATAATCGGCCAGGGCCTGGCTGTAACGGAAATACGGGCCGGTGTCGCCTTTGGCCAAGGCGCGCTTGGCTTCATCGTAATACTGGCGTTGGGTGGACAGATCCACCGCCTGGGCGGATTGAACGGCAGCGGCGGTAAGTAGCAAGCAGGACAAAACACTGAAAAGGCGACTGCGCATGAGACATCCGGGCAGAGAAATCATGACAAGTGCCGACCTCGGTCAGCACTGAATTGTCTGTAGCTTAGCCTTTTGCCAGCGAGCGGCGAAAGCTTTGCGGGCCTCGCAGCACAAGTTCGCAACAATTGTTGTGCAGAGTGCTTCGACGGACAAATTGCCGGCCTGCTGTAGCCCTAAGTCAGGTAGAATGCGCGCCCGGTTTTTGGAGAAGCTCATGACCCTGCTCAAATTCAGCGATGTGTCCCTTGCGTTCGGCGCTATGCCGTTGTTGGACAAGGTGTCCTGGCAGATCGCCCGTGGTGAGCGGGTGTGCATCATCGGTCGCAACGGCACAGGCAAGTCCAGCATGATGAAGCTGGTCAAGGGCGATCAAAAGCCTGATGACGGCTCCGTGTGGCGTGCCCCCGGTCTGAAAATCGGCGAATTGCCGCAAGAATTGCCAGTGGCCGACGATCGGACGGTATTCGACGTGGTTGCTGAAGGCCTGGATGGTGTGGGCGCGTTGCTCGCCGAGTACCATCATTTGGCGCAGAACTGCGTTACTGAAGAAGACCTGAACAAGCTGATGCACGTTCAGCAAGACCTCGAAGCCCGTGATGGCTGGCGCTTGCAGACGTTGGTCGACAGCACCCTGAGCCGCCTGCAACTGCCGGCCGACAAGACCCTCGCCCAGTTGTCCGGCGGCTGGCGTCGTCGCGTGCTGCTGGCGCAGGCGCTGGTGTCCGAACCGGATCTGCTGCTGCTCGACGAACCGACCAACCACCTGGACATCGGTGCGATTGCCTGGCTCGAAGAAGCGCTGAAAGATTTCCAGGGTGCCGTGCTGTTCATCACGCACGACCGTTCCTTCCTGCAAAACCTTGCCACGCGCATCCTCGAACTGGATCGCGGCGGCCTGATCGACTGGAACGGCGACTACGCCAGTTTCCTCGTGCACAAAGAAGCCGCGCTGGCCGCTGAAGAAACCGCCAACGCGCTGTTCGACAAGAAACTGGCCCAGGAAGAAGTCTGGATCCGCCAGGGCATCAAGGCGCGCCGCACCCGTAACGAAGGCCGCGTGCGCGCCCTGAAAGCTTTGCGCGTTGAGCGCAGTGAGCGTCGTGAGCGCACCGGCAAGGCTAACATTCAGCTGGACACTGCCGACAAGTCCGGCAAGCAGGTGATGGTGCTCGAGAACGTGAGTTTCGCTCACCCGGGCGGCCCGTTCCTGATCAAGGATTTCTCGATGGTGCTGACGCGCGGCGACCGTATCGGTCTGCTCGGCGCTAACGGTACCGGCAAGACCACGCTGCTGAAACTGATGCTCAGCGGTCTGCAACCGACCAGCGGCAAAGTGGAAGAGGGTACGCGGATCGACGTGGCCTACTTCGATCAGTTGCGTCATCAACTGGATCTGGAAAAAACCGTTATCGACAACGTTGCCGAAGGTCGCGACTTCATCGATATCGACGGTCAGAGCCGCCACGTCCTGAGCTACCTCGGCGATTTCCTGTTCAGCCCGCAGCGTGCCCGCACGCCGGTCAAGGCGCTGTCGGGTGGTGAGCGCGCGCGTCTGTTGCTGGCCAAACTGTTCAGCAAACCGGCCAACCTGCTGGTGCTCGACGAACCGACCAACGACCTCGACGTGGAAACGCTGGAGCTGCTTGAAGAAGTGCTGCTGACGTTCAACGGCACCGTGCTGATGGTCAGCCACGACCGGGCATTCCTCGACAACGTGGTCACCAGCACTCTGGTCTTCGAAGGTGAAGGCAAGGTGCGTGAATACGTCGGCGGCTATCAGGATTGGATCCGTCAGGGCGGCTCGCCGCGTCTGCTGGGCGTGACTGAAAGCAAATCCGGCAAGGCTGACCTGAATTCGGCAGTGGTAACCGCTGAGCCAGCTGCGGTGGCTGAACCTGCCGCGACCGCCCCTGCGGCCAAGAAGAAGCTGAGCTACAAACTGCAGCGCGAGCTGGAAGCGTTGCCGGGCGACATCGACGCCAAAGAGCAGCAGATCGCTGCGGTGGAAGCTGAAATGGCGGATGCCGGTTTCTATCAGCGTCCTGCGGCTGAGACGGCCAAGGTGATTGCTTCTTTGGAGCAGTTGCACGCTGAGCTGGATGCGTTGATGGAGCGTTGGGCCGAGCTGGATGCCTGATTGATCCCGTAACAAAAAAGCCCGGCCTCATTTGCGTGAGGCCGGGCTTTTTGTAGGAGCTGCCGAAGGCTGCGATCTTTTGACTTTGTTTTTAAAAGGACAAGATCAAAAGATCGCAGCCTTCGGCAGCTCCTACACGGTTAGCGTTTAACCAGGTGGACAGCGAGCACATCGCAAGGCGCACCGTGCAGTACGTCGTTCGCAGTGGAGCCGAGCAACAAGGCCAGGCCATGACGACCATGGCTGCCAACCACAATCAGATCGCATTGCTGTTCCTTGGCGAAGTGGTGGATTTCCTGACGTGGCTGGCCATAGGTCAAATGGCAGTTGGCGCCTTCGAGCTCGGAGTATTTGAGCTTCAGGCGCTCCAGGCGCTCCTTGGCCTGATCGAACTGCTGTTGTTGCAGTTGTGACAGATCCATCGGCACGTCGCCGCCGAACGCCATGGCCATTGGTTCGACAATATGCACCAGCGACAGCTTGGCGCCGTTGCTCACCGATAGCTCACGGGCGCGGTGAATCACAGGGTCGCACTCTTCAGTCAGATCTACGGCGACCAGGATATGGGTGTAGGGCATGAGGTGCTCCTCGTGACGGTTCAATATTGTTAAGTATGGCTGGTTTCAAGCGCATTGGTTCCGAAGTGGAGCAATGGCTCATCAAAAATCGGGAGTAGAGATATGACGGTCTGGTTGGTGGTGTCAATCCTGTTGGTGGTTTTGAGTCCGCTGGCGTGGTTGCGTCCATCGCGTGCACAAAGCGGTCGCATCGCCCTGCGCATGGAGGCGCGCCGCATCGGTCTGGCCATGCAACTGGCGCCTCAGGAGTGGCCGCACTGGATGGCGCAAGAGCCGCCGAGCCCGTGCGCGCAATATCATCGGCCGCGCCGTGGCAAGCAGCCGGCGTGCTGGACGTATTGGCAGAAATCGCCGGGTGCGTGGGTCAATCAATGGCAGGAAGCCTGCGAAGATCCGGCGCTGCTTAATCATTTCGAAAAGTTGCCGGGCAACGTTTTCAAAGTCGAAGCCGACAAGCAGATGATCGCCTTGTATTGGGGTGAGAAGGGCGAAGCCTCGGTTTTGCTGGATATCGACGCGACTCTGAAAGCGCTGGCATGACGCGCGGACTTTTCCCACTGCAACGGTGGGGATCGTCCGGCAGACACGCATTAAAAAGCCCGACATGATTCATCGGGCTGGGTTGGCCAGGCAGGCCGGTAAATCTTTTTACAACGAATCTCGCTTGCAGCGTTCAGCGCTTTTCCCTGTAGTCCAGCCAGCGTAGCCTGTTAAACAAGGCTCGGCGCTAATTAGGGCGACTTTTCTAACTATTGATTCTATGAATGGCTTCTCATGCAGGCGCGTGTTGCCGGTCTGCATGGTGCGGAAATGACCGCAAAGTCGCATTTCAACCCGTATTTTGGGCGATTGACAATTGTCGGAAATTCCGTGAAGGTGACGTACCCAAATCAAACGGGCGTATGAATTGAGCGTTTGTCTTACTGACCGCTCCTACAGAATCCCGACTATCGCGTTGGCGGGTGTGCCGGGTGAATGGGTATCAGCAGTGACGAAGAAGCGTCCTGCCAAACCATTCGCTTGCGTCCGACGTGTACTGTTCAGCTTCCATATCGTGGAGATCAGTTGATGATTTACGAAGGTAAAGCCATCACGGTTAAAGCTCTTGAAAGTGGCATCGTCGAATTGAAATTCGACCTCAAGGGTGAGTCCGTCAACAAGTTCAACCGTCTTACCCTGAACGAACTGCGTCAGGCCGTAGACACCATCAAGGCAGATGCTTCGATCAAGGGCGTGATCGTCAGCAGTGGCAAGGACGTATTCATCGTCGGCGCCGACATCACCGAATTTGTCGAGAACTTCAAGCTGCCGGATGCCGAGCTGGTTGCTGGCAATCTCGAAGCCAACAAGATCTTCAGCGATTTCGAAGACCTCAATGTTCCGACCGTAGCGGCCATCAATGGCATCGCTCTGGGCGGTGGTCTGGAAATGTGCCTGGCGGCTGACTATCGCGTCATGTCGACCAAAGCCAAGATCGGTCTGCCGGAAGTCAAACTGGGCATCTACCCAGGCTTCGGCGGCACCGTGCGTCTGCCGCGCCTGATCGGTGTCGACAACGCTATCGAGTGGATTGCCTCCGGCAAGGAAAACCGCCCTGAAGACGCGCTGAAAGTCAGTGCCGTCGACGCTGTGGTTGCTCCGGAAAAACTGCAGGAAGCGGCTCTTGAACTGATCAAACGCGCCATCTCCGGCGAGTTCGATTACAAGGCCAAGCGTCAGCCGAAGCTGGATAAGCTCAAGCTGAACGCCATTGAACAAATGATGGCTTTCGAAACCGCCAAAGGTTTCGTTGCCGGTCAGGCTGGCCCGAACTACCCGGCGCCGGTTGAAGCGATCAAGACCATCCAGAAAGCCGCGAACTTCGGTCGTGACAAGGCGCTGGAAGTCGAAGCCGCCGGTTTCGTCAAACTGGCCAAGACCTCTGCTGCGCAGAGCTTGATCGGTCTGTTCCTGAACGATCAGGAGCTGAAGAAAAAGGCCAAGGCCTACGACGAAATCGCCAAAGACGTGAAGCAGGCTGCCGTACTCGGCGCAGGCATCATGGGTGGCGGTATCGCTTATCAGTCGGCCTCCAAAGGTACGCCGATCCTGATGAAGGACATCAACGAGCACGGTATCGAGCAGGGTCTGGCCGAAGCCGCCAAACTGCTGGTTGGCCGAGTTGATAAAGGTCGCATGACCGCTGCGAAAATGGCTGAAGTGCTCAACGCCATTCACCCAACCCTGTCCTACGGCGACTTCGGTCACGTCGATCTGGTTGTCGAAGCTGTTGTCGAGAACCCGAAGGTCAAGCAAGCCGTATTGGCTGAAGTTGAAGACAAGGTCAAAGAGGACACCATCCTCGCATCCAACACCTCGACCATTTCCATCAGCCTGCTGGCGAAAGCCCTCAAGCGTCCGGAAAACTTCGTCGGCATGCACTTCTTCAACCCGGTGCACATGATGCCGCTGGTAGAAGTGATCCGTGGCGAGAAGTCGAGTGAGCTGGCTGTTGCCACCACCGTTGCTTACGCCAAGAAAATGGGCAAGAACCCGATCGTCGTCAACGACTGCCCGGGCTTTCTGGTCAACCGCGTACTGTTCCCGTACTTCGGCGGTTTCGCCAAACTGGTCAGCGCCGGTGTGGACTTCGTCCGTATCGACAAGGTCATGGAAAAATTCGGCTGGCCAATGGGCCCGGCATACCTGATGGACGTGGTCGGCATCGACACCGGTCACCACGGTCGTGACGTAATGGCTGAAGGTTTCCCGGATCGCATGAAGGATGACCGTCGTTCGGCCATCGACGTGCTGTACGAGGCCAAGCGTCTGGGTCAGAAAAACGGCAAGGGCTTCTACGCCTACGAAGCCGACAAGAAAGGCAAGCAGAAGAAAGTCGCCGATCCATCGGTACTCGAAGTGCTCAAGCCGATCGTTTACGAGCAGCGCGAAGTCACTGACGAAGACATCATCAACTGGATGATGATCCCGCTGTGCCTGGAAACCGTGCGTTGCCTTGAAGACGGCATCGTTGAAACCGCCGCCGAAGCCGACATGGGTCTGGTCTACGGTATCGGTTTCCCTCCATTCCGTGGCGGTGCACTGCGCTACATCGATTCGATCGGTGTTGCCGAGTTCGTTGCCCTGGCTGACCAGTACGCTGATTTGGGCGCGCTGTACCACCCGACCGCGAAGCTGCGTGAAATGGCCAAAACCGGCCAACGGTTCTTCGGTTAAGCGTCCCAACTTTTGAGCGAGAGTGAAATTTTATGAGCTTGAATCCAAGAGACGTCGTGATTGTCGACTTCGGTCGTACTCCGATGGGCCGCTCCAAGGGCGGCATGCACCGCAACACCCGCGCCGAAGACATGTCGGCGCACCTGATCAGCAAACTGCTGGAACGCAACGTCAAGGTCGATCCGGCGGAAGTCGAAGACGTGATCTGGGGCTGCGTTAACCAGACCCTGGAGCAGGGCTGGAACATCGCGCGCATGGCGTCGCTGATGACCCAGATCCCGCACACTTCGGCCGGCCAGACCGTCAGCCGTCTGTGTGGCTCGTCGATGAGCGCGCTGCACACTGCTGCGCAAGCGATCATGACCGGTAACGGTGACGTGTTCGTGGTTGGTGGCGTCGAGCATATGGGCCACGTGAGCATGATGCACGGTGTCGATCCGAACCCGCACATGTCTCTGTACGCGGCGAAAGCCTCGGGCATGATGGGTCTGACCGCTGAAATGCTCGGCAAAATGCACGGCATCACTCGCGAGCAGCAAGATGCTTTCGGCGTGCGTTCCCACCAGTTGGCCCACAAGGCCACCGTGGAAGGCAAGTTCAAAGACGAAATCATCCCGATGCAGGGCTACGACGAGAACGGTTTCCTGAAACTGTTCGACTATGATGAAACCATTCGTCCGGAAACCACCCTGGAAAGTCTGGCGGCCCTCAAGCCTGCCTTCAATCCAAAGGGCGGCACCGTGACGGCGGGTACTTCGTCGCAGATCACCGATGGTGCTTCGTGCATGATCGTGATGTCGGCGCAGCGCGCACAAGATCTGGGTATCCAGCCAATGGCGGTTATCCGTTCGATGGCAGTGGCAGGTGTGGATCCGGCAATCATGGGCTATGGTCCAGTTCCGGCAACACAAAAAGCCCTGAAGCGTGCCGGTCTTGGCATCAACGATATCGACTTCTTCGAGCTCAACGAAGCTTTCGCTGCACAGGCTCTGCCAGTGCTGAAAGATCTGAAAGTACTCGACAAGATGAACGAGAAGGTTAACCTGCATGGCGGCGCGATCGCCCTGGGTCACCCGTTCGGTTGCTCCGGTGCCCGTATTTCCGGCACCTTGCTGAACGTGATGAAGCAGAATAGCGGCACCTTCGGGGTAGCCACTATGTGCATTGGTCTCGGCCAAGGCATCTCCACCGTCTTCGAACGCGTTTAAGCGTCTCGTCGATGGAAGCCGGGGCCAAGTGCCCCGGTTTTTGTTTTTCTGGATTTATTTTTGTTTTTATTTTGAAAAAATTTGAGTGAGGGCCAAAACATGCCGATACAACCTGGGCTCTACCAACATTACAAAGGTCCGCAGTACCGTGTATTCAGTGTTGCGCGGCATTCGGAAACCGAAGAAGAAGTGGTCTTTTACCAAGCCCTGTATGGCGATTACGGCTTTTGGGTACGCCCCTTGAGCATGTTTCTCGAGTCGGTCGAGGTTGACGGCGAGCAGGTGCCACGCTTTGCTTTGGTGCAAGCTGAACCGAGCCTTTTTTCCAAGGCATAAGGCGAGTGCGCACAGAACCCTGTGCTTGACCTCACCTTGTATCAACTATATATAGCGGTGCCGCGTCAGGCGCCAACCGCCTTTCACTTCTAGAATTCAGGAATTTTCTGATCCATGGGCAAATCGCTGGTCATTGTGGAATCCCCGGCTAAGGCCAAGACCATCAACAAGTATCTGGGTAACCAATACGTGGTGAAGTCGAGTATCGGCCATATCCGAGACCTGCCCACCAGCGGTTCGGCTAGCGCCAGCAAAGAGCCAGCCGCCAAGCGCGGCAAGGCTGCTGCGGGCGAAGGTCCGGTGCTCTCGCCGAAAGAGAAGGCGCGCAAGCAGCTCGTCTCGCGTATGGGTGTCGATCCCGATCATGGCTGGAAAGCCAAGTACGAGATCCTCCCGGGTAAAGAGAAGGTCATCGAAGAGCTGCGCCGGCTCGCCAAAGATGCTGACACCATCTATCTCGCAACCGACTTGGATCGCGAGGGGGAAGCCATTGCCTGGCACCTGCGCGAAGCCATCGGTGGTGACGACAGCCGCTACAAGCGCGTGGTGTTCAACGAAATCACCAAGAAGGCGATTCAGGAAGCGTTCTCCAAGCCGGGCGAGCTGGACATCGATCGTGTCAACGCTCAGCAGGCGCGTCGGTTCCTCGACCGCGTTGTCGGTTACATGGTCTCGCCGCTGCTGTGGGCGAAGATCGCCCGTGGCCTGTCCGCTGGCCGCGTGCAATCTGTAGCCGTGAAGCTGGTCGTTGAGCGTGAGCGCGAAATTCGTGCGTTCAACCCGGAAGAGTACTGGGAAGTGCATGCCGATCTCGGCACCACCAAAGGCTCGACCGTGCGTTTCGAAGTGGCTCGCGAAAAAGGCGAAGCTTTCAAGCCGCTGAACGAAGCCCAGGCCACGGCCGCGCTGGAAAAGCTCAAGGCTTCCAGCTACAGCATCGTCAAACGCGAAGACAAGCCGACCAGCAGCAAGCCTTCGGCGCCGTTCATCACGTCGACCCTGCAACAGGCTGCGAGTAATCGCCTGGGCTTCGGCGTGAAGAAAACCATGATGATGGCCCAGCGTTTGTATGAAGCCGGCTACATCACGTATATGCGTACCGACTCGACCAACCTCTCGGCCGATGCCGTGACGATGGCGCGTGCTTACATCGAAGACGAGTTCGGCAAGAAGTACCTGCCGGAAACGCCGAACGTCTACAGCAGCAAGGAAGGCGCACAAGAGGCTCACGAAGCGATTCGTCCTTCAGACGCCAACACCATTCCAAGCAAGCTGGCGGGCATGGAGCGCGATGCAGAGCGTCTCTACGAGCTGATCTGGCGCCAGTTCCTGGCTTGCCAGATGCTGCCGGCCCAATACCTGTCGACTACCGTCAGCGTCGGCGCTGGCGATTTCGAGCTGCGCGCCAAGGGCCGCATCCTCAAGTTCGACGGTTACACCCGTGTCATGCCGCAAATTGCCAAGCCGGGCGATGACGACGTTCTGCCTGATATGGCGCAGGGCGACGTGATGAAGCTGATCAAGCTCGATCCGTCGCAGCACTTCACCAAGCCGCCGGCGCGTTACTCCGAAGCCAGCCTGGTGAAAGAAATGGAAAAACGCGGCATCGGTCGTCCTTCGACTTATGCGGCGATCATTTCGACCATTCAGGATCGCGGTTACGTGACCCTGCACAACCGTCGTTTCTATTCGGAAAAGATGGGCGACATCGTTACCGAGCGTCTGTCGGAGAGCTTCTCGAACCTCATGGACTACGGCTTCACCGCCGGCATGGAAGAGAATCTCGATGACGTGGCGCAAGGCGAGCGCGACTGGAAAAACGTGCTGGACGAGTTCTATGGCGACTTCAAGAAGAAGCTCGAAGTAGCCGAGAATCCGGAAAACGGCATGCGTGCCAACCAGCCGGTGATGACCGACATTCCGTGCACCACCTGCGGCCGTCCGATGCAGATTCGTACCGCATCGACCGGCGTGTTCCTCGGTTGCTCGGGCTACAGCCTGCCGCCGAAAGAGCGCTGCAAGGCCACCGTCAACCTGGTGCCGGGCGATGAAATCGCTGCGGACGATGAGGGCGAGTCGGAGTCGTTGGTACTGCGCGGCAAGCATCGTTGCCCGATCTGCAGCACAGCGATGGACGCTTACCTGCTCGACGAGAAGCGCAAACTGCACATCTGCGGTAATAACCCGGATTGCGCTGGCTACGAAATCGAAGAGGGCAGCTATCGCATCAAGGGTTACGAAGGCCCGAGCCTGGAATGCGACAAGTGCGGCAGCGAGATGCAGCTCAAGACCGGCCGATTCGGCAAGTTCTTCGGTTGCACCAACCCTGAGTGCAAGAACACCCGCAAGCTGCTGAAAAGCGGTGACGCGGCGCCGCCGAAGATGGATCCGGTGAAGATGCCTGAGCTGAAATGCGAAAAGGTCAACGACACCTACATCCTGCGCGACGGTGCCTCCGGCCTGTTCCTCGCGGCGAGTCAGTTCCCGAAAAACCGCGAGACCCGTGCTCCGCTGGTGATCGAGATTGTGCCGCACAAGGACGAAATCGATCCGAAGTACCACTTCCTCTGCGACGCGCCGAAGAAGGATCCTGATGGTCTGCCGGCGGTTATTCGCTACAGCCGCAAGACCAAGGAGCAATACGTGCAGACCGAAGTCGACGGCAAGCCTACCGGTTGGAAAGCTTACTACGACGGCGGCAAGTGGACGGTTGAAGACAAGCGTACGAAGGCCAAGGCCGAGTAAGCGTTAGTCCGATACTGAAAAGGCCGCATGCAAACCCTCGGGTTTTCATGCGGCCTTTTTGTTTTCTGCTTGCGGTGGGATCGGCTGATCCACGACACTGTCCGGCCTGTGTGAAGCAATTATTTCGTTGTGGAGAGCGCCGTCATGGCTCACGAACTCTATACCCGTACCAATCAGAAGATCTATTTCGCCGGTCTGTCGCTGGAAGCCCTGGCTCGCGCTGAAGAAGGGCGGGCGATGAATTCTCTGGCGCTGATTCAGGCCGGGCGTGAATCGGCGTTATTCCACCTCTACGGCGCTTTGCTGGGCCTGTGCCACGAGATCGCCGGGTTCTATCGTCTACCTCAGGCCAATGCGCCACGGGCAGAGATGCTGCTGACGCGCGAAGTGCTGGAGTCGATCGCGATTCCCGAAATGGCTGAAATGGTCGAATTGGCGGGTAATCCTGAAACCTGGCTGGCGAAACTGTTGGCGGCGCATTCGGCACTGTTTCAGCCTCCGCGGGTGCCGCATAAGCCGAAGGGCGACGTGACCCAGCCGCTGATTCAGGCGATCAATCTGGATGAAGAAGAGGCGCCAGAAGAGTTGAGCCGAGAGGAGCTGGAAAGCTGGCGGCAGAATCTGAAAGGCTTGGCGATTCGTTTTCGTGAAGGATTGAACGAGTGCTGAGACTGATTGAGACGGTGGCAATCTGAAACATGCTGCTGGTCAAGATCCCGAGCGAATCCTGAATGATGTCTATATAATCCCTGCCTTTCGTGGAGAACAGACCTATATGCCAACGTCCTTTCTAGAAATTGTCGAGTTACCAGACGGCCGAATCGAACTGCGCAGGGCGGAGGACGAAGGTTCTTTGGTGACTCTGGATTTCTCCGAGGATGCCAAGACTTTCCTTCAGGGTCAGCACGTGGAAATCGCCAAGGCGATGTTGAGCGTCGGCGTGCAGATGGCCGGCCGGATGATTGAAGGTGAGTTTGATAAGGAAGAGGGGCCACGGGTTCTTCACTGATCCCTGCCTGCTTTTCGTTTTTATCGGTACCGCTTCAGATCGGCTTCTCTGTCCTTGGAGAAGCCCTGCGCTTCACACAGCGCATTTCACCTGCGAATCAACCCAAGCGAATGTTCAGGCTTTGAGCGTCGCCCGTGCGGGCCGCGCTGATCAGTTGCTGACGTGAGGTTGTGTTCAGCGGGTTGAGCCAGGTCACCACTGTGTGACTGCGGCCCAGACGCAATGCCTCGCACGCCAACTGTTGAGCACTTTGCGTGCCGCGCGGTTGCAGCAGCAGAATGCGTTCGCGGTTCAGGCCGGCATCGCGCAGCCAGGTTTGCGTCAGGCTGGCAGGCGGCGCGATCAGCGTCAGCCAGCGAGCGTCCTGATCTTCGCTGAGTTCGCGAAGGATCGGGGCGAGCAGGTTCAGGCAGTTCCCGGCCGCACCGCGCAGAGACAGCTCACTGAATACTTCAGGTTCGGCATTCCATTCACGCTCGACCACTTCTTTGAGGATCGGCGCCATCGGTTGCGCCAGAAACGCTTCGAATAAAGGCAGTTGTGTTTGCTGAGGTGTGTGTGGGAACTGCATAAAGCCTCCTTTAGCGGCGGATAACGCCGACACTCAAGCCTTCGATCACCAGTTCCTGATCTTTCAGGTCGACTTCGATAGGGGCGAACTCAGGGTTTTCGGCCATCAGCCAGACTTTGCTGCCTTCACGCTTGAAGCGTTTGACGGTCACTTCATCGCCGATACGGGCGACAACAACCTGGCCGTTACGCGCTTCGCGGGTGGTGTGGACGGCCAGCAGGTCACCGTCGAAAATGCCGATGTCCTTCATGCTCATGCCGTGCACGCGCAACAGATAGTCGGCACGAGGGTGGAAGAAGGCGGGATTGATGTTGCAGGATTCTTCGATGTGCTGCTGAGCGAGGATCGGCGCACCGGCAGCGACACGGCCAATGACCGGCAGGGTAGAGTCGTCAGCCTTGGCTTCGAAGCCAGGGATGCGAATGCCACGAGAGGCGCCCGGGGTCATTTCGATGGCGCCTTTGCGGGCCAGCGCCTTGAGGTGTTCTTCTGCCGCGTTAGGCGACTTGAAGCCCAGTTCCTGAGCGATTTCCGCACGGGTTGGCGGATAACCGTTGTCTTCGAGGCAACGTTTGATAAAGGCCAGAATCTCGGCTTGGCGTGGCGTCAGCTTTAGCATAATGATCGCTCTGTCTTTTTATACAGTGACTGGGATTATATACAGTGAAACGCTCTTGGCAATGCCCGTTTTTTTGCCTGCCGCCGGACGGTCGGCAGCACTGCTTATAAAAGCGTCGGGCTTGTGTGGTTAAATAGCTGACCGACCATTCCCAAAACGAACTGGCAGGCTTGACAAGGCATAGGCTGAAACGTATGTTTCAAACAAGTGTTTGTCAGGCGGAGTAGCCATGGCCCAGTCGGAAACCGTTGAACGCATTCTTGATGCTGCCGAGCAGTTGTTCGCGGAGAAAGGTTTCGCGGAAACCTCATTGCGTTTGATCACCAGCAAGGCTGGCGTCAACCTGGCAGCAGTGAACTATCACTTCGGTTCGAAGAAGGCCCTGATACAGGCGGTTTTCTCGCGCTTCCTCGGGCCATTCTGCCTCAGCCTCGATAAAGAGCTGGAGCGCCGTCAGGCCAAGCCTGAGAACAAGCCGACCCTCGAAGAACTGTTGGAAATCCTCGTCGAGCAAGCCCTCGTGGTGCAGCCACGCAGCGGTAACGACCTGTCGATTTTCATGCGTTTGCTCGGCCTCGCGTTCAGCCAGAGTCAAGGCCACTTGCGCCGTTATCTGGAAGACATGTACGGCAAGGTATTCCGTCGCTACATGTTGCTGGTCAACGAAGCCGCGCCGCGTATTCCACCCATCGAACTGTTCTGGCGCGTGCACTTCATGCTCGGCGCTGCGGCCTTCAGCATGTCCGGCATCAAAGCGTTGCGGGCGATTGCCGAGACCGATTTCGGCGTCAACACTTCCATTGAACAAGTCATGCGCCTGATGGTGCCGTTCCTCGCCGCGGGCATGCGCGCAGAAACCGGCGTCACCGACACGGCCATGGCTACCGCGCAACTGCGTCCGCGCAGCAAATCAACGCCGGTCGCCGCCAAGGTTTAACCGCGCACGGGTGGGCGCGGCAGCTTGTATCCGCTAAGCTAGCCGCCCATGCCGACTCTCGTTCTGAACCCGATCCAAACAGAAATTGCCGACCTGCCGAGCACTGCTCACGGTAGCGATTTTCTGCGCATCGGGTTTTTCGTTTTCAAGGAATCTCTATGACTGCTGGCCTGCAAGGCTCGTTGATGGTGGACGTCGCCGGTACCTGGCTGACGGCCGAAGATCGCCAATTGTTGCGTCAGCCCGAAGTGGGCGGCCTGATTATTTTCGCCCGTAACATCGAACATCCACGCCAGGTGCGTGAGCTCAGCGCCGCGATCCGCGCGATTCGCCCGGATCTGCTGCTGGCGGTGGATCAAGAGGGCGGTCGTGTGCAGCGTCTGCGTCAGGGCTTCGTGCGCCTGCCGGCCATGCGTGCCATCGCCGACAACCCGAATGCCGAATACCTAGCCGAACAATGTGGCTGGATCATGGCCACCGAAGTGCTGGCGGTCGGCCTCGACCTGAGTTTCGCCCCGGTACTCGATCTCGATTACCAGCGCAGCGCCGTGGTCGGCACCCGTTCCTTTGAAGGCGATCCCGAGCGCGCCGCAGTCCTTGCCGGGGCATTTATTCGCGGCATGAACAGCGCGGGCATGGCGGCCACCGGCAAGCACTTCCCTGGTCACGGTTGGGCCGAAGCCGATTCCCACGTGGCGATCCCGAATGACGAACGCAGCCTCGACGAGATCCGCGCCAACGACCTCGTGCCGTTCGCCAGACTCAGCAAACAACTGGCTGCGATCATGCCGGCGCACGTCATCTATCCGCAGGTCGATTCGCAGCCAGCCGGCTTCTCCCGCCGCTGGTTGCAGGACATCCTGCGCGGCGAGTTGCAGTTCGACGGCGTGATCTTCAGCGACGACCTGTCGATGGCCGGCGCCCACGTGGTCGGCGACGCCGCCAGCCGCATCGAAGCTGCGCTGACTGCCGGCTGCGACATGGGCCTGGTGTGCAACGACCGCGCCGCTGCCGAGCTAGCCCTCAGCGCCGCGCAACGGATGAAGGTCAAGCCCTCCGCCCGAATTGCGCGCATGCGCGGTCAGGCCATTGCCAGCACCGAATATCGCCAGGATCCGCGCTGGCTCACCGCCATCGGCGCGCTCAAAGACGCTCAACTGATCGATTAAGGATTTTTCGTTATGACCGTTTACGCAATCATCGGTGGCACCGGCCTGACTCAACTCGAAGGCCTGAGCATTCGTCAGTCGCTGGCAGTCGATACGCCTTATGGCGCGCCGTCGGCCGAAGTGCAGATCGGCGAATACGCCGGCAAGGAAGTGCTGTTCCTCGCCCGTCACGGCCACCCGCATCGCTTCCCGCCGCACAAGGTCAACTACCGCGCCAATCTGTGGGCGCTGAAGCAGGCCGGCGCCGAAGCGATCATCGCGGTGAATGCCGTCGGCGGGATTCATCCGGCGATGGGCACCGGGCATTTCTGCGTGCCACATCAGATCGTCGACTACACCAGCGGCCGCGAGCACACCTATTTCGCCGATGATCTGGAGCACGTCACCCACATCGATTTCAGCTTTCCCTACAGCGAACCGCTGCGTCAGCAATTGATTGCCGCCGTGGCTGCTGAAGGTTGCGAGTTCAGCGATCAAGGCGTTTACGCCTGCACCCAAGGCCCGCGTCTGGAAACCGTGGCGGAAATCGTGCGTCTGGAGCGCGATGGCTGCGACATCGTCGGCATGACCGGCATGCCGGAAGCCGCGCTGGCGCGTGAGCTGGATCTGGATTACGCCTGTCTGGCGCTGGTGGTGAACCCTGCGGCGGGCAAGACCACCGAAGTGATCACCATGGCCGAGATCGAGCAGGCGCTGCATGACGGCATGGGCAAGGTGAAGTCGACATTGGCGCGGGTGTTGGCCGGCTAAGGGCTGCCCATGAGCATTTTCATCGAGCGGCTCAAGTCGTCGGCCTGGACTCAGGCATTCACTAGCAGCGCGCTGGCCAAGGCTCGCGCTTATGCCGCCGATGATCGAGTAGAGATCATCGAGATCGATGACAGAAAGATCGAGGCGTTCTGCGTCGGTTCGCAAGATCAGGCGTATCAACAAACCCTATACCTGTCCGAAGATCGGCTAGGTTCCGTCAACCTGCGTTGCCTGTGCACCTGTCCTGTCGCTATCGATTGCAAGCATTGCGCTGCGGTGCTTTATCACCTGCAGGGCAGTGATCATAGTGCGTCTGAAAGTGACGCACAGATCCCGCTGGGGCGGGCGCTGGAACATTGGCTTTCGACAATTCCGGTTCCCACCAAGCCCGCCGTAGAAGGCGCGCAAACCGCAGGCACGCGCCTGTTTTACAAGCTCAAGCCAACGTCAGTGAGCGGCAAGTGGCTGCTCGATATTTTCAAGGTTTCCCAGCTCAAGAGCGGCGAGTTACGCGAAGTCAAACCGATGTATTCGCTGGCGGAAATGCTCATGCGTCAGCCCGGCTACCTGTCCGAGCTGGATCTGCGCGTCGCCAGGCTGCTGGTAGCCATGCACTCGCACCACGCCTATTACAGCGGCTATCCGCTGGAAGGCAGCAGCGGCGCCGAACTGCTGGACATGCTCCTGCGCACCTCGCGGCTGTTCCTCGATTTCGAAGATCTGCGCCCGTTGGTGTCGGGGGCGAAACGCACCGGCCAGTTCGCCTGGGCCGAACAGGCCGACGGCGGCTTCCGTGCGCAGTGGAGCAGTGCCGAGGCGGCGCAAGAAACCGTGCTGGCGCTGGAGCCGCTTTATTACCTCGATCGTGAGCAGCGGCAGATTGGCCCTCTGTTCAATGAACTGGAAGAAAAACTGGCCAGTCATTTGACGCTGGCGCCGGACGTTCCGGCGCGTCAGGCCATGCAGTTCAGCCATCGCATGAGCACCGCAACGAGAATCCCGCCGCCACACCAACTGACCGAACGAGTCATCGACGACGTACTGCCGCAGCCACAACTGACCCTCGTCAGCGGTCGGGAGCGCTCGCGCTGGGAATACGTTCTGGAGCACCGCGCCGCCCTGGTGTTTACCTACAACGGCCAGCCGACGGTGGATCGCAATCCGGAAGTGATGATCCTCAACGGCACCGAAACCCAGCGTATTCAACGCCAGCCTGCGGTGGAAAAGCAGTTGCGCCAGATCCTGCAAAAGCACGGCTTCAAGAAGGCCACGCGCAAGAGTTCGCTGGATCGTCGCGGCGAGATGTTCACTTTGCCGGATGATTCCGCCTGGCTCGGGTTTATGCACGAAGGCCTTGCCACGCTGCGCGCCTCAGAATGGCAAGTCGAGATCAGTGATGGCTTTCATTTCAATGTGCAGCCAGTCGAGCATTGGTACGCCGAGGTCGAAGAAGAGGCTGGGCATCAGTGGTTTGATTTGCAGTTGGGTATCGTCGTCAATGGCCAGCGCTACAGTTTGCTACCGATCCTTCTGCACTTGTTGCGCACCCAGCCGCGCTTGCTCGACCCGGTCAATCTGGCACAACGCAGCGATGACGAAAAACTCCTGATCGAACTGAAACCCAGCGGTTTTGGTGACTCTTCGGGCGCCAAGGTCGCGCTGCCGCTGAGTCGGGTCAAGCCGCTGATGGCCACGCTGGGCGAGTTGTACTTGGGCGGTCATCAGGGCGATGCACTGCGCTTGAGTGTCCCGGACGCCGCGCGCTTGAGTATGCTCGATGGCGTGCCGCTGGATTGGCAGGGGGGCGAGCGGCTGCGCACCTTCGCCAAGCGCTTGCAGAATTCCAGTCACACCCACGTCGTTGCGCCGGCCGGTCTTAACGCGCAATTGCGCCCGTATCAGCTCGAAGGCCTGAACTGGATGCAGACCCTGCGCGAGCTTGAGGTCGGCGGCATTCTCGGCGATGACATGGGGCTGGGCAAAACCCTGCAAACCCTGGCGCATCTGCTCACGGAAAAACACGCCGGTCGCCTCGATTGCCCGGCTCTGGCGGTGATGCCGACCAGCCTGATTCCAAACTGGCTCGACGAGGCCGAGCGTTTCACCCCGCAGTTGAAAGTTTTGGCGCTGCACGGCACGGGACGGCAAAAAGATTTCGCTAATCTGGCCGAGTACGATCTGGTGCTGACCACTTACGCGTTGCTGCCGAGGGATCTCGAGGTTCTACAGCCGCAGCTGTGGAGCGTGATGATTCTCGACGAAGCGCAGAACATCAAAAATCCGATCAGCAAAGCGGCGCAAGCGGCCCGTGATCTGCAGGCCCGTCAGCGCTTGTGCCTGAGCGGCACGCCATTGGAAAACCACTTGGGCGAGCTGTGGTCGCAGTTTCATTTCCTCATGCCCGGCTGGCTTGGCGACAGCAAATCCTTCAATCGCGATTACCGCACGCCAATTGAAAAGCACGGCAATGTTCAGCGCATGCAGCACCTGACGGCACGGATCAAGCCGTTTTTGTTGCGTCGCAAAAAGGATCAGGTCGCCACCGAGTTGCCGCCGAAAACCGAAATCGTCCATTGGGTCGATCTCAGCGACGGCCAGCGCGATGTCTATGAAACGGTTCGCGTCGCAATGGACAAAAAAGTCCGCGACGAGATTGCCCGCAGTGGCGTGGCGCGCAGTCAGATCATCATTCTCGATGCCTTGCTCAAGCTGCGGCAGGTTTGTTGCGACTTGCGCCTGATCAAGATGCCAATGACAGCCAAGGCACTGCGTTCCGGCAGTGGCAAGCTGGTCAGCCTGATGGAAATGCTTGAAGAGTTGCTCGGCGAAGGTCGCAGAATCCTGCTGTTCTCCCAGTTCACTTCGATGCTCGCTTTGATCGAGGAAGAATTGCAGCAACGGGACATTGCCTATTCGCTGCTGACCGGTGACACCACGGATCGGCGCACGCCGGTCAAGGATTTTCAGGGCGGCAAGGTGCCGTTGTTTTTGATCAGTCTGAAGGCGGGCGGTACCGGTTTGAACCTGACCGCTGCGGACACGGTGATCCACTTCGACCCGTGGTGGAGCCCGGCAGTGGAGAATCAGGCCACCGATCGCGCGTATCGCATCGGGCAGAACAACCCGGTGTTTGTTTACAAGCTGATTGCCCGTGGCACCGTGGAGGAGAAGATACAGGCGTTGCAGCAGGAGAAGGCTGCACTGGCCGGGGCGGTACTGGAGGGCGGGACGACGGGTGGCTGGAAGCTTGAGCAGAGTGACATCGAAGCGCTGTTTGCGCCGTTGCCTGTTTCCAAGGGCTGAGCCTAGGTTTTAACTGTTAGACCGAGGTGAGTCATTCGCGAGCAGGCTCGCTCCCACAGTTGGAATGCATTCCCCTGTGGGAGCGAGCCTGCTCGCGAAAGCTATCTAACCAGCACTGCAGGTCTCAACGCTTATCGAGCTTATCCGGCAGCGGCGCAAACAGCGCTTCAATATCATCACTCTGCAACTTCCAGTCCCCAGCCCTACGCCCATCCAGCACGCCTGCCGCCAAGTCGGATTTTTCCTTTTGCAGGTGCTGAATCTTCTCTTCCACCGTGCCCCGGGCAATCATCTTGTAAACGAATACCGGTTTCTCCTGACCAATCCGGTACGCCCGATCCGTCGCCTGATTCTCGGTCGCCGGGTTCCACCACGGGTCGTAGTGAATCACCGTGTCCGCTTCCGTCAGGTTCAGACCAACGCCACCGGCCTTCAGGCTGATGAGAAAAATCTGACGCTTGCCGCTCTGGAATTCCTTCACCGGTGTACGCCGATCGCGGGTCTGGCCGGTCAATAGCGCGTAGGAAACATTACGCTTTTTCAGCTCTTGCTCGATCAAGGCCAGCATTGAGGTGAACTGCGAAAACAGCAAAATCCGCCGTCCTTCCTCAAACAACTCCTCAAGCATTTCCATCAAGCTGTCGAGCTTGCCTGAGGTGCTGCCGCGAGCGGGCAGGGTGGCGTCGTTGACCAAGCGCAAATCACAGCAAACCTGACGCAGCTTCAACAGCGCCTCAAGAATGATGATCTGACTGCGCGCCACGCCTTTGCGGGTGATCTCGTCGCGGACTTTCTTGTCCATCGCCAAACGCATGGTTTCGTACACATCGCGCTGCGCTTCGTTGAGATCGACCCAATGGATGATATCGGTTTTCGGCGGCAGCTCGGTGGCGACCTGCTCTTTGGTGCGGCGCAGCAGGAACGGTTTTATCCTACCGTTGAGGTGCTGAAGTCTGACTTCACTGCCGCGCTTTTCAATCGGCACACGGTAATCGGCGTTGAAGCTTTTCACGTCGCCGAGCCAGCCCGGCAGCAGGAAGTGAAACAGCGACCACAGCTCGCCCAAGTGGTTTTCCAGCGGCGTACCGCTCAGGCACAGACGCTGGCGTGCGTTGAGCTCACGCGCCGCTTGCGCAGCTTTGCTGTTGGGATTCTTGATGTACTGCGCCTCATCCAGCACCAATACATGCAGCGGCTGCTTGGCCAGACGTTCGACGTCTTTGGGCAGCAGCGCGTAGGTGGTTAGGATCAGGTCGAAGTCGGCCAGATTGTCGAAATGTTTTTTGCGCGTGGCGCCGTACAGCGCGACAACTTTCAGCTGCGGGGTGAAGTGTGCCGCCTCATCCAGCCAGTTCGGAATCAGGCTGGTCGGCATCACCACCATGCACGGGCGATCCAAACGTCCGGCATTTTTCTCGCTGAGAATATGCGCCAGGGTCTGTAGGGTTTTACCCAAACCCATGTCATCCGCAAGGATCCCGCCGACTTCCAGTTGCCGCAGCGATTGCATCCAGCTCAGGCCTTCGAGCTGATACGGACGCAGCGTCGCGTTCAGTCCTTCCGGTGCTTCAGCGCTGAAATCACGGATGTCGCGCAAGCGTTGGGCGAACGTGCGGATCTGCTCGCCGCCCTCCCACAGCAGGGGCAGGCCTTCCAAAGAGTTGAGGCGTGTGGCGTCGGCCTTGCTCAGGCGCAGGGTGGTTTCGCCCGGCTCCTGCAAATAGAACTCACCGAGCGTCATCAGCACAGGTTTCAACCGGCCCAGCGGCAACGCCACCTGCAGTGGCCCGTGCTCGATATTGCGTTGTGGCACGTTGACCAGAATCAGCTCGTCATCGCGACGCCGCGCAAGGCGTTCCGGATTGAGAATCTCCGCGTGCGAGCGCATCAGGTTGAGCAGGATCGGCAGCAGACTCAGGCGCTCACCGTTGACGATGATCCCCAGTTCCAGATCAAACCAGTCACGCTCCGGCGCCTGCTCGACCGTGGCGTACCAGTCATCCACGGCAGTCAGGTCAAAGCCAAACTCCTCGTCGATCTGCAATTCCCAGCCTTGGGTGCGCAGCTTCGGCAAATCGTTGAGGGTAAACGTCAGCCAGGCGCTGTCGTTGACCATCTCATACAGTTCGCCCGCGCTTTCTGGCAGCGCTTTGCTCTGCCGCGTGGCGATACGAAAGCCGAGGATTCTTAACTGTTCGCGGTAGGACTGTTCGACTTCCGGGTGGCGTTTTATCCGCAGTGTCTGGGTTTCCTGGCGGATCAGGATGTCGCTGTTCTTCTGCCCGCTGACGTACTCATCCAGATAGCTGAACGACAGCGCCGCTCGGTGCTGAATGTAGCGCTGCATCTTGCCGTTGCGCGGTTCGAAAGCGCTGAACTCGACACTGGCCAGCCACAGCCGTGGCATCGGCTGCACATTGTCGACCAGCACTTGCGGCGGCGCTTTCGGGCCACGGTTTTCCAGCACGGCTTGAAGTTTCTCCAACAGCTCGGCGTCTTTGGCGGCGGCGGGGTAATCGAGGGTTTCCTGCACTTTCAGCAACACCGCTGCGCAGTGTTTACAGTTGTTGCGCACCGGGCAGGTGCAGCCGGCATCGACCAGCAGCAAAGTGCCTTTAGCTGACTCGCGAAGATGAATCGTCTGACGGTAAACGTTACCGCCAGAGCCTTCGCAGCTGGCGGTGATCGTTGCATCGCCGACCTGGGCGATGCGTACCCGGTTTTCCAGGGCGTAGCGGCGGCCACGCTCCAGGCTCTGTTCCTTGAATCGGCTGACCCAGGAGGGCGCCAACGGTTTACTCAGCGGCGGGTTCATAAGGACTTCGATCAGTCCGGAATCGCTTCAGGCGCTTCCCGTGGCGCAGGCGCGGTCAGGGAAGTGATCTTGATCAGCAGGGCCAGATGGCCGTTGTCGAGATAGTTGAGCTGGCCGTTCTTGGTGTGGCTGTCCTGTTTCAGGCGTTCACTGGCGGTGACCAGGCCATTGGTGTCGATCTGATTGACCCAGAAATCGGCAGCCACGTCGGTGAAGCGCCCGAGCTTCATCTCCAGCGTGCCCTCGATCGGGAACTGGCCGTATTGCTCCTGACCGTCGCTGACCGCGACTTTCGCCGGTGCTTCGCCGAGGGTCTGCTGCCAGGCCTTGTGCATCAGGACTGTGTAGTCGCCACTGGCGGTGAGTTTAGTCACCACGTCATTCAGCGCCGGGGTGCGTTTGCTGTCATCGCCCAAACGCTGGGCGCCTGCGGCCCAGTCTTCCGGCGCGGCACGGCTGACGATGGCCGGCACGGCGTTCTGGCGCACCAGAATCATTTCGACCTGATACAGGTCATCGGCAAAAACCGAAGGTGCTACCAGGGTGAGTAGCAAAGTCAGCGAGCGAAACAGGCGCATGCGGCGTCCTTTAAACAGATTTCGGGAGGAGGCGCTCAAACAGCGCCTCTACAGTATTAAAGCGCTCTTCCGGGCGTTCCATCGGCACCTGGAACTTGAACATCGTGGCGCCTTCGAATTTGTAGCGTTTCGGCTGGCTCTGGATCAGCTTGATCAGCGTCATCGGATCGACCGGCGTCTGCGCTTCGAACTCGATGCGTCCACCTTGCGGCCCGCCATCGACTTTCTTGATGCCCAACTGCTCAGCCTGCAACTTCAACGCCGTGATGCGCACCAGATTTTTCGTCGGTTCCGGCAACAAGCCGAAACGGTCGATCATCTCGACTTGCAGATCCTTCAAACCTTCCTCGTCGGTCGCCGAAGCAATGCGTTTGTACAGAATCAGGCGCGCGTGGACATCCGGCAGATAGTCTTCCGGAATTAACGCCGGTACCCGCAAGTTGACCTCCGGGCCACCGCCGAGCGGTTGATCGAGGTTCGGTTGCTCGCCCTTGCGGATCGATTTCACCGCGCGCTCGAGCATTTCCATGTACAGCGTAAAACCGACGGCTTGAATCTGCCCACTCTGGCCATCGCCAAGCAGTTCGCCGGCACCACGGATTTCCAGGTCGTTGGTCGCCAGCACGAAACCGGCACCGAGATCCTGAGTATTGGCGATTGCTTCCAGACGCTTTTCCGCGTCCGAAGTGATTTGCTGGCGCGGCGGCGTCAGCAAATACGCGTAAGCCTGGTGGTGACTGCGGCCGACACGACCACGCAACTGGTGCAGTTGCGCCAGGCCGAATTTGTCAGCGCGCTCGATGATAATGGTGTTGGCGCTCGGCACGTCGATGCCGGTCTCGATGATGGTCGAGGCGATCAGCACGTTGAAGCGCTTGTGATAGAAGTCGCTCATCACTTGTTCGAGTTCGCGCTCGCGCATCTGTCCGTGGCCGATGCCAATACGCGCTTCCGGTACCAGTTCGGCGAGGTCGGCGGCGCATTTCTCGATGGTTTTCACATCGTTGTGCAAGTAATAAACCTGACCGCCGCGCAGCAGTTCACGGAGCAGGGCCTCTTTCACCGTGCTCTTGTTCTGCTCCATGACGAAGGTGCGCACCGACAGGCGTCGCGCCGGCGGCGTGGCGATGATCGACAGGTCGCGCATGCCCGACACCGCCATGTTCAGCGTGCGCGGAATCGGCGTGGCGGTCAGGGTCAGAATGTCGACTTCACTGCGCAGGGCCTTGAGCTGTTCTTTCTGGCGGACACCGAAGCGGTGTTCTTCGTCGATGATCACCAGCCCGAGGTTTTTGATTTTTACATCGTCGGACAGCAGCTTGTGCGTGCCGATGACGATGTCGATCTTGCCTTCCGCGAGATCGGCGATCGCCGCATTCACTTCCTTGGCCGACTTGAAGCGGCTCATCACTTCCACAGTCACCGGCCAGTCGGCGAAGCGATCACGGAAGCTGTTGTAGTGCTGCTGGGCGAGCAGGGTGGTCGGCACCAGAATCGCCACCTGGCGGCCACCGTGGACGGCGATGAACGCCGCGCGCATGGCCACTTCGGTCTTGCCGAAGCCAACGTCGCCGCAGACCAGGCGATCCATCGGTTTCGGCGCGAGCATGTCGGCGCGCACGGCTTCGATGGTGGTTTGTTGATCCGGAGTTTCTTCGAACGGGAAACCGGCGCTGAACGTCGCGTAGTCGGCTTTCGGGTCGGCGAACGCATAACCTTCGCGAGCGGCGCGGCGAGCATAGATGTCGAGCAACTCAGCGGCGACGTCTCGTACCTGTTCGGCGGCTTTGCGTTTGGCTTTCTGCCAGGTTTCCGAGCCGAGACGGTGCAGCGGGGCCAGCGCATCATCGCTGCCGGTGTAGCGCGCGATCAGATGCAGGTTGGCCACCGGCACGTAGAGCTTGGCATTCTCGGCGTATTCGAGGGTGAGGAATTCGGCGGCTTGATCGTCGATTTCCAGAATGGTCAGGCCGAGGTAGCGACCGACACCGTGATCGATGTGCACCACCGGCGCACCTTCGCGCAGTTCGGTGAGGTTTTTGATCACTGCATCGTTGTTGCCGTCGGCACGCTTCTCGCGACGGCGACGTTGCATGACGCGTTGGCCGAACAGCGGACTTTCGGCGACCAGTGCCAGCGCCGGATCATCCAGCATCAGGCCTTCGTCGAGCGGGGCGATGGTGATCGCCAGACGATCCTTGCTCGCAACAAAGTCCGGCCAGCTATCGACAGTTTTCGGTCGCAGCTTCAGACGTTCGAGCAACTCCAGCAGCACTTCGCGACGGCCCGCGGATTCAGCAGTGAACAGCACGCGTCCGGGAAACTCATCGAGGAAGCCAGCCAGCGCGGCCAGCGGTTGCGTAGCTTTGGCTTCAATCGCCAGATTCGGCAGGGCTTGCGCCGGGAAGCGCTCGCGACCGGCGCCGCTTTCGACGTCTTGCTGACTGGCAACCACACGCGGCCAGCTCTTCAGGCGCGCGAAGCAGTCTTCCACCGGCAGGAACAATTCGGCGGGCGGCAATAAAGGACGCGATGGATCGACGCGGCGCTCTTCATAACGATTGCGCACGTCGTTCCAGAAATTCTCCGCCGCTTGCTCGATGCCCGGCAGCGAGAACACTTGCGTGTCTTGCGGCAGGTAATCGAACAGCGTCGAGGTTTCGTCGAAGAACAGCGGCAGGTAGTACTCGATACCGGCCGGGGTAATTCCGCTGCTCAGATCCTGAAAGATCGGGCAGCGCCGGAAGTCGACGTCGAAACGCTCGCGAAAGCGCGCCTTGAAGCGGGTGACTGCGTCTTTCTGCAACGGGAATTCGCGGGCCGGCAGCAGCTTGACCGAGTCGACCTTGTCGATGGAGCGCTGGTTTTCCGGATCAAACGTGCGCAGGGTTTCGATTTCGTCATCGAACAGGTCGATGCGATACGGCAACTTGCTGCCCATCGGGAACAGGTCGATCAGCGCGCCGCGCACGGTGAATTCGCCGTGCTCATACACCGTGTCGACGTAGCGATAGCCGCTGGCTTCGAGCCGCGCGCGCATCTGTTCGACGTCGAGTTTCTGCCCGACATCCAGTACCAGACTGCTGCCGAGCAGGAATTTGGTCGGCGCCAGACGGTGCAGGGCCGTGGTGATCGGCACCACCAACACACCGTGTTCCAGTTCCGGCAGCCTATATAAGCTGGCAATGCGCTGGGAAATGATGTCCTGATGCGGCGAAAACAGGTCGTAGGGCAGGGTTTCCCAGTCGGGGAAATGCAGAACGGGCAAATCCGGGGCGAAGAAACTCAGCTCCTGTTCCAGTCGTTCAGCACTCTGGCTGTCGGCGGTCAGTAGCAGGGTGAAGCGCTTGGCAGCGCTGGCAGCCTCGGCAATCGCCAGACTGAGGGCAGCGCCGGGCAAATTGCCCCAATGCTGTTTACCTGCCTCGGCAGGGAGTTGCGGTAGACGCAGAACGGGCACGGAAGGTTGAGCTCCAGGCTTTGCGACAAAGTCGGTAATTGTAGCGGCGTCGGGTGTCGCCTGTCAGTTGCAGACTACGTCTATCTTCACTGTTTTGGCGAAATGTAGTGGTAACCATAAAAACGAGCACTTTTTTAGTGGTTATGTAGTGCCGAAATTGGCTCGTGTTACGGAGGGTTACAGACATCGTCTAACAGTCGACGAAAAATTGACTGCGCTGGAAGCCGCGTATTTACTGGGCTGGCGCGGGGCGTGATTTTTTTGAAAGGAATTTTGTTACCGATTTCGCGACAAGCGCGCATTGCTGAATGAGGTTGTGGGCGGCATAATGTAGCCCCTTTTTTCTGCCCCTACATGTGGAAGGTTACCGTGACTCAGAAGCCCGACCAGTGTCTTGGTGAATGGATCGACCGTGAAGCACTCGCAGAAGCGATGATCCCGCTTATCGGTCAGCTCTACCGCAATAACAACGTGGTGAGCTCGATCTATGGCCGCAGCCTGATCAACCAGTCTGTCATCGCGATTCTCAAAGCTCACCGCTTTGCGCGCCACCGTTCTTCCGACGACAGCGAACTCTCCGTCCACGAAACATTCCCACTGCTCAAAGCCATGAGCGAGCTCAAGCTCGGCGCGGCTTCGGTAGATCTGGGCAAGTTGGCGTTCAAATTCCGCAACGAAGGCAATGGCCGCACCGCCGAGCAATTCGTTCGTGAAGAAATGGCCGATGTGGTTGGCCAGCAAAACGCTTCCGCACGTAAAGGCACCGACGTTGTGCTGTACGGCTTCGGTCGTATCGGCCGTCTGCTGGCGCGCATCCTGATTGAGAAAACCGGTGGTGGCGACGGTCTGCGTCTGCGTGCCATCGTCGTGCGCAAAGGCGCCGACAACGACCTGACCAAACGCGCCAGCCTGCTGCGTCGCGATTCGGTACATGGTTCGTTCAACGGCACCATCACCATCGACGAAGAAAACAACACCATCACCGCCAACGGTAACCTGATTCAGGTGATCTACGCGAAGAACCCGACTGAAGTGGATTACACCCAGTACGGCATCAAAGACGCGCTGCTGGTGGACAACACCGGTGTATGGCGTGACGCTGATGGCCTGGGCCAGCACTTGCAGTGCCCGGGTATCGACCGCGTTGTTCTGACTGCACCTGGCAAAGGCAAGCTGAAGAACATCGTTCACGGCATCAACCACGGTGAAATCACCGCTGATGACAAGATCGTCTCCGCTGCTTCCTGCACCACCAACGCCATCGTGCCGGTGCTGAAAGCTGTGAATGACAAGTTCGGCATCATCAACGGTCACGTTGAAACCGTTCACTCGTACACCAACGACCAGAACCTGATCGACAACTTCCACAAAGGCGATCGCCGTGGTCGTAGCGCCGCGCTGAACATGGTGATCACCGAAACCGGTGCTGCCACTGCTGCTGCCAAGGCCCTGCCTGAGCTGGCCGGCAAGCTGACCGGTAACGCGATCCGCGTTCCAACGCCGAACGTGTCGATGGCCATTCTCAACCTCAACCTTGAGAAAGCCGCCACCCGTGAAGAGATGAACGAGTACCTGCGCTACATGGCGCTGCACTCCGATCTGCACAAGCAAATCGACTTCGTTAACTCGCAGGAAGTGGTTTCGACCGACTTCGTTGGTTCGCGCCATGCTGGTGTGGTCGACGCTGAAGCGACCATCGTTCAGGACAACCGCGTTGTTCTGTATGTTTGGTACGACAACGAGTTCGGTTACAGCTGCCAGGTTATCCGCGTGATGGAAGACATGGCTGATGTGAATCCGCCAGCGTTCCCGCGCTAAGCGATAGCTGCACATGAAAACGCCCCGACTTTGGTCGGGGCGTTTTTGTTTGTGTGCCTTTTAGAGCTGTGTTGTCAGTACCGGCCCCTTCGCGAGCAAGCTCGGCTCCTACAAGGGATTTGTGAGCGCCACATCTCCAATGTAGGAGCAAAGCTTGCTCGCGATAGCGTTCTATCGGGCGCCGCCAGGGATAGCCGCTTGCGCCGTGCGCAGTTCATGCTTGTTACCACGAAACAGCACCAACGTTGCAATCAACCCGAGTGCCGCCGCACCACTCAGCCAGATCCCCGGCGCAGCCTTGTTATCCAGCACATGAATCAGATAAGTACACGCCGCCGGGGTAAACCCGCCAAACGTCGCCGTCGCCAGGCTATAGGCCAGCGAGAACCCGGTCGTACGCACTTCCACCGGCATGATCTCGGTCAGCGCCACCACCATCGCGCCGTTGTACGAGCCGTACAGGAACGACAACCACAACTCGACGATCAGCAAATGGCTGAAGCTCGGATTCGCCACCAACCACGACAGCGCTGGATACGCGGTCAGAATCGCCAGAATAGTCGCCGCCAGCAGTAGGGGTTTACGTCCAATCTTGTCGGACACCGCGCCCATCACTGGCAGCCAGAAGAAATTCGACAGGCCGATACACACCGTCACCAGCAACGCATCGAAATCCGACAAGTGCAGCTCAGCCTTGCCGAAGGTCGGGGTGTACGCAGTGATCAGATAGAAGGAAACCGTGGTCATCACCACCAGCGCCATGCCAGCGATAACGATGCCAAAGTTCTGACCGATCGAGCGGACAATTTCCCGCAGGGTAGGGCGATGTTTCCGCGCCTGGAATTCCGGGGTTTCTTCCAGCGAACGACGAATGACGAAGATCACCGGCACAATCATGCAGCCGATCAGGAACGGCACGCGCCAGCCCCAGTCACCCATCTGTTCCGGACTCAGCCAATGATTGAGGCCGACGCCGAGCAAACCGGCGAACACCACTGCCGCTTGTTGGCTGGCGGACTGCCAACTGACGAAAAAGCCCTTGCGGCCCGGTGTGGCGATTTCAGCCAGATACACCGACACGCCGCCCAACTCCACGCCCGCCGAGAAACCTTGCAGCAAGCGGCCAAACAGCACCAGCAAAGGAGCGGCAACGCCGAGGGTGGCGTATCCCGGAACACAGGCAATCAGCACCGTACCGGCGGCCATCAATGCCAGCGTGATGATCAAACCCTGGCGACGGCCATGACGGTCAATGTAGGCGCCGAGGAAGATCGCCCCCAGCGGTCGCATCAAGAAACCGGCACCAAAAGTCGCCAACGACAGCATCAGCGAAGCGAAGGCACTGTCAGTCGGGAAGAAGGTTTTGGCGATGGCCGTGGCGTAGAAGCCATAGACCATGAAGTCGAACATTTCGAGGAAGTTGCCGCTGACAACGCGAAAGATCGCTTTGCCTTTGCCCGTGGAAGTGGACATTTTTAGATACTCTTTATTGGATTTTTAGAAGCGCGTTGCATCCGTTGGGAGCGAGCGGGCCCTTTGATTCATAATGGCCGGCGCGGTTTTGCGGGGAGATGAAGAATTGTTCACTGGACGGTTTGTGGGGTTCGTGGTTTTGGCGGGGTTTTTGGCGGCCTGCGGCGAGGGTGAGTCGATGGAAAGCTTTGGCGGGCCAACCATGGGCAGCACGTATTCGATCAAGTACGTGCGTCATGCGGGTGATGCCGATTCCGCGCAAGTTCGCAGTGAAGTAGAAGGGATCCTCGCCGAAGTTGATCAGCAGCTGTCCACTTACCGCAATGATTCAGATATCGAGCGTTTCAACGCTTTGCCCGCCAATAGCTGTCAGACAATGCCCGCGTCGATACTCGAATTGATCCGCGTCGGCGAACAACTGTCAGCGCAAAGCGAAGGTTCCTACGACCTCACCGTTGAACCGCTGATGAATCTCTGGGGCTTCGGCCCGCAAGGCCGCGAAGAAAAAGTCCCCGATGCCGCCGCGCTGGACGAGGTGATGCAGCGGGTCGGTCATCAGCATCTGCACATCAATGGCGATCAGTTGTGCAAGGACGCCGCTGTCGAGGTCGACTTCAATAGTATCGCCGCTGGTTACGCCGTCGACACCATCGCCGCAAGGCTCGACACGTTGGGCATTCACGATTACCTCGCTGAAGCCACGGGCGAATTAAAGGCAAAAGGCAAAAAGCCCGACGGCTCCCCGTGGCGCATTGCTCTGGAAGAACCCCGCGACGATCAGCAGATCGCCGAGCGCATCATTGATGTCGACGGCTACGGCGTTTCGACCTCTGGCGACTACCGCAACTATTTCCTGCAGGACGGTCGGCGCTATTCCCACACCTTCGATGCCCGCACCGGTGCGCCCGTCCTACACGACCTGGCGTCAGTCACGGTAATTCATCCTTCAGCGTTGATGGCCGATGGACTATCGACGCTGTTGCTTATTCTCGGCCCCGAAAGGGCTATGGACTATGCCGAAAAACATGACATCGGTGCATTCTTGGTGATTCGTGCCGATACAGGTTTCGTCATCCGCACCAGTCCGGCGTTCGAACGCCTCAGTGGCAAAAAAACTGACTGAGAACAATACGAAAGCTGGCGTTGTAGTGCAGGCAAAAGTAGCCTACGACGCGACCAAGGGTTAATGTGCGCGGCGTTGACGCTTCTATAGACTGTGTCCGGGTTCTTGATTGACCCCCAATTGTTCCTTCGCGCCGCCGTTCGGCGTGATTTAGCCGTAGGTGCTGCTGGCACCGCGGCCTGTTCTGAGGAGTACGCATGGCTGTCTACAACTACGACGTGGTGGTACTGGGTTCCGGCCCGGCGGGAGAAGGCGCGGCAATGAACGCCGCCAAAGCAGGGCGCAAGGTCGCGATGGTCGACAGCCGTCGTCAGGTCGGCGGCAACTGCACCCACCTCGGCACCATCCCGTCCAAGGCACTGCGTCACTCGGTGCGGCAGATCATGCAGTTCAACACTAATCCTATGTTCCGGGCGATCGGCGAGCCACGCTGGTTCTCCTTCCCGGACGTGTTGAAAAGCGCCGAGAAAGTCATTTCCAAACAAGTCGCCTCGCGCACTGGCTACTACGCCCGTAACCGCGTCGACGTGTTCTTCGGCACCGGCAGCTTCGCCGACGAGCAAACCATCGAAGTGGTCTGCGCCAACGGCGTGGTCGAGAAACTGGTGGCCAAGCACATCATCATCGCCACCGGTTCGCGTCCTTATCGCCCGGCGGACATCGATTTCCACCACCCGCGTATCTACGATAGCGACACCATCCTCAGCCTCAACCACACCCCGCGCAAACTGATCGTTTACGGCGCCGGCGTGATTGGTTGCGAATACGCGTCGATCTTCAGCGGTCTGGGCGTACTGGTTGAACTGGTCGATAACCGTGGTCAGTTGCTGAGCTTCCTCGACTCGGAAATTTCCCAGGCGTTGAGCTACCACTTCAGCAACAACAACATTACCGTGCGCCACAACGAAGATTACGATCGCGTTGAAGGCGTCGACAACGGCGTGATCCTGCACCTGAAGTCCGGCAAGAAGATCAAGGCCGACGCCTTGCTCTGGTGCAACGGCCGTACCGGCAACACCGACACGCTGGGTCTGGAAAACATCGGCGTCAAGGTCAACAGCCGTGGCCAGATCGAAGTCGACGAGGCTTACCGCACCTGCGTACCGAACATTTACGGTGCCGGTGACGTGATCGGCTGGCCGAGCCTGGCCAGTGCCGCTCACGACCAAGGCCGTTCGGCCGCTGGCAGCATTGTTGATAACGGCAGCTGGCGCTTCGTGAATGACGTGCCGACCGGCATCTATACCATTCCGGAGATCAGCTCGATCGGCAAGAACGAGCAGGAACTGACTCAGGCCAAAGTGCCGTACGAAGTCGGCAAGGCGTTCTTCAAGAGCATGGCGCGTGCGCAGATCGCCGGCGAGCCGCAAGGCATGCTGAAGATCCTGTTCCACCGTGAAACCCTGGAAGTGTTGGGCGTGCACTGCTTCGGTTATCAGGCGTCGGAGATCGTCCACATCGGTCAGGCGATCATGAGCCAGCCGGGTGAACTGAACACCCTGAAGTACTTCGTCAACACCACGTTCAACTACCCGACCATGGCGGAAGCCTATCGGGTAGCGGCGTACGACGGCCTCAACCGGCTTTTTTGACGGGCTCCGGCCGGTGGCCTGAGCCGGCCGGGGAGACCGATTTCAGCAATTCTCGAGCGTGGCAGTGGCCAAACCGGGAAAGTCTGTAATCAGGCTGTCAACGCCGAAGTCGGCGAGTCTGCGCATCAGCGCAGGCTCGTTGACGGTCCACACCGACACATGCAGCCCCTGACGCTGCGCCTTCTGCAGGCGTTCCGGCGTACACAGCGTCCAGTTCAGCGCAAGAATCTCGCAGCCGTAACTAGCCGCGACCTTCAACGGGTCGAGCCAGGCGTATTCGGCGACCAGTCCGCGCGACACGTCCGGCACCAGATCCAGCGCCGCTTTCAGCACTTCCCGCGAACTCGAGGTGATCGTCACCTTATCGAGCAGGCCGTGGCGCTGGGCCATTTCACGAATCGCCAGCACCGTGGTTGCGGCGCGCGTGCGTGAAGCGCTTTTCACTTCGAGCTGCCAGTGCTCGAAATCACATTGCTCGAACAACTCTTCCAGCGTCGGAATCGGGCATGGCTTGATCCAGCCCGGGCCACCCTTGCGCGCGTCGTAAGTCACCAGCTCGGCGGCGGTGTGCTCGACGACTTTGCCGCGCCGATCCGTGGTGCGCTTGAGGGTCGGGTCGTGGATGACCATCAACTCGCCGTCCTTGGACAGGTGCAGATCGAGTTCGCAACGGCGCACGCCGTGCTTGAGACATTCCTGAAAGCTGCTCAGGGTGTTTTCCGGTGCTTCGCCCTTGGCGCCGCGGTGGCCGTAGATGAGGGTCACGGTTCTTCCTTAAATTAAATGCCTGATTCGTTCTGTTCGCGGGCCAGACGTCGTTCCTGGGCCTGCTTCTGCAAGATATAGCGGGCGAGCAATTGGCGCTGGGCATCGGTCAAGTGTTCGAACTCGGTGCCGACGTCGAATCCGTTGCCCTTGGGGTCGCAATGGGTGACGCGGGCGCGCAGCAACAGGCCCAGCGCTTGCGGCATCAGCACCAGTTTCACCGACAGGTGCGCGCCGGCGGCGATCGGCGTCGGGTACTGAAAGTCGATCCCGCCTTCGGAAATGATCACCGGTTGCGGCTCGCCGATCTGGCCGAGCACGGTCAGGGCGACCACCTGGCTGAGCAGGTCGATGCGTTTGTTCTGGGATTTCAGGAACGCGGCGATGGCGCGGTCGCGCTCGCTGATCTGGCGCAACAAGTGCTGCGACTCGAATTCGCTCAGGTGCAGTTCGCTGAGCAGGTTGAACAGCGGGGAAGCATCCTGCAACACTTCCTGGCCTGCGGCTTCGGGAGCGGACAGGGGCCGAATTTCCAGTGCGATCGTGTCCTCGATACGGTAGTATTCGCGGCGATCTTCTTCATCTAATGTCGACATGGCGAACCCATGGTAGCGGCGGTGGTCTGAGTGTAAAGCTGGTTATCGACCCCCGCCACAAGGACGTTCCTTTTCCCTCCGAACAAGCCCCGACATGTTCAGACCTCTCTTCGTATTTATCGGCACGCGTTATACCCGTGCAAAGCGTCGCAATCATTTTGTGTCATTCATTTCCCTGACTTCGATGATCGGGCTCGCCCTTGGCGTGGTCGTGATGATCGTCGTGCTGTCGGTGATGAATGGCTTCGATCATGAGATGCGCACCCGCGTGCTGGGCATGGTGCCCCACGCGACCATTGAATCCACTGAGCCGATCAACGACTGGCAAAGCCTGGCCACCAAGGTCAAGCAGAACCCGCAGGTGACGGCGGTTGCGCCGTTCACCCAGATGCAGGGCCTGCTGACCAATAACGGTCAGGTCTCCAAGGTGTTGCTCAATGCCATCGACCCTGCGCTCGAGCGCAAGGTGTCGATCATCGACAACTTCATGAAGCAGGGCAAACTCGACGATTTAACGCCGGGCAGCTTCGGCATCGTCATCGGCGACAAGGCCGCGACCAAGCTGGGCGTCGGCATCGGTGACAAGGTCACCTTCGTCGCGCCGGAGGTCAGCGTGACCCCGGCCGGGATGTTCCCGCGCATGAAGCGCTTCACCGTGGTCGGCATCTTCCATGTCGGCGCCGGCGAGCTCGACGGCTATCTGGGCGTCACCAACCTGCAGGATCTGGCGAAGATGCACCGCTGGAAGCCTGATCAGGTGCAGGGCATCCGCCTGAAGTTCGACGACTTGTTCCAGGCGCCGCGTGTGGCATGGAACATCGCCCAGCAACTTGGCGAAGACCATTACTACGCTCGTGACTGGACGCGCACCCACGGCAACCTGTATCAGGCGATCCGTATGGAAAAAGCCATGATCGGCCTGCTGTTGCTGCTGATCGTCGCCGTTGCCGCGTTCAACATCATTTCCACGCTGGTGATGGTGGTCAACGACAAGAAGGGCGACATCGCCATTCTGCGCACCTTGGGCGCAACACCGGGCACGATCATGCGCACGTTCATGGTGCAAGGCACGGTGATCGGTGTAGTCGGCACGGCGATTGGCGCAGTGGTCGGGATTTTCGCGGCGCTCAATGTCAGCGCGGCGATCTCGGCACTGGAAGGGCTGATCGGCCACAAATTCCTTAATGCTGACGTGTATTTCATTGATTATCTTCCGTCGCAGGTGCAGAGCCAGGACGTGGTCATGGTCTGCGCGGCGGCGTTGGTTCTGAGTTTCCTCGCCACCCTGTATCCCGCCTGGCGTGCCGCGCGCACCCAGCCGGCGGAGGCGCTACGTTATGAGTGAGTCGGGCATGAGTGAACAAGCAATCTTGAGCTGCCGCAACCTGGGCAAATCCTACGAGGAAGGCCCGGAGTCGGTAGAAGTGCTGGCCGGTCTGCAACTGGAGTTGCACCCGGGCGAGCGTGTGGCGATTGTCGGCACCTCGGGTTCGGGCAAAAGTACTTTGCTCAACCTGCTCGGTGGACTGGATACGCCGACCAAGGGCAGCGTCTGGCTCGACGGCGAAGAATTGTCGGCACTGAGCGAGAAGAAGCGCGGCCTGCTGCGTAACCGTTCGCTCGGTTTCGTTTACCAGTTCCACCATTTGCTGCCGGAATTTACCGCGCTGGAAAACGTGTGCATGCCGCTGCTGATCGGCAAGACGCCGATCCCGGAAGCCCGTCAGCGCGCCACCGCATTGCTGGAGCGCGTCGGCCTCGGCCATCGCCTCGAGCACAAACCCTCGGAACTGTCCGGTGGTGAGCGTCAGCGTGTGGCGATTGCCCGTGCCTTGGTGAACAAGCCAGGCTTGGTGATGCTCGACGAGCCGACCGGCAACCTCGACTCCCACACCGCGCAGGGCATTCAGGATTTGATGCTGGAGCTCAGCACCTCGATGCGCACCGCGTTTTTGGTGGTGACTCACGACATGAACCTGGCCCGTCAGATGGATCGCGTACTGCACCTGCAAGAAGGTCGCCTCACGCCTATCTGATTGGCTGAAACCCGACCCTGAAAAGGCGTCGGGTCTTTTATTTTTATACGGTGCCCCAGCGAATGTTCAGACCGTTATCGATCTTTATCGGCACGCGCTATACCCGCGCCAAGCGCCGCAATCGCTTTGTTTCGTTCATTTCGATGACCTCGATGATCGGCCTCGCCCTCGGCGTGCTCGCAATGATCGTGGTGTTGTCGGTGATGAACGGCTTCCAGCGCGAAATGAGCTCGCGCATCCTCGGCATGGTGCCGCACGCGACCATCGTTGGCGTGAAGCCGATTGATGACTGGCAGCCAGTGGCCGCCGCCGCGATGAAAAATCCCGAAGTGACTGCCGCTGTGCCGTTCACCGAAATGGAAGGCATGCTCTCCTATAAAGGCATGATGCAGCCGATTCAGATCAGCGGCGTCGATCCTGCGCAGGAAGGCAAGGTCTCGATCGTTGCCCAGCACATCGTGCAGGGCCGTCTCGATGCGTTGAAACCGGGCGAGTTCGGTGTGGTGATCGGTGAAATCACTGCGCGACGTTTCCGTCTCAACGTCGGCGACAAAATTACCCTGATCGTCCCGGAAGTCAGCACCGCGCCGGGTGGCATCACCCCGCGCATGCAGCGGCTGAACGTGGTCGGCGTGTTCAAGGTTGGCGCTGAACTGGACGGCTCGATGGGTCTGATCCATGTCGCCGATGCCGCGACCATGCAGCACTGGGAACCGAATCAGGTACAGAGCGTGCGTCTGGCAGTCAAAGACCTGTACGCGGCGCCGAAAGTCTCCGCAGACATCGCCGCCAGTCTGGGCGCCGAGTTCAAGGCTGACGACTGGACGCACACTCAGGGCAGCCTGTTCAGTGCGATGAAAATGGAAAAAACCATGATCGGCCTGCTGTTGCTGATGATCGTCGCGGTGGCGGCGTTCAACATCATCGCGACGCTGATCATGGTGGTGAACGACAAGGGCGCGGACATCGCGATCCTGCGTACCATCGGCGCGACGCCCCGGCAGATCATGGCGATTTTCATGGTGCAGGGCACGGTGATCGGGATTGTCGGTACGATCATTGGCGGCGTGTTGGGCGTGATTGCGGCGTTGAATGTCAGTCAGATCGTCGGCTGGATCGAGCGAGTCAGTGGGCAGCACATCTTCAGTTCTGATGTGTATTTCGTCAGCAATTTGCCGTCGGAATTGCAGGGCGGGGACGTGCTGTTGATCTGCTCGGCGGGGTTTATTTTGAGCTTCCTGGCGACGGTGTATCCGGCGTGGCGAGCGGCGAAGATCGAACCGGCTCATGCCCTGAGATATTCGTAAGCGACCTAAGCTCGTTCCCACGCAGAGCGTGGGAACGATCAGCTTCGAGGCAACTCAATCACAAACCGCGTCCAACCCGCCTCTGATTCGCAACGAATCTGCCCCCCATGCGCGCGGACAATCGATTGAGTAATCGCCAACCCCAACCCCGCATGCTCACTGCTGCCTTCCTGCCGCGCCGGATCGGCCCGATAAAATCGGTCAAACAGCCGTGGCAACAACTCCGCAGAAATCCCATCCCCAGTGTTTTCAACCGAAACCCGCACAGCGCTCGGTAATTCAGCGATCCGCAAACTCACTGAGCCCGCCGCCGGGGTAAACCGCAACGCGTTATCCAGCAAATTCGACAAGGCCCGCCGCAACATATTGCGATCCCCTTCGATCTGCGCGTTACCTTCGCGGCTCAGCGTGACGCCGGCGTCCTCCGCCAGCGGCGCAAAAAACTCCAGCAACACATCGGTCTCATCCGCCAATTCCAGCGGCTCACGCTTGGGCATCAGCAAACCGTGGTCAGCCTTGGCCAGGTACAACATGTCATTGACCAGTTGCGCCATCCATTGCAGTTCTTCGAGGTTGCTGTGCAGCGCTTCGCGGTAATCCTCGATCGGCCGGGGGCGGGTGAGGGTGACCTGGGTGTGAGTCAGCAAGTTCGACAGCGGCGTGCGCAGTTCGTGGGCGATGTCGGCTGAAAACGCCGAGAGTCGCTGAAACGAATCGTCGAGACGGCCGAGCATGGCGTTGAAGCTGTTGGCCATTTCCGCAAGCTCTGGCGGCATTTGCGCTTCCGGCAGTCGGGCATTCAGCGATTGTGCAGAAATCCCACGCGCCACCGCGCTCATGCGCCGCAATGGACGTAATCCGCTGCGGGCGGCCCACGCGCCGAGCAACGCTGTGGCAAGTGCCGAGAGGCCGACGGTCAGCCAGATCAAATGCTGCATGCGTTGCAGGAAGTGCTGGTGATGGGTGATGTCGAGCAACAGGCTCAATTGCGGCGAATCGGACTTTTCCGGGTAGAGCGGGGCATTGAGCACGCGGTAATCGGTGCCGTCAGTGCTGATCGTCGACAGCCCGTTTTGCGACGGCAAATCCTTAGGGATCTGCGTCGAGCTGTCGTACCAGCGCTGGCCGTCAGCACCGGTGATGCGCAGCGACAAATCGGCCTGACGGCTGAGCTCATCCGCCAGTCGCGCTTCACGCTGAGTCGGCTGAACGTCCTGCAGCGCGCGGCGCAGGCCAATCAGTTTGCCATCCAGTTGTTGCTGGTCGAGCTCAATGAAATGCACCTCGCTGGCGCGGTTGAACAGCACCCCGGCGAACAGCGAGACCACCGCGGTGCAAGCGGCGAACAACAACGCCAGGCGCGAACTCAGGGACAAACGGCGCATCAGACGCTGCGCTCTTCAAGCACGTAACCCATGCCGCGCACGGTGTGGATCAGTTTGTTGGGGAACTCGTCGTCGATTTTCAGACGCAAACGGCGGATCGCCACTTCGATGACATTGGTGTCGCTGTCGAAATTCATGTCCCAGACCTGCGAGGCGATCAGCGATTTCGGCAACACTTCGCCTTGGCGACGCAAAAGCATTTCCAGCAGGGCAAACTCTTTGGCGGTCAGGTCGATGCGCTGGCCGCTGCGTTCTACACGGCGGCGAATCAGATCCAGACGCAAGTCGGCGAGTTGCAGACTGGTTTCCTGTGGCGTGGCACTGCCACGACGCAAGAGACTGCGCACCCGCGCCAGCAACTCGGAGAAGGCGAACGGTTTGACCAGGTAATCGTCAGCACCGAGTTCGAGGCCGTGAACCCTGTCCTCCACCGCGTCTTTAGCCGTGAGAAAAAGTACCGGTGTGTCCAGTCCGGCACTGCGCACCGCTTGCAGAATCTGCCAGCCACTGCGACCGGGCAGCATCACGTCGAGGATCAACAGCGCATAATCACCAGTCAGTGCCAGTTGCTGGCCGCTGTTACCGTCGGCCACCAGTTCGGTATTAAACCCGGCCTCGGTCAGGCCCTGACGCAGGTATTGGCCGGTTTTCGCTTGGTCTTCGACGATCAACAGTTTCATGGGCGACTCGGGTTATTCGGGGATGATTCAGTGAAGGCTTTATACCGTGAGAGCACGCGTGAGGCGCCAACCTGACAAAGTTGTAATCTGCCTGTCAGGTTGATGCCAGTGCAGGGCGGCTAAAGTTTCCCACAGGCTGAACCTTATCTTGTTGGAGAACGACCATGTTTTTACGCCAATCCCTGGCCTTGTATTTGTTGGCGTTGAGCTCGCCGGTATGGGCGGCCCCCGCGCACACCTACGACTTCGGCCAGCCAGCGCCCGCCGCCAAAGCCACGCGCAGCGTTGAAGTGGTGCTGAACGACATGTCGTTCGACCCCAAGGCGATTCAGGTCAAGGCCGGTGAGACCGTTCGTTTTGTGCTGGTGAATAAAGGCCAGTTGCTGCACGAATTCAACCTCGGTGACGCAGCGATGCATGCCAAACACCAGCAGGAAATGTTGCAGATGCAGCAAAGCGGCATGCTTACGCCTACCGGCATGAAGGAAATGTCCCACGACATGGCGGGCATGGATCACGCCGCGATGGGCCATGGCATGAAGCATGACGACCCGAACAGCGTGCTGGTTGAGCCGGGTAAAACGGCGGAACTGACCTGGACGTTCAGCAAAGCCACGAGCCTGGAATTTGCCTGCAATATTCCGGGGCATTATCAGGCGGGGATGGTGGGTAAGTTGACTGTCAGTCAGTAACCACTCAAAGCCGCGCGCAAAGGCTGGTAGAATCCGCTGATTCTTCAGTCAGGTTTCCGCCATGCATCCCGCAGCCGAACATTCGCCGCTGGGCAAGTCCAGCGAATACATCGCCACTTACACGCCATCCTTGTTGTTCCCGATTCCGCGCACTGCGAAGTGGGCGGAGCTGGGGCTGACCGCCGAGACCCTGCCTTATAAAGGTGTGGATTTCTGGAACTGCTTCGAGCTGTCGTGGTTGTTGCCGTCGGGCAAACCGGTGGTGGCGATTGCCGAGTTCAGCATTCCGGCGGATTCGCCGAATATCATCGAGTCGAAGTCGTTCAAGCTGTACTTGAACTCGTTGAATCAGTCGCCGTTTGCCGACGTCGCCACGCTGGAAGCGACGCTGGTCAAGGATCTCTCGGCCGCTGCCGGGAAACCGGTGGGCGTGCGGGTGCGCAGTTTGAAAGACGTTGAAGCCGAAGGCGTTGTGGCGTTGCCGGGCGTGTGCATCGATGATCTGGATATCAGTGTCAGCAACTATGAGCATCCGCGTCCGGAGCTGCTGCGTTGCGATGAGTCGCGGATCGTCGAGGAGACTGTTTACAGTCATCTGCTTAAATCGAACTGCCCGGTGACCAGTCAGCCGGACTGGGGCACGGTGGTCGTGGAATATCGCGGCTCGGCGCTGGATCACGCCAGTTTGCTGGAGTACATCGTGAGTTTCCGTCAGCACTCGGACTTTCATGAGCAGTGTGTGGAGCGGATCTTTCTTGATCTGCAGCGACTGTTGAAGCCGGAGAAGCTGACGGTGTTTGCGCGGTATGTGCGTCGCGGTGGTCTGGACATCAACCCGTACCGCAGCACCGAAAGCGTACAACTGCCGAACGACCGGCTCGTGCGACAGTAAGATCAAAAGATCGCAGCCTTCGGCAGCTCCTACCTTTGGAATGCACTCCCCATGTAGGAGCTGCCGAAGGCTGCGATCTTTTAAATGTCAGAAATGAAAAAGCCCTGCCGGTGATGGCAGGGCTTTTTTTGTGCGGCCGGAAATCCTAGATCCCCATGCTACCCAGCGCATTGACGATATTGCGCAGGGTGCCGGCGATCGCCGGGTGCTCGACTTCGAAGCGCTCGACCGCCAGGTTCACGCCATCGGCGATGCTGGCGTCCTGAGTAGCGTTCTCCAATTGTATTTCAGACTCGATTTGCGCCATCAACACGCGCAGATCTTCACGTTCGGCTTCCGACAGTGGCGGATTCTGCTCCAGTTGCTCGCGCAGGGTTTCGAGCTGTTTTTGCAGTTCTTGGGCCGGCATTGGTGTTTTCCTTTTATCGAGAGGCACTGGCATTGACCGCAGCCGCGCGCCAAAGGTCTGTGGCTGACCTTTAGATTAATCCACTCTCGTTCAAACTGCATGATCCCGATCAGGGCTTTTCGCCTTTGAGGCGGCGCAGGCTGATGTCGGCGAGGCAGGTGTCGAGTTCGCCCAGGTGATCGATCACTGAATGCACGCCAAGCCCGAACAATTGCACCGTTGCCTTGCCCCGCAGTTGTTCGCGTTCTTTTTGCGTCAGCGCTTGCCATTCACTCGGCGCCAGACCGCACAGTGAACCGCAGGAGGCGAGGCCGATCGTCCACAATCCGGCATTCAGCCCGGCTTGCAGCAAACGAGGTTCGCCGCTGACCAGCACGCAGCCATCGAGTCGATCGACGTTGAGTCCCATTAGTGCTTGCCAGCAAGCATTCGGCGCGGGCCATGGATTGTTTGTTGCTGAATGTTGCGGAGGTTTGATCCACTCCGGTAAAGCGGCCGACAGCGGTTTTGCCAGGGCAGGGGGGAGTTCATCGATCCATGCGCAGGGGATTTTACGACGCTGCAGACTGAGCAGGCTATCGAGTGCGCCGGGAGTCGTTATGGCGTGCTCCGGGTCGCTGCCGCCAAGTTGCAGCGCACGTGCGCCGAAATCCACCAGACAGCCACTGAGCCCGAACAGCACGGCGGTCAGGCTGGGTGTGGCGAGCGGTAAGGTTTCGGCCTGTGACATGGAAGCGTCCCTGAAATAGCGTCAAGGCTAGGGCGCGACAATGACAGTTGGATGACAGGGTTTGCGGAAGGGAATGAAGGAAACTTCCTACAGACAGTCTCATGCCAGACTGCCCAAAATGCCGATTGCGCTTATACTAGCGTTCTTACGCGTGGCCTCAGCTGCCCGTGCCAGAATCAAATCCAAGGAGTTTTCTATGCGCTGGAGCAATCCTCTCGCTCAGCTTTGTGTATGCGCCAGTGTCATGCTGGTTCCGTTCGCCGCCAACGCTGCGACGGAAGAAGACCCTTGGGAAAGCGTTAACCGTCCGATCTTCCAGTTCAACGATTTCGTTGATACCTACGCGCTGAAGCCGCTGGCACAGGGTTATCAGTTCGTGACGCCGCAGTTCGTTGAAGACGGCATCCACAACATGTTCCAGAACGTTGGCGACGTCACCAACCTGGCGAACAACATTCTGCAAGCCAAACCGGCTGCCGCTGGCGTTGATACGGCGCGTCTGATCTTCAACACCACTTTCGGTCTGCTCGGCTTCTTCGACGTCGGCACTAAGATGGGCCTGCACCGCAGCGACGAAGATTTCGGCCAGACCCTCGGTTACTGGGGCGTGAGCAGCGGCCCGTACGTGATGCTGCCCTTGATGGGCCCGAGCACCCTGCGTGACGCACCGTCCAAGTACGTCGACAGCTTCACCGGCATGTATCGCTACATCGACGACGTACCGGCGCGTAACTCGATCTTCGGTCTGAACATCGTCGACACCCGCGCCAGCCTGCTGTCGAGCGAGAAGCTGATCAGCGGCGACAAGTACACGTTCATCCGCAACGCTTACCTGCAGAACCGCGAGTTCAAAGTTAAAGATGGTCAGGTTGAAGACGATTTTTAATCTCGACCTGTAGAAACAACAAGGCGACCCTCGGGTCGCCTTTTTTGTGTGCGCTTATTTCATCTTCAGAATGGTCAGGCCGAGCTTCTGAGCGCCGCCGTTTTGGGCGCTGACCCAGACCACTTCGGTCTCGGCCTCAAGGCCAGTGAGCGCTGCATGGTCGGAGTCGATCCGCACGCGCAAACGGTCGCCGACCGCGAATTGTCTGGGTGCTTCGACCTGCATGCCACTGCTCGATAGGTCGATGCACACCCCTGAAACCTCATCACCCTCATGAATCAACACGACATCGGCATCGACCCGCATGCGGATGAAATCGCGCTTTTCGCTGTAGTCCCGACCGGTTTGACTCATGCCTTCGTCCTTCCATTGGGTTACGGTTTGAGCTGTTCTTATAACTCTCAGTGATTTGACAAGTAAAGTCGTCAAGCGACCATCGGCGCATGCTTGAAACGCTCTGCGGATGGGAGTACCGTCTGCGCCTTAGAAGGGCACCTCTGAAGTAACTGCGTTTCGGCCTATGCTCGAAAGCGGTGCGACAGAGAGGCTAGAAAGCGAATCCAGTAGTCCGCGCAGGGTTGTTACCTTGCCCACTACGCCAACCTAATTCTGGCGCCGTTTGCCCACATGCCAAAAACCAGTGCCACGCTGCTGATAATCGATGATGACGAAGTAGTGCGTGCGAGCCTCGCGGCCTATTTGGAAGACAGTGGTTTCAGCGTCCTGCAGGCCAGCAACGGCCAACAGGGTCTCAAGGTATTCGAGCAAGAACAGCCCGATTTGGTTATCTGCGATCTGCGTATGCCGCAGATGGGCGGACTCGAATTCATTCGCCAGGTCACCGAGCGTTCGCCGCAGACGCCGATGATCGTGGTATCGGGTGCCGGCGTGATGAACGACGCGGTCGAGGCCTTGCGCCTGGGCGCGGCGGATTACCTGATCAAGCCTCTCGAAGATCTGGCCGTGCTCGAGCACTCTGTGCGCCGGGCCCTCGATCGTTCGCGTCTGCTGCTGGAAAACCAGCGCTACCGCGAGAAGCTGGAAAAGGCCAATCGTGAGCTCGCCGCCAGCCTGAACCTGCTCCAGGAAGACCAGAACGCCGGTCGCCAGGTGCAGATGAACATGCTGCCGGAAAGTCCGTGGAGCATCGACGAGTTCAAGTTTGCCCACCAGATCATCCCGTCGTTGTACTTGTCGGGTGATTTTGTCGACTATTTCCGCGTCGACGAGCGCCGGGTTGCGTTTTACCTGGCGGATGTTTCCGGGCATGGCGCCTCTTCAGCCTTCGTCACGGTGCTGTTGAAGTTCATGACCACGCGCCTGCTGTTCGAATCCAAGCGCAACGGCACATTGCCGGAATTCAAGCCTTCAGAAGTCCTTGGTCATATCAACCGGGGGCTGATCAGTTGTAAGCTGGGCAAACACGTCACAATGGTCGGTGGAGTCATCGACGAGGAGACCGGTTTGTTGACCTATAGCATCGGCGGTCATCTGCCTTTGCCAGTGTTGTACACGCCTGACAGTGTTCGTTATCTCGAAGGGCGCGGTTTGCCGGTGGGCCTCTTTAATGAAGCCACCTATGAAGACCACGTGCTTGAGCTGCCGCCGACGTTCAGCCTGACGCTGATGTCCGATGGCATTCTGGATCTGTTGCCAGAACCCACGCTCAAAGAAAAAGAAGCTGCTTTGCCCCAACGGGTGAAGTCGGCGGGCGGCAGCCTGGATGGTCTGCGGCAAGTGTTTGAATTGGCCACGCTAGGGGAGATGCCGGATGATATCGCCCTGTTGGTGTTGAGCAGGAATCTTTAATGAGTACCGGTAGAATCCAGTTCGCCGAGCAGGACGGCACCTTCGTCCTGAAATTCGTCGGTGAAGTTCGCCTGACCCTGTGTTCGGCGTTGGATGCGACTATTGAGAAAATCTTCACCGCGCTGAATTTCAACGCGATCGTGATCGATTTGACCGAAACCCGCAGCATCGACAGCACCACCTTGGGCTTGCTGGCCAAACTGTCGATCCTGTCGCGGCAAAAGGTCGGCCTGCTGCCGACTGTCGTGACCACCCACGATGACATCACCCGTCTGCTGCAATCGATGGGGTTTGAGCAGGTGTTCAACATCGTCAACCACCCGGTGCCATGCCCGGAGTGCCTGGACGACCTGCCAGATCAGGATCAGTCGGAAGAAGTGGTGCGGATCAAGGTGCTGGAAGCACACAAAATCCTCATGGGCCTGAACGATTCCAATCGCGAAGCGTTTCATGACCTGGTGAATGCCCTCGAGCGGCATTGATCTCATGTAGTGATGTCGTCTGGGCTGGCTCCTTCGCGAGCAAGCTCGCTCCCACACTGGATCAGCGTCGTTCACAAATCCCTTTGTGGGAGCGAGCTTGCTCGCGAAGGCTTAAGTTCAGTCAACGCAGCTCTCAATCCAGAACAAAAAAGGGCGAACCCTCACAGGTTCGCCCTTTTTGCATTTCAAACAATCAAATCACAGCTTGGCCTGCAACAGCGCCTCAAGCTTCTCCTGGTCGCGAGCGAACTGACGGATGCCCTCAGCCAGTTTCTCGGTGGCCATCGCGTCTTCGTTGGACAGCCAGCGGAATTGCGCTTCGTTCAGGCTCTGACGGGCTTCGCCGGCGTGGCCTGGGGCCAGTTTGCGCTCCAGCTTGCCGTTATCCGCTGCCAGTTTGTCGATCAGATCCGGGCTGATGGTCAGGCGGTCGCAACCGGCCAGTTGTTCGATCTGATTCAGGTTACGGAAGCTCGCGCCCATGACCACCGTTTTGTAGTCATTGGCTTTGTAGTAGTTGTAGATGCGCGTGACCGACTGTACGCCCGGATCATCGGCGCCGGTGTAGTCATTGCCGTTGGCCTTTTTGTACCAGTCGTAGATGCGGCCCACGAACGGCGAAATCAGGAACACGCCGGCATCGGCGCAGGCTGCGGCCTGAGCGAAGGAGAACAGCAGGGTCAGGTTGGTCTGAATGCCTTCTTTTTCCAGCACTTCAGCGGCGCGAATGCCTTCCCAGGTCGAAGCGATCTTGATCAGTACGCGGTCGCGGCCAATGCCGGCCTTGTCGTACAGCTCGATCAGGCGATGCGCGCGCTTGAGCACGGCGTCTTTGTCGAACGACAGGCGTGCATCCACTTCGGTGGAGATACGGCCCGGGATCACTTTAAGAATTTCCTGACCTACCGCGACGCCAAAACGGTCGCTGGCCAGGCCGACATCGCCCTTGCAGTCGCTGACGCAAGCGTTCAGCAGCTCGGCGTAGCCGGAAATGGCCGCGGCTTTGAGCAGCAGGGAAGGGTTGGTGGTGGCGTCGACCGGTTTGACTCGGGCGATCGCTTCGAAGTCGCCAGTGTCGGCCACTACGGTGGTGAATTGTTTGAGTTGTTCCAGCTTGGAAGTCATGGGCGTGCTCTATCCTATGGGTCTGATGACATTACCCGAGCGCTGACGGTCACTCAAGGGCGTGGACGTGTATCGATGGCCCCTGCGGCAACAACCTGAAAACGATTGTTTGAAAGGTGGGGCGGGCTATCGATGAATACGATGCCAAAACAGCGCACAGGTTCAAAGCAACCGACCTGCGTACAGATCGGTTGCGCACGGACTACTCAGCGTTCAACAAAGATTCAACCGACAATCGCGCCGGTTTCGGCTGACCGTCAGAGGTCAACAGGCCGAAGTTCTTCTCGCGATCGTTACTGCCGGAATCACTGTTCTTCCATTCATAGATAGACGTCAGCGGGATCTGCAGTTTTTTAACATCGCCAATAAAGGCGTTGATCTTGCTCGCCTGACCATCGGCGCCACCATTAGAGCTGAGCGCTGAGACGCCCCACTCACTGATTACCCCCGGCAAATGGAAGTTCTGCTGAATGAATGCCTGCGCGCTGCTGATCTGCGCAGCAGTCATGCCATACGGGTGATACGACACCGCGCTCAGGCATTTCGGGTATTCGCTGACGATGCGGTTCAGCGCCACGGTGGACGCGGAACCGGCGGTCGGCGGCCGCGCGAAGCCATATCCCACCAGTGGCGTCGCCGGCGGCTTGCCCTGCAACGTCTTGCACACCGAACTCATGAACGGCACGAACGTCGTGTCGAAATTGCCCGTCGGCCAGTAGGTCGGCAGATCCGGCTCGTTCCACAGCTCAATCGCCACCAGTTGCGCGCTGTAGGACGTTTCCAGGCTTGTCACGGCATTGGCGAACGCTTCGCCCGCCGTCGCCAGTTCGCTGCCTGACGAGGCAGGTAACGGCTTGATCGCACGCACCGTCAACAGCACCGGCAAGCCCGCTGATCGCGCCGCCGCAAAGGCAGCGCTGACCTGCTGTTGATAGGCCTTGGCGCTCAGGCTGTCGCTCCACACACCGAAGCGCACAAAACTGAACCCGGCGGCTTTGATCTGCGCGGCATCGGCGGCGGTGAAGTTCTGGATCTTCACCTGCACGCCGATGGTTTTGGCGGGGAGGTTAGGGAACAGCTCACTGGCGTGAACCTGACTGGTGGCACCGAGCAGCGCCAACGTCAGCGCGCCGAGTTTTTTCAGAGGTGTCGATTTCATGTCTGCTCTCCCGAAGAGAAGTGACAACTACGAAGAATGATCTCTTTTCTCAGTTTTCGAGTGAGGTGATGGCACTTAGTGCGCGAATGTTATTTTTTGTCGGAAAACAATCAGCCGAAAATCACAGTTATTTTTAGTCCGCTAATAGTGGTTGGGCGCCTTTAAAACGCTGTGGTACTTAATGCTCCAGTACTAACAGGGCGATTCTATTTCTGAGTGCAGAAAGATCCACAGGGTTCATTGCAATCCTTTGGCATGTTGGCCGTTTGACATTACCCGGGAAAGTAAAACCTTGTTCAGAAAGATCCTTGTTGTGTGCGTGGGCAATATTTGCCGCAGTCCGACGGCAGAACTGTTGCTGCGTAACGCGCTGGCCTCGTCAGCGATCACCGTCACCTCCGCAGGCCTTGCGGCGCGGGTCGGCGAGGGTGTCGAAGCGTCGGCGCGTCAGGTGCTCGAAGATCACGGCCACAGCGCCGAAACGTTCAAGGCTCGGCAACTGACATCAGACATCGTCAATGAATCAGACCTGATTCTGGTCATGGAAAAACAACACGTTAATCAAGTACTGAAGATTGCCGCGCACGCGCGGGGCAAAGTGTTTCTGCTTGGCAAGTGGCAGAGCGAGCGCGAAATACACGATCCGTACCGTCAAGGTAAAGCCGCTTTTATCCATGCGCATGCATTGATTGAAGATGCAGTTAGTTCATGGGCGCAGCGCCTCGGGCATTGACGAATATTCTTCAGAACAGTGAATGGTAAGAACAGACTTATGCAGTTACCGTCCGTAATCGGCACCCGTGACAATGATCAAGACAGCATTGATCTGCTCGGCATCTTTGGCAGCCTGATCGATCAGAAATGGTTGATTGGCGCGCTCACCGGCGCGTTTATGGTCACCGGCATTGCCTATGCGGTTTTGGCCACGCCGGTGTATTCGGCGAACGCGCTGGTGCAGGTCGAACCGAAAAAGAACGACATGCTCGGTTTCTCCGACCTCAACAGCATGCTCGGCGGCCAATCGCCGTCGGTGACCGAGATCGGCATCATCAAATCCCGCGCAGTGATCGGCAAAACCGTCGACGACCTGCGCCTCGACATCGACGTCAGCCCCAACACCTTTCCGCTCATCGGCGGCTTTCTCGCCCGGCGTTATCGCGGCGAAACCGACACCAGCGTCGCCGCGCCGCGTTTCGGCCTGAACAGCTACGCCTGGGGCGGTGAGCGGCTGGAGTTTGCCCGGCTCAATCTGCCGAAAGAACTGCTCGGCAAAAAACTCACGCTGATCGCTGGCGAACAACATCGCTTCCAGTTGCTCGATGACAACGACAACCTGCTGGCCGAGGGCGCGATGGGCGAAGCCTTTGCGCAGGATGGCGTGGAAGGCTTGATCACTCAATTGCAGGCCAATCCCGGCACGCGTTTCGAAGTGGTGCGCAATCCGCGCATCGTGACGATTCAGGGTTATCAGGACGCGCTGGATATTTCCGAGCAAGGCAAAGAGTCGGGAATCATTCGTCTGGCCCTCGCCAGTGCCGACGCGCCTGAAGCGGTGAAGATTCTCAACAAGATTGCCTCGCTCTACGTCGAGCAAAACGTGCGCCGCACCTCGGCGGAAGCGGCGCAAAGTCTGGCCTTCCTGCAAAGTCAGTTGCCGCAGGTCAAACGTGATCTGGCCAAGGCCAGCGATGCGCTCAACGCCTATCAGACCCACGGCAAAACCGTGAACATTTCCCTGGAAACGCAATCGGTGCTCGGTCAGTCCGTGGCGCTGGAAACGCGGATTTCCGAGCTGAAAATGCAGCAGGCGGAAATGGATCGCAAGTTCACCAAACAGCACCCGGCCTACCGCGCGTTGATGAGCCAGATCGGTGAATTGACCCAGCAGCAGAAGTCGCTGGAAGGCAAAGTCCAGGACTTGCCGGCCACCCAGCAAGAACTGCTCAACCTGACCCGCGATGTCGAAGTCGCCTCGCAGATCTACACGCAGTTGCTCAACAAATCCCAGGAGCTGGACATCGTCCGTGCCGGTGCGGTGGGCAACGTGCGTCTAGTCGATACGGCGGACGTCGACCTGACCAGCCCGGTCAAACCGAAGAAAGCCTTGATCGTGTTGATCGCGACATTCTTCGGCGCCTTCGTCGGTGTGGCGCTGGTGCTGCTGCGCAAATCCCTGAGCCGTGGGCTGGAAGGCCCCGAAGCCATCGAGCAACTCGGTTTGCCGGTGTACGCGTCGATTCCCTACAGCGCGCTGCAACAGGAAGAGGACAACAAAAAGGGCCGCGCCCGCGATGGCGTCGACAAACCGGCGTACCTGTTGGCGCTGCGCAATCCGACCGATCTGTCGATCGAGTCGATCCGCAGCCTGCGCACTTGCCTGCACTTCGCCGGGCTCGATTCGACCAACAACCGCATCATGATTTCCGGGCCGAGCCCGCAAGTCGGCAAAACCTTCGTCTCGTCCAACCTCGCCGCAGTCATGGCCTTGAGCGGTCAGCGCGTGGTGCTGATCGATGCCGACATGCGCAAAGGGCATCTGCACAAAACCCTCAACACACCGATCAGCAACGGTTTGTCCGACCTGCTGGTGAAGCGCTGCAGCATCGATCAGGCGATCAACAAAGTTGAAGTCGACAACCTGCATTTCATCAGCCGTGGTCAGGTGCCACCGAATCCTTCCGAGCTGTTGATGCACGCGAACTTCCGCGAATTGCTCGCGCAACTCAGCGAGATGTACGACGTGGTGATCATTGATACGCCGCCGCTGCTGGCGGTGACCGATGCGGCGATTGTCGGCCGTGAAGCGGGCATCAGCCTGATCGTCACGCGCTTCGGGGTGAACCCGGCCAAAGAGATCGAGCTGACCATCCGCCGCTTCGCGCAGAACGGTATCGAGTTGAAAGGCGCGGTGTTCAACGGCGTCGAGAAGCGTGCCGCGAGCTACTACGGCAACGGCGGCTACGGCTATTACAACTACGAATACGCGTCCGACAAATCCTGAGTTTTGGCGATTGTCCTTTCCTGTTTGAAGTGGGTGAGTTGTGAAAAAAATACTGCACGTGGCAGAGACGATCAAAGGTGGCGTCGCAACCGTTATTCGGACGATTTCGGCGTCGCCGGAAGGCGATGCGGCCGACTATGAGTTGGTGTATCTGGTGCCGGAGGATCAGGCCAAAGAACTGCACGGCATCGGCGCGCAACAGATCCGCACCTTCCCGCGTACCGGGCGCAATGTGCCGTCGTTGCTGCGTTTCGCCTGGCGTCTGACGCAAGTGCTGCTCAAGGAAAAACCCGATGTGGTGCATTTGCACAGCACCTTTTCCGGGGTGATTGGCCGCTGCGTCTGCGTGCTGTTGCGTCCGTGGCGCAAGCCGAAAATCGTCTACTGCCCGCACGCGTTTTCGTTCCTGATGGAAAGCTCGCCGATCAAGCAAAAGGTCTATGCGTGGATCGAGCGCGTGCTGCAAAAAGTCACCGACGTGATCATTTGCGTCAGTCAGTACGAACTCGATAAAGCCGCGCGCTTCGGCATCGAGCGCAAACGCATGAAGCTGATCTACAACGGCATTCATCACAAGGACGACGCGCCGAAAGCCGCGAGCCCCGAGCCGATTCATCTGCTGTTTGTCGGCCGTCTCGATTACCAGAAAGGCTTCGACGTGCTGCTCAAGGCCTTCGCCAATGTGCAGCGCAATGACCTGAAACTGACGGTGGTCGGCAGCGCGGTTAACGAAGATTCGGTGGAGTGTCCGCCGATGGATTCGGTCGAATACCTGCCGTGGGTCACGCCGAGCGAAGTGCAGGCGCTGTACCAGAAAGCCGATGCGCTGATTGTGCCGAGTCGCTGGGAAGGTTTCGCCATGGTGCCGCTGGAAGGCATGGCCATGGGGCTACCGGTGATCGCCAGCAATTGCACCTCGCTGCCGGAACTGGTCACGCACGGCGTGTCTGGCTACGTGTTTCCGTCCGGTGATCACCAGGCGCTGGCCGATGTGCTGGCGCAAATCCAGAAGCCGCGCTTGCTCGATCTCGGTAGCGAAGGGCGCAGCATCGTCCGCGAGCGTTTCAGCGCCGCGTTGATGATTCGCCAGACCTACGACCTGTATCGCGCTCCCACTTTTTAAGTAGAACTCAAGCATATGAACGTAACGATTTTGCATGGCTACAGTGCGTCCAACTCCGGTGACGGCCTGCTCGTCGATCTGGCCATTGCCTTGGTGCAGCGCAACTTTGGCGACGACACCGCGATCAGCGTGGTCGCCTCCGATCCGGATTCTTTCAGCTATCTGCCGCACCCGCGTTTCGACGCGCCGGTCATGGCGGCCAAGGGTCTGGGCCGGGTCAAGCAAGCGGTGTTCCTCAATCAGTCCTACGCCGGGTTGGCGGATCTGCTGCAGAAAACCGATCTGATCGTCGGCGTTGGCGGCGGCTACATGCGCTCGAAAAGCGCTTTCGAACACATCAAGTTGAAGCTCGGCCACGCCAAGCAACTGGAAACCGCGATCCTCAGCAAAGTGCCGTCGGTGTACCTGCCGCAAAGCATCGGCCCGTTCCATGGCGAGAGCAGCAAAATCGTCGAGCACTACGCCAATGCCGATGCGGTGTTCGTGCGTGACAACCGTTCCTCGGCGATTTTCGACGCTTGCGAAAACGTCTACCGCGCGCCGGATCTGGCGGTGCAATCGCTGGCGAGCAAGATCCTTCAGCAACCGAAATTCACCCGTTGCGCCGCATCGCCAGCCACGGTGTGCGTAGTGCTGCGCAAACCGCCGGAGTGGAGCAAGGACAAGAAGGTCGCCTACGTCGCCAATCTGAAGCTGCTGCTGCAACGCCTGAAGCAAAAAAGCAAAGTGGTCTGCGCCGTGCAGAGCGCCGTTCGCGGCAACGATGACGGTGCGTTCTATCGCGAGCTGGGCATCAATGAAGACCTGCTGTCGTTGAAGGCGACCATCGCCAAATATCAGCCGGATCTGGTGATCTCTGTGCGCCTGCACGGCGCGATCGAATCGCTGCTGTCCGGCGTGCCGGCGTACCACATCAGCTATGAGCGCAAAGGCTTCGGCGCCTATCAGGACATGGGCGTCGAGGACTGGGTGATCAATGGCGGCGACATCGAAGTCGACACCATCATCAACACGGTTTACGCGCCAAATGCGCTGTCGAATTTCGGCCAGCGCCTGACCGATACCTGCCGTGAAATCGAAGCGAAAACCGTGGCCATGGACGAAATCATCAAGGGTGTCGTTCGATGATATTTCGGCTACTGCTTCGCGGCGGAGCTTTGGGCGCGAAGTTTTTGCTGGTGTTGGCGATCACCCATTACCTCGGTTATGAGGCGCTGGGTTTTTACGGTGTGGTGGTCGCCGCGTCGTTGATCGCCTCGAAGTTTTACAGCGTCGGTTTCAGTTCCGAGATCAATCGCTTGATCAGCGTGGGCGGCAGTTCGCGCTGCGTGGTCGACAAGGTTTTGCTGTTGTACCTGGCGGTGGGACTGGTGCTGTCGGTGGTGACGGTGCTGATTTATTCACTGTTCCAGACCGTTGAAGCGACGGCGACGCTGATCCTCTGCGTGACCCTGGTTTTGCTCACCGAGCACCTGTCGTTCGAGATCAACTCGTTCGTGTTTTCCGCACAAAAAGCCACGGCCGGCGCATTGCTTTTCTTCATCAAGACCGGTCTGTGGGCGGTGTTGGCGGTGGGCGGGATGATGCTCGGCTGGGTGTCGGGGATCGCCAGTGTGTTGTGGTTGTGGGTCGCGGCGAATGTGCTGGTGATTGTCGCCGGATACTTGATTGTGGTGAACGTGCACAAGGGCCGCGAGAGCTCGACGCTGGCGACGGGCGCTGTGTGGAAGGCCGGGTTGCCGTTCTACCTCGGTACCGGTTTGATCGCGCTGAGTCAGTACGCCGAGCGGTTCCTGATTATCGATCTGGAGCCCTACGCCAGCCTCGGCAAATATGTGTACGCGTGGTCGGCGGCTAACACGTTGCAAGCCTTGTCGTATGCGGTGGTCGCGGTGGTTGGCATTCCGGTGTTGGCCAAGCGGTTTCAGGCCGATCAGCAGGCGTTTACGGTCAAGCAGTTGTTCGTCAACAAATGGGTGATGCGTTCGCTGGTGGTGTCGGCGGCGGTGGCGGTGGCGATTTATCTGTTCTTCAACGTGGTGCTCGATTACGTCGCCACCAGCGTGCCGCGTCCGGACAATGCGATTCTTGGCGTATTGATCTTCTCCTTCGCCTTGCGGGCGATTGGCGACATCGTCTGGGGCGGTTTGATTGCCTCGAAAAACAGCCGCGTCTCGCTTGCCAGCGCGGCGATCTGCCTGCTGGTTTCGGTGCCGGTCAGCTATGTGTTGATCAAGCACTATTCGATTTATGGCGCGGCGTGGGGCAATGTTTTCGCGATCATCGTGCAGCTCGGCGTTATTGCCGTTTTGACGCGCGTGACCACTGCGAAAAAGGCTGCCGTGTCATGGGCCTGAAGCTGCCGTGCATCGAGTTTCGCGGCAAGCGACTCGATTCGTATGTGTCGTTCCTGATTCTGTTCACCGGGTTGTTTTTGTCAGTGGCCATGCCGCTGTTGATCCCCCGTGATCCGGGGCCCGATGCGATGACCTTGTGGTCGTCCTACGCGCGCGCCGACAACTGCAATTTCTGGAACCCGTTCTCGCCCGATCGCTCGTCCTACGAGTGTTCGGCGTTCCTGCTGCGGCCCACCGGGATCAACCTGACCAATGCCTGGGCCTACGGCATGTTCTGCAATTTCTTCCTCACGGCGATTCCGGTGGTGGTGTTTCGGCGCATGCCGTTGGCGATCTTCGGCACCTTGTGTCTGTGGGGCATCGTCCGCTCGTTTTTCCTTGAGAACCTGACCAAGGAAATCATTGTGTCGGTGGCGGTGTTGAGCATTTTGCTCAGCTCGTTGACGCGTAAATATCGCGGTGGTTTTTTCCTGTCAGCAGTGATTTACGGCGTGCTGATCCGCCCGTACTGGATTCTGTTTTCACTGTCGTGGGTCGGTGTTTGCGTGATGAAAAAGTACGTATCACGCACGACGTTCTTTCTGATGTTGTTCCTGTTCTACCTGGCGGTGGCCATGGCGATTCAACTGGCGCTGGGCTTCCCGGTGTCGTCGATTCGCGCCAGCAACAACGAACTGCGCACGGCGGGCGAGGAGGGCTCGAAGTCGCTGATCGTCTCGTGGCTGACCGGTAGCGACTTCGTTTCGCAGGCGCTGGACTCGATGATCATCTTCTTCCGTTTGTCGTTCCCGGTGGAGCTGATTCTGCTGTCCGGGCCGGGGCAGGTGATCTTCGTGGCGTTGATGATCATGACCGCGCTGCTGCTGTTCAAAGTCATCACTTCGACCGATTACAAAGGCGCGCCGATCCAGACCAAACCCAAGGAACTGATCGCGATTCCGCTGGCGTTTCTGTTGGTGCAGGGTTTGTTCGAGCCGGACTTCGGCTCCTTCGCCCGACACTTTTCGATGGTGGTGCCGGTGTTGTTCGTCGGCCTCGGTTTGATGCTGCGGGCGAACAAGCCGGTGCAGGTTGAATCAAGAATTCTGAATTGAGGCAGGTGCTTTATGTCGAGCAAGAAAAAGTCCCTGGAGATTGAAACCCTGCGCGGTCTGGCGTGCCTGCTGCTGGTGCTTTACCACGTCATCGGGCCGTTGGGCGGCGGGTTGAAGATCGATATCGGCTCGCCGTTCCGGGTGATCGCCGATTCGATGGTGTACGTGCGCATGCCGCTGTTCACCTTTATTTCCGGGTATATCTATTCGATCTACAAAATCCGTGGCAACGACTTTTCCGCGTTTTTCAGCGGCAAGGTGCGGCGTTTGATCGTGCCGCTGTTTTGCGTCGGTGTACCGTTTTCGGTGCTGCAAGCGGTGGGGCCGGGGGTGAACAAGGACGTCGGCGTGATCGACGCGTTGCTGTCGTTCTGGGTGCCGATCAACCACTTCTGGTTTTTGCAGGCGGTGTTCATCATTTTCATGTTCGTCGGGTTGTTGGAATGGCGCGGGATGCTGCGCTCGGCGACGCGCTTGTATGGGTTGTTCGCGTTTGCGGCGCTGTTGTTTTTGCTGCCGCCGTTCAAACTCGATGCGTTCGGGATTAACGGTGCGATCTACCTGCTGCCGTTTTTTGTTGCGGGGATGATCGGGCAGGAGAATGTCGAGGCGCTGAAGCAACGGTTCGCGATGATCGGGCCGGTGGTGTTTGTGCTGATTTCGCTGACGTTGCTGTATGTGGCGGCGCTGGATCGTGAGTTGATTGTTGATCGCCGTAGCTTGATCGGTTTGACGGTGGGGTGTGTGTCTTGCTTTGCGTTGTTGTCGAGTGGCATGCGCTCGAAGGCGTTGACGTGGTTGGGTGGGTATTCGTATGCGATTTTTCTGTTTCATGTGCTGTTTGCGGCGACGTCGCGGGTGGTGCTGGGGCGGTTGGGTGTGAAGGATGAGAGCTTGTTGGTACTGGGTGGGTTGAGCGTTGGGCTGCTGGGGCCGGTGGTGTTGTCGATGGTGTTCAGCCGGTTTAATTTCACCTCGGTGCTGTTTCTTGGTGAGCGTGCGGCGGTGAAGAAACCTGCGGCGGTCATTGCCCCGGTGGTGCCGGTTCAGAATAGCTAAGAGCTTCGCGAGCAGGCTCGCTCCCACAGTGGATATCGAGATCTCCTGTAGGAGCTGCGGCACGCTGCGATCTTTTGATCTTTAGAAGCAACAGCAAAAGATCGCAGCGTGCCGCAGCTCCTACAGGGGGATTTGGGTATGACGCCGATCCAGTGTGGGAGCGGGCTTGCTCGCGAAGGGGCCCTTACGGACGGAAGGAAATTTTGCATGTTGGCAGTGAATGACGCTCAACCCGTTGCAGCGTCGGTGGTTGAGGTGGGTGATGCACGTGAGCGGTTTGCCCAGTGGCGTGAGGGCAAGGCGGGCAAGGTGTTGTCGGTCTCGGTGATCGGCGACAGTTACAGCGCCGGCCAGGATTTCTATCTGAACAAACTGGTGCAGCGCGTGGCCGGTGAAGTAGGTTTTGCCGGGCCCGGCTATATCGGCTTCAACCATGGCGCCGCGCTCGGCGGCACGCATTTCAAATACACCCGCAGCAGTGAAAAATACTTCGGCGGGGACTGGACGGTTTCAGGTCTGGGCCAGGCGAGTCCGGACAGCCGCACGGTGAAGGGCCGGCCAGGGGCATGGCTGCAAGTCGACGCCAGCCCGACACCCGCGATCAACACCGCCGTCAATCAGGCTAAATTGCTTTACCTGGGCAATGGCGAACCTGCCGAGATCCGCTATCGCTGGTCACCCTCAGACGATTGGCAGCCGATGACGTTGGCAGGTTCTGGCGTTCAGGAAGCAACCCTCTCGGGCCTTTCGGCAGCAGCGGACTGGTCGTTCAAACTGGAAGTTACCAAAGGCACGCCAACCCTGTTCGGCCTGTGGATGAGCAACGATCAGAACGGCGTGCGCGTCTCGAAACTCGCAGCGTCCGGCGCTGCATCCGCTGACTTCTATCACAACGATGCGCAATGGCAGACCCAGTGGAAAGCCGCCGTGTCGAAGATCCCTGCCGATGTTTACCTGATCATGCTCGGTGGCAACGATCAGGGCTTTGGCGTCAAACCCGCGCAGTATCTGCAGAACGTTCAAGGTCTGGTGGGCATGCTCCGCGAGATTCAACCGGCGGCGAGTATCAACCTGATCATGCGTCAGGACACCACGCGTTCGAGCGCTTATCCGATGTCGGCGTATGCGCAGGTGCTTGAGCCTTGGGCGCGGGAGCAGCGTCTGGGTTACGCCAACCTGCAATGCGCGTTTGGCCCGGACGTGAAGCGCTACGCTGCTGCGATGATCGGCCCGGACAAGATTCATCCGCTGCCGGCAACGGGCGGGAAGGTGATTGCAGATTACTTCTACGGCTGGATCACTGGCGCCAACAATCGCTGCGATGCCGCTCCACAATGATCGTTCCCACGCTCTGCGTGGGAATGCATCCTGTGACGCTCCGCGTCATCCGGCGTAGGGACGCGGAGCGTCCCGGGCGGCATTCCCACGCGGAGCGTGGGAACGATCAGCACGCAGAGCGTGGGAACGATCAGGTCAGTCTTGCGTGAAGGCGTCGACTTGTTCGAGCAATTCCGCAAGCTTCTGCGGCATCAGCCGCGCATCACAACGGGTTTCCACGTTGATGATGATCGCCGGGTCGTTGCAGCAAATCCGCACGCGGAAGCGCCAGTCGCTGAAGATCACTTTCAGCCCATCACTGTCATCCATCTCCAGCGCCTGCTCGCCATAGCGCTTCTTCAAATGCGCAAGCAGCGGATACGGATCGCGCAGCGGCCGGCGGATATCCCCGGACGCCGGGAACACGCCAATCCGCTCCACCAGCAAAATCGTGCCCAGCCAGGTTTCGTTGGCGCTGGGCAACGGCTGATGGCGTGACAACCAACTCATCACCCCGAGGTTGCCCACCTCGCGTTCAATCTCTACGGAATGTTGTGCAATGTTCATGGTGGCCTGCCTGAAATGAAAAGGAGGGAGCCGTCTCAGCGGCCCTTGAGGTAGACGTTTTCGTAGCAGAAATTGGTCGCCTGCAAGTAACCCTCGGCGTCGCCGCAGTCGAAGCGCATCCCTTTGAATTTGTAGGCCAGTACGCAGCCGTTCTGCGCCTGTTTCATCAACGCGTCGGTGATCTGGATTTCGCCGCCCTTGCCCGGTTCGGTATCGGCGATCAGGTCGAAAATATCCGGCGTGAGGATGTAGCGACCGATGATCGCCAGGTTCGACGGTGCGTCTTGCGGCGCCGGTTTTTCCACCATGTTGTTGACGCGGTAGATGCCGTCGGAAATCAGCTCGCCGGCGATGACGCCGTACTTGTGGGTCTGGTCGGCCGGGACTTCCTGAATCGCGACGATCGAGCAGCGGAATTTCTTGTACAGCTGAATCATCTGCGTCAGCACGCCGTCGCCTTCAAGGTTCAGGCACAGGTCGTCGGCCAGTACCACGGCGAATGGCTCGTCGCCAATCAACGGGCGGCCGCTGAGGATCGCGTGGCCGAGGCCCTTCATTTCCACCTGACGGGTGTAGGAGAAGGTGCAGGTGTCGATCAGCTCGCGAGTGCCGGCCAGAAACTTCTCTTTCTCGGTGCCGCGAATCTGGTGTTCGAGTTCGTAGCTGATATCGAAATGGTCTTCCAGCGCACGCTTGCCCCGGCCGGTGACGATGGCCATGTGTTGCAGGCCAGCGTCCCGTGCTTCTTCAACGGCGTATTCGATCAACGGCTTGTTGACGATCGGCAGCATCTCTTTCGGCATGGCTTTGGTGGCCGGCAAGAAACGCGTGCCGTAGCCGGCAGCGGGGAACAAACATTTACGAATCATAAAAGTATCCTGGACAGTCATGGAACACAGGCGACGCATGCAGGCCATAACTTCGGTCTGCAAGTTTCAATGATGATTGAAGGCTTACTTTAATACCTGAGTCAGGTTATTAATGGCAATTGTTCATGGGGATAAAAGCCGACAATGTTATGAGATGTCGGTGAGTGCTTGATTAGTTATTTTTAGTCGGTATCTGTTGATAGTGATTCGTGCACTTGCAGTGCTAATAAGTAGCGGGCAATACAGTGTGACCTGCAAAAATATTTATTGCCAGTCATTGAACTAGTTTTGTTTTCGGTTGTTGTCGTTCGTTTGTGTGGATTGCGACACATATCCATGCAGTCGGGCTTGACACGCTACTTGGCATTTATCAAATGACGGATCGCGCCATGAAGATTCTCGTGACCGGCGGTGCCGGCTATATCGGTTCGCATACCACACTTGCGTTGCTGGAAGCAGGTTATGAAGTTGTTGTGCTGGATAATCTTTGCAACAGCAGCGATGCGGCGTTGCATGCCGTAGAAGCCATCTGCGGCAAGAGTGCCTGGATGATTCGCGGCGATGTCTGTGATCGGGCCTTGCTCGACCGGATTTTCCGCGAACACAACATTGAGGCCGTGCTGCATTTCGCCGGTCTCAAGGCTGTCGGCGAAAGCGTGCGCAAGCCGCTGGAGTATTACGAAACCAACGTCAGCGGCAGCATCACGCTGTGTCAGGCGATGGCGGCGGCGGGGGTGTTTCGTCTGGTGTTCAGTTCGTCCGCCACGGTGTACGGCGAACCCGAGCAAATGCCCATTCGCGAAGATTTTCCTACCGGCAATCCGACCAATCCCTACGGCCAGTCCAAGCTGATCGTCGAGAACGTGTTGCGCGACCTCAGCCAGGCCGAACCGCGCTGGAGCATCGCTTTGCTGCGCTACTTCAACCCGATCGGCGCCCACGACAGCGGGCAGATGGGCGAAGACCCCAACGGTATCCCCAACAATCTGGTGCCTTACATCAGTCAGGTCGCGGTCGGCAGCCTTCAAGAGCTGTCGATTTTCGGTAACGACTACCCGACGATCGACGGCACCGGGGTGCGCGATTACATCCACGTCGTTGATCTGGCCGATGGGCATTTGAAAGCATTGCAATCGATTGCCGGACGCACTGGCATTCATACCTGGAACCTCGGCACCGGCGACGGCTACAGCGTCCTTCAAGTGCTACATGCCTTCGAACAGGCCTGCGGGCAACCGGTGCCGTACCGGATGATGCCGCGTCGTTCCGGCGATATTGCCGAGAGTTGGGCCGACGCCTCCAAGGCTGCCAAAGAACTTGGCTGGAAAGCCACGCGCAGTTTGCAGGACATGGTCACCGACACCTGGCGCTGGCAATCCACGCATCCCAATGGTTACTTGGGATGATGGCCATTTAAAGTCCAATGTTATTTTCAGTCAGGTTGTTAGATTCCGTCGGGAAATTACACTGGCAATGCCTTTTGCAAGTCCGTAGATATAAACCTGCCGTTCGACTTTTATCAGTTGGGTAAGACTGTGAAAGAACAACGGATCTTGTTCGCGCTATTTGCGGGCTTGAACGCTACCACCTCTAACACACGCCGGTTTTTTAACAGGCTGAATGTTAGAAAGGAGTTGTTATGAAAAAAGTGATGGCAGTTGCCCTGTTGACGATGTTGAGCAACTGGGCTGCCGCCGCTGAAGCACCGCTTACTGCGGTGACCAATGTAGGTGGCAACGTGGCGGCTTCTCAAGCGCCGGCAGCCAGCACTGCAATGGTCGCCAGTGCAGTCGCGGCGTCTAACAGCGGTGGCAGTGCCAACGGCGGTACCACCGGTACAACGGGTACCACCGGTACAACCGGCACGCATAACTAACAGGAAGTTCTGTTAGTGCAGTACAAGGTCGCCCGACGTGAGTCGGGTGACTTTGTTTTTGGATTCGCCCTTGAATAGCGTAGTGCCATTATGATTCGTAGTGTTTATCTTTTAATGTTGGCAAGTCTCGCTTTGCAAGGTTGCATGTTTTCCCCCGGTCAATACCTGAGCACCCAGGACATCACGCGTCAGGGCGCCAGTGAAAGCAGCCGGGTCGAGCTGATTCCGATCACGCCCAAGCTGATTGCCATGAACCGCGCCACGCAGAAACGTGAGTCGCTGCCGGCAGAGTTGTTGGCGACGCCCGCGGAATACCGCATCGGCAACAACGACGTGCTGTACATCACCGTGTGGGATCACCCGGAACTGACCGCACCCTCCGGCGCGCAACAACAGATCGATGCCAACGGCCGCCTGGTGCGCTCCGATGGCACGCTGTACTACCCGTTTATCAAGGAAGTTCAGGCCACCGGCCGGACTATCCAGCAACTGCGCTCGGACATCGAACAACGGCTGTCGGCGTTCATCGCCGAGCCGCAGGTCGATGTCGCGGTGTTGCGTTTCGCCAGCCAGAAAGTCGTGGTCACCGGTGCCGTCACCAAGGCTGGCCCACAAGCGATTTCCACCAACCCGCTGAGCGTGGTCGAAGCGCTGGGCACTGCCGGCATCGACACCAACAATGCCGACTTGTCCGGGCTGCTGCTCAACCGCAAGGGCCGGGTGTATCCGCTCAATCTGGATTCGCTCAACCAAGCGGATTCCGAGTTGCAGAACGTCTACCTCAAGGGCGGCGATCAGCTGTATCTGCCGTACAACGACAACAAGCGCATCTACGTGATGGGTGAAGTCAATCAGCCACGCGCGTTGAGCTTCAAGACCGCGACGATGAACCTTTCCGACGTGCTCGGTTCGGTCGGCGGCTTGAGCCAGACCACCTCCAACGGCAACGCGGTGTACGTCATTCGCGGCGTGGAAAACCTCGATGTCGAGCCGGCAAAAATCTATCAACTCGAAGCCGAATCGCCGACCGCCATGGCGCTCGCTTCGCACTTCGAAGTACGTCCTCAGGACGTCGTGTATGTCGGCCCTGCCAACGTGACTCGCTGGAACCGTCTGATCAGCCAACTGGTGCCGTCGGCATCGATTGTCGGCACCGGCGCTTCCGCTGCGAAGAACTGGAGCGAATACAGCAACAACAGCAAATAAGGCCGCCCGTCCGTGAAAATATTGAAAATCGGCGTCTGCCTGATGGCGGCCGCGTTGCTGTGCGGCTGTAACCCGCTGATGAGCGCGTCGCTGAACAACTTGAAGGCCGCGGTCGTCGGCCCGGATGAAGTCGAGGTGACGCCCGCCGAAGTGGCCGGGGTCAATTACCCGCAACTCAAACTGACCACGCCGTCCGGCTCCGGCGTTTTGGCGCTGGTGCGCGAGCGCGAGGATCTGCAATTTTGGGTCGCTTCCGGCAAACAAGTGTTGTTGCTGCGCGATGGCCTCGCTGTGCGCAGCATTGGCCTTGGCCTCGAAGGCGATCTCGATGGCACACGCCTGGCTGACAACTCGCCGTTCAAACGAGGCCTGCATCAAGTGCCGGATGGTTTCACCACGCGGCGCTGGATCGATCTCTACAAGGGCCAGGAAGTGGGGGTGATCGTCAACAGTCGCTTCACCCGCCGCACCACTGAAACCCTGACCATTCTGGACAAGGACTACGCCGTGCTGCGTGTCGACGAGCAGATCGACGCTCCGGCGATCGGGCTGAGTGCGACCAACCGTTATTGGGTCGATCCGCGTGACGGTTTCATCGTGCAGAGCGAGCAGCAACTCACTTCGCAACTGCGTGTGAAGCTCGTGCAACTGACCCCTGATCGCAGGCATTTGCCGTGAAGCGCCTGAGGGTTTTTTCCGCTTTTTTGCTGTTGGTCGCAGGTGCGAGTCAGGCCGCCGTCATTGTCAGCGGCGATGTCGCCAACCCGGGCCCGGTCGAGTTGCCGGCGGGTGGGCGTTTGCTCGATGTGATCAGCGTTGCCGTACCGAATGCCGAAGGTTATTGGCTGGCGGGCGGCTTGCTGCGCCAATCGCTGATTGAGCAACAGACGCGGCTGAAGGTCGGCGTGCTGTTTGATCTGGATGTGCTGCGGCGCATGGCGTTGCTTTTCGACAGACCGAGCCGGGCGGCGCTGGCGCAGCGTGTTGCCGACGAGGTTCGGCAGATGCCGGTGACCGGGCGGCAGATTGCCGATCTCGATCCGGTGGCGCTGGAAGTCGGCTTCGCGCGCAACATTCGTCTCGACGATGGCGATCGGCTGATCTACCCGACACGCGTCGATGAGGTGGAAGTGGTCGGTGCTGTCGACGCGCCGTGTCACCTGCCGTATCAGCCGTTGCAGGAAGCTCGCGAGTACCTGCAAGGCTGCGCGATTTCCAGCGATGCCGAGGCCGATTATCTGTGGCTGATCCAGCCCAACGGCGCTTCGCAGCGCGTCGGTATTGCGCATTGGAATCGCGAGTCCGGGCACTTTCCCGTGGCCGGCAGCAAGATTCTGGTGCCGCTGAAAAATGATGATCTTGATCCGCCTATCCCTGAGCTGAATCAGCAGTTGGCCGAATTTATTGCCACGCAGCTGGCCGAGGTGGTTCGTTGAAGTTACGTTTTGCAGCTGTGTTGTTATTGCCCTGTGGTCTGGCTCATGCAGAGCCGCGCATTACCCAGAATGACTTCGGCGGCGCCGGTCTGTGGCAGACGCCGACCGCACGCATGGCCCCGGCCGGCGAGTTGAGCGTCAACGCCAACCGCACCGATCCGTACAGCCGCTACAGCGTTTCGTTGCAGCCGCTGGACTGGCTCGAAGGCTCGTTTCGCTACACCGCGATCACCAACCGGCCGTACGGCTCTGAGGCCCTCAGCGGCAGCCAAAGCTATAAGGATAAGGCGGTCGACGCCAAAGTCCGGCTATGGCAGGAGAGCCACTGGGCGCCGGAAGTGGCGTTGGGCTTCCGAGATATCGGCGGTACCGGTTTGTTCTCCAGTGAGTTTTTCGTCGCCAACAAACGCTTCGACAATTTTGATTTCAGCGCCGGCATCGCCTGGGGTTACATCGGTAATCGCGGCGACTTCGACAACCCGTTGGGCTTCGCCAGTGATCGCTTCAAAACCCGTCCAGAAACCGAAGGCACCGGTGACGTCAACGCGGGTTCGTATTTCCGTGGCCGGCCTTCGCTGTTCGGCGGTGTGAGCTATCAGACGCCGTGGGATCGTCTCAGCCTGAAGCTCGAATACGAAGGCAACGACTATAAAAACGAGCCGAAGGACAACGAGATCAAACAGGACTCGCCGATCAACCTCGGCGCAGTGTTCAAAGTCACGGATTCGATCGACCTCAGCGCGGCGTGGGAGCGCGGTAATACGGCGATGTTTGGCGTGACTTTTCACACCAATTTCGTCAGCCGCAAAGCGCCGGCGAAGACCTACGACCCGACCCCGGAACCGCTGCCGGCTAAGGCACCGACCACGTCGATGGAGCAGGTTGACTGGGCCAACGTCTCGCAGCGTTTGCAGCAGAATGCCGGCTATAAAGTCGAGCGCATTGCCCAGCGCGATTCCGAGCTGATCGTGTATGGCGAGCAGCAGCGATACTTCCATTCGTCCAAGGCAGTCGGGCGTGCGAGCCGGATTCTCGATAACAGCGTCAACGACGACATCGACTGGTTCACCGTGGTCAACAAGCGCTACGACCTGCCCCTGGAAGAAACCAGCGTGCCGCGCCAGACCTTCCGCGAAGTGATCAACAATGAGGAACCGCTGCAGTCGCTGCACCGCACCACCGAGATCAACCCGGCGATGCCACACAACGAAAAAACCCTCTACACCGAAGCGCCGCAGCATTTCAGTTACGGCGTCGGTCTGGGCTTCAAACAGAACGTCGGCGGCCCGGATGGTTTGCTCTATCAATTCAGTGCCGATGCCGACGCCGAATATCGCTTCAATCGCAACACTTGGTGGAGCGGTTTGCTTAGCGCCAATCTGGCGAACAACTTCGACAAATTCACCTACGACGCACCGAGCGGATTACCCCGTGTGCGCACGGATTTGCGGCAGTACCTGACCACCTCCGATGTGACCATGCCGCTGTTCCAGGTCAGCCACGCCGAGCAGTTGGATAAAGACCTCTACGGCATGGTGTACGGCGGTTATCTGGAGTCGATGTTTGCCGGTGTGGGCGGGGAGGTGTTGTTCCGCCCGACCGGTGAACGCTGGTCGGTGGGCGCGGATCTGAACTGGGTGCGCCAGCGTGATTTTGATCAGGGTTTGGGTTTGCGTGATTACTCGGTGGTGACCGGGCATATCACTGGGTATACGGATCTGCCGTTTGATACGTTAGCGGCCGTCAGTGTGGGTCGTTATCTGGCGGGGGATTGGGGCGGTACGGTGGATATCTCGCGAGAGTTTTTCAACGGCGTGCGCTTTGGTGCGTGGGCGACGATCACCACGGCCAACAGCGCCGAATACGGTGAAGGTAGCTTCGACAAAGGCCTGTACCTGTCGATCCCGTTCGACGAAATGATGAGCATGTCGACCATGCGCCGCGCCAACCTGGTGTGGGCCCCGCTGACCCGAGACGGTGGCGCCAGACTGAGCCGCAGCTTCCAACTGCACTCGATGACGGATAGCCGGGAAGGGGACATGTTCTATCGCAACTTCGAGAAAATCACCGAGTAACCCGTGATCTTTGTAGGAGCAGAGTTTGCTCGCGAAGGCGTCGGCACATCCAGCACCGATGTTGCCTGACCCACCGCTTTCGCGAGCAGGCTCACTCCTACACTGATCTGTGGCATTCCCACTATCCAGTGATCAACACGAATCCCCTGTAGGAGCCGAGCTTGCTCGCGAAGGCGTCGGCACATCCAGCACCGATGTTGCCTGACCCACCGCTTTCGCGAGCAGGCTCACTCCTACACTGATCTGTGGTATTCCCACTATCCCGTGATCAACACAAATCCCCTGTAGGAGCCGAGCTTGCTCGCGAAGGCGTCGGCACATCCAGCACCGATGTTGCCTGACCCACCGCTTTCGCGAGCAAGCTCTGCTCCTACAATGATTTGTGGCATTCCCACTATCCAGTGATCAACACAAACCCCCTGTAGGAGTGAGCCTGCTCGCGAAAGCGGCGGTACATTCAACATTGATGTTGCCTGACCCACCGCTTTCGCGAGCAAGCTCTGCTCCTACAATGATTTGTGGCATTCCCACTATCCAGTGATCAACACAAATCCCCTGTAGGAGCCGAGCTTGCTCGCGAAGGCGTCGGCCCATTCAATATCGATGTTGCCTGACCCAGCGCTTTCGCGAGCAAGCTCGCTCCCACAAGGGATATTGGCCGAACCGAAAATCCCGATACCAACCCAAATCCCAGGCACAAAAAAGGGGACTTTCGTCCCCGTGCATTTGCGCAACCGGCCTCAGTAAATATCCTTCGACAACAGCGTAAACGGTGTCTTCACCAGGATCTTCAGATCCAGCCACAACGACCAGCTGTTGATGTATTGCAGGTCAATCTCCACACGCTTCTGCATCTTGTCGATCGTGTCCGTTTCGCCCCGGCAGCCGCTGATTTGTGCGAGCCCGGTGATCCCCGGTTTAATCCGGTGACGTGCCATGTACGCGAGGATTTTCCCCGAGTAGAAGTGGTTGTGCGCCACTGCATGTGGACGCGGCCCGACCAGTGCCATATGCCCTTGCAGCACGTTGAACAGCTGCGGCAATTCATCCAGCGAGGTGCGGCGAATAAAGCGTCCAACCGCAGTAATGCGCGAGTCGTTACGGCTGGCCTGTTTCACTTCGCGGTCGTCGTGCACGCTCATCGAGCGGAATTTCCAGACCTTGATCACCTTGCCGTTCCAGCCATGACGATCCTGCTTGAAAAACACCGGCCCCGGCGAGTTGAGCTTTACCGCCAGCGCGATTATCAGCAGGATCGGGCTCAACGCGATGATCGCCAGCAACGCCACGGTTTTCTCAACCAGACTCTTGCTCAACGCAGCGGTAGGGCGACTGGTCAGCGGGCTCTCGTTCAAGTAGATCGCCGGCAAACCATCCACGACTTTCACCGAGTGATTGAGCAGCGTCAGCGCGTTCAGATCCGGCACCCACACCACATCAACGTTGGCGCCGAGCAAATCGACATACATCGCCTCGATCTGCGCCGCTTCGCACAGCGGCAGCGTGATGTACAAACGGCGGATATCGTGTGCTTCGATCAGCTCCAGCAATTGTTCCTGAGCGCCAACGACGCGCGGTGCATCCGAGGCCAGAGCGGGCAGGGTGCCGTTGCTCACCAGTCCCACCAGCGGCAGGTTTTCCGAGAGACTGAGCTTCTTCGCCAAGCCCAGCGCCAGTTCGCCAGTGCCAACGATCAGCGTCTTGTGCTCACTTTTACGCGAGCGCTGGTAGTACTTCGAAAACGCATGCAACGGTGCGTACAAAAACGCCTGACCGAGGAAGCCGTACACCGCCCAGCTCAGAATCACCTGGCGGGAAAACAACTCATCGGCCTGGCAGACAAACGCGATGCAGGCCAGCGCTGCCATGGTCATCGACCAACCCATGAACAACCGACCCAACCCGGTCAGGTAGTTGTCGCGTTTGCGATAAACACCGCTAAACGTATAAGCCGGCACCGAAGCCAAAACAGCCAGGGTTGCGCACATTCGGTAATAGAACGCGACGCTTCCAGTGTGCTGTTCAGCCAGTACGAACAACAGCGTTACAACGAAGCCCTGCGCCAGCGCCCATTGGCCCCAAAAGGTCAGTCCCTTGAGGCCCGTGCTTCGATTGATACTAAGAGAAAGATCCATACGATATCCCCAAAAGACGTCCATTCAGGTTTCAACAGTTGAAATCCGAGTTGTTAAACAGGCTTATTGTTTTTGTTGTAGCGAGTGTCCTGAGGTAACAACGCCGATAGGTCGAACTGTCGTCAGTCAATAGACTAAGTTATTGGCGATAAGGGTGTCTGACGAGTTCTAACAAGATGGCACAGTGCCAACTTTTCAATGTTTAAAAGCTGATTGTTAGAAAAGGTCGAATAGCAGGGGGTGAATAAAGGATGTCGTATTTGTTACTGTTGGAGGGGTGGAGGCAGGGAGTGTTAATTAAAGGAGGGAGTTGAAACCAAACAGAGTGCTCTTGTTGTTTTTGTAATCGCACTTTTATCTGTTTATCTGGTCTGGGCGGTCGGCTGTGTTTAGGCGACGACTTCCTGGATGAGGCAATAACCACGGTTTCTGACCGCGCGGAACAGTCGTTCACCCTTACTGGCCATTTTGAACTTGTCTTGCAGGCGGCTCAGGCACATCTCCAGACCGCGATATTGCTCCGGCTCTCGGCCGATGCTCAGAATCAACTCGTCTCGACTGACAACCCGTTCTTCATGGCTGAGCATTTTTTTGACCAGTGCTGTTTCAAGTCCGGTGAGACTGATCTCGACATCGTCTTTGACCAGTGCGCCTTGATCGTTGTCCAGATGCCAGGTTTCGTTGCCAGGCGTATCGTCAGCATTGGCGGGAATTATCTCGCCGGTTACCGATGGATTGCTCTGAAAGGGATTAGCGATTTGCGCGGCTCGCCATTCGGATTCGAGGGTGGCGATGATTTTCTGGGTGTCATATTCAATCGTGCGTGCGACGTTCTTTCGACTAACGCTTGGGTATGTGAACTCCATCACGGTCGGGGCGGAAGAGGGCGAAGCGGAGCCTTCAATAAACATTTGTGCCTGAGAAGTGCCAAATGAATTGAAGCGTTCACTGGACAAAATGCTTTCCAGTTCACGTTGCGACGTTGTGCTATTAGTCACGACAACAAAATATTTTCTTGGGAGGGTTGTACTAGTTTCCATGTCTCTCTCCTGAATACACACCAAAATTGGCTAAAAAGGGTCAATCGGCAGGCGAGCAATGACTTCCTCGGAAGTAATCGATAGGCAGGGTCTGGGCCCAATGATGGCCCTCGATAAGTTCCACTCGATCTGCTGCTATGTTATGGAGTTATTGTTATGGTTAGTGTTGTCGCGCTCATTCAATCGCTTGATTTCTAATAGGCGTGCAGTACAGATAAAACGATAGCGTTGCATGGGACGATCCTTCGTACGTATGCAAAAGGGATGGCTGCCATTGAATCAGGCAGTCGATATCAGACCCCGCAGCAGGCGATAGCCATGGCCGCGGATGCTCTGAATCGCGTTGGTACCATACATGTCCTTGATTTTTCCACGCAAGCGGCTGATCGATTTCTCCAGCGCTCGAGGGTCGTAGAAATTGGGGTTGAGGCCCATGATGTTGGCAATTTCATCATGGCTCAGAATGTGGTTATGAGTTTGCGCAAAGGCTTCGAGGATCTTCATTTCGGCAAACGAGATATCAAGTTTCTGGCGGGAGCCCATCAGGCAAATGCGCGTCGGGTCGAGTGTCAGATTGATATCGCGTTGCCACTCTTCACTGTTGAAGAACTCGGCAAGCAACTCGACGCTGTCCTCAGAAAGGGTATTGAGTTTGATACAAAAGTCAGCGCCGGCCAGAAAATACTTGATCTTGTTGAAGGCGCCGCGCCCAGTGATCACTGCGCAAATGATCGGTTTCAAGTTGTCGCTGCGAACGCTTTGCACCAGCGCAAGATTGTCTTCGAGGGCCTGAGGGCTGTCGATGACCAGGAAAATGGCGCGATACCCAGAATAATCATTCTGCTGAAATGAACGAGTGTACGCATCGACCTCTAGTGCCATATCGCTACGCACATGCCTGGCCACCAGCGTTCTAAAATGTTCGGCCACGCCACGGGTACGACCCAAAGTGAGAACACCGGGGTCGTCGTTTTGCGGGCGCGGACTTCTAGTCGCTAAGTTCCCAGAGAGCATCATGCGTTGACTCGAATTAAGTGCTGACATCGGGATGTTAAAGCACCGGTTCTCATCTGTGACTGACAATTGGTAACATTCACGCGCTTTTTAGACGTGGCTCCCGAGTTTTCTAACAATAATTAAGCTTTTCAAGCTTTTAGTTGATTTTGTCGAGTAGGTGAACTAGCGCTTAGATGGTGGCGATATGCAATGGTGCCACTATTTTGAATCGCTGGCCATCGCTTTGTTAATGTCCAATTGCCATTGTTTGGCCATCTGCGTGAATGTGAGATTCATCACACTTTATTGGCTGGACTAACTTTTTGCCACTCAGCCCCTAAATATTTTCTGCGTAGTTCGTCGTCCGACGATTACTAACATGGCTTGAGTGTGGCATTTCATTAGACCTATTCTTTCAGGATCAAAAGATCGCAGCCTTCGCCAGCTCCTACAGGGGAATGCATTTCAAATGTAGGAGCTGGCGAAGGCTGCGATCTTTTGATCTTTCATTTTGGCCAATTGTTTAATTGCAGATACTCAGCCCTGAGTGTTATTACCCGGTCGCTCACACGAGCGCTCTGACGGAGGATTAATGGATTTCTGGACTTTTTTCCAGGTGTTGATATTAGGTGCGGTTGAAGGCCTGACCGAGTTCTTGCCCATCTCCAGTACCGGTCACCAGATCATCGTCGCCGACCTGCTCGACTTTGGTGGCGAACGCGCCATGGCGTTCAACATTATTATTCAACTGGGTGCCATCCTCGCCGTGGTCTGGGAGTTCCGCCCGAAGATCTTCGAAATCATCAAAGGCCTGCCCACTGAGCGCAATGCACAACGCTTCACCGTCAACTTACTGATCGCCTTTCTACCCGCCGTTGTACTCGGCGTGCTGTTCGCCGACACCATCCACCATTACCTGTTTAACCCGATTACCGTCGCCGTGGCGCTGGTGGTCGGTGGCGTGGTGATGCTGTGGGCTGAACAACGCAGTCATGTGATCAGCGTCGAGCACGTCGACGACATGCGCTGGTCTGACGCGCTCAAGGTCGGTTTCGTACAGTGCCTGGCGATGATTCCCGGCACCTCGCGTTCCGGCTCGACCATCATCGGCGGCTTGCTCTTCGGCCTGTCACGCAAAGCCGCTACCGAGTTCTCGTTCTTCCTCGCCATGCCAACCATGGTCGGCGCCGCCGTGTATTCCGGCTACAAATACCGCGACTTGTTTCAGCCCAACGACCTGCCAGTGTTCGCGCTCGGCTTCGTCACCGCGTTCATCTTCGCGATGATCGCCGTGCGCGGTTTGCTCAAGTTTATTGCCAACCACAGCTATGCCGCGTTCGCGTGGTATCGGATCGCGTTTGGTTTACTGATTCTGGCGACGTGGGCGTTTGGTTGGGTCAACTGGACAGCGGCAGCGGCGGGGTGAAAGTCAAGCCAGGCGGATCGAACCGCCTGGTTGAAACTGGGGGAGGGCATCAACGCCCTTCAAGCAACTCGGCGGCTTGATCCAGCAACGCCAGCGGATCCTTGGCCTTGTGAATATCCACCGACAACAACTGACGGAATTTACGCGCCCCGGGGAACCCCGTGCCCAGGCCCAGCACATGCCGCGTGATGTGATGCATCGCGCCGCCGGCCGCCAAATGCTCGGCTATATAAGGACGCAATTGCGCCAACGCCTCAGCCCGACTGATCACCGGCGCCGAACTGCCGAACAACTGCTGATCCACCTCCGCCAGCACATACGGATTGTGATAAGCCTCACGCCCCAACATCACACCGTCGAACGTCTGCAAATGCTCATGGCAGGCCTCCATCGTCTTGATCCCGCCGTTCAGCACAATCTCCAACTCCGGAAAATCCGCCTTCAACTGCGCCGCCACGTCATAACGCAACGGCGGAATGTCGCGATTCTCCTTCGGCGACAACCCCTCCAGAATCGCAATCCGCGCATGCACGGTAAAACTCGTGCACCCGGCATCGCGGACGGTGCCGACGAAATCGCACAGCTCTGCGTAACTGTCGCGACCATTGATACCGATGCGGTGCTTCACCGTGACCGGAATCGACACCGCGTCACGCATGGCCTTGACGCAATCCGCCACTAACTGTGGGTGACCCATCAGGCAGGCGCCGATCATGTTGTTCTGTACGCGATCGCTTGGGCAGCCGACGTTGAGGTTTACTTCGTCGTAACCGTGCTCTTGCGCCATGCGTGCGCAGGCGGCCAAGTCGAGAGGAACACTACCGCCGAGTTGCAACGCCAAAGGATGCTCGGCTTCGTTGTGACGGAGGAAGCGCTCGTGATCGCCGTTGAGCAGAGCGCCGGTGGTGACCATTTCTGTGTAGAGCAGGGCGTTCTTCGATAGGAGGCGTAGGAAATATCTGCAATGCCTATCGGTCCAATCCATCATGGGCGCAACGGAGAACCTTCTAGACAGCGTAGAGCCTGTGTTTGTTGGGTATGTAGCTGATTTATGTACCATTTTGCTCTACGTGTTCTAGGCCGATTTCGGGGGGTAAATAGGCGTTTTCTGAGGTCGGTTGGTACAATGTACCAATCACTTTTCCAATTGTACCAGTTGACTATGGCCACGATCAGAGCACGGAAACGCACCGACGGCAGCATCAGTTACACGGCACAGATACGCCTGTTTCGCGATGGGGTGCAAGTTTACCAAGAGAGTCAGACCTTCGCCCGAAAACAGGCCGCACAGGCTTGGGTGCGTAAAAGAGAAACCGAGCTGGACGAACCAGGTGCGATCGAGCGTGCGAACCGACCTGGTGCGACGATCAAGGAAATGATCGATCGCTACTTGGCTGAGATGACCAAGGCGCGCCCTCTCGGGAAAACAAAGCTCGGTACGTTGAAGGCAATTAGCGAATGCTACCTGGGAAAATTGAACGACAGAGATATAAGCAGCCAGCACTTGGTCGAGTACCCGGCATGCGCCCAGGCGCGACTATCAACAATGGCGAGCGCATCACCTCGGTGACGCTGGCCGGCACCAAAATGGCCTTGAAATGGAAGACGCAATAAAACGTGCTGTAGAGCGGCAGTTCCCCGAGCTGACCGGTGGCTATCACTTGCCACGCTTCGCCAAGGTTATGGCCGTCGCCGACGCGCCGGCCGCTGCCGGCGTGTGTGACGATTTTCGTCCGCGCTATTCGGTCGACCTGCAGGTGCTGCGTCCGGATGGCGAACCAGATCCGGATCTGCCGATCTTGTCAGGCGTGCCGCTGCCGTGCCGGTTGGTGGTGATGAAATGGGTTTCTATGCGTTCCCCGAGGAAGGTACGAGCGTCGTCGTGTGCTTTGCCTACGGCTTGCCACATAAGCCGTACATCCAGACGATTTTGCCGCATGGGCTGACGCTGCCGAAGGTGCCCAAAGGTGATCAGGTGTGGCAGCACAGCGAAGCGGTACAGCAGCGCGTCGACGCGGACGGTAACTGGCTGCGCCAGACTGACGGCAAGATCCAGGACAAGGCGATCAAGCGCGAGGTTGAAGCCTTGGACAATCGCGAGCAGTACCAGAGCCACACACAGACGACCGATGACCATTCGACCGAAACGGTCGGGGGAGTGAAGAAGATCGAGGCGCTGGGCGCGCTCAAGCTGCTGTCGGGTGGATCCGCAAGCCTGGCGGCTGTGGATGATTTGCACCAGGCGACAGGGCGGGATCTGAATCTGGTGGTAGGCCAGAAGTACAACGCCACGGTGGGCGGGGACTTGCAGGAGCGAATCAAAGGACTACGCCAGAGCATCGCCGGGGACGGCCATTATTTTAGGGCACCCAAGACCTGGCTGGGCTCAGAACAGGTGAATGTCCTGCAGGTTCTGTGCGATTTGCTTGATCTAGTAAAGGACATGAACACACAGCTTGCAATTCATACGCATTTGGCGGGCCTACAACCAAGTCCGGCAGATGCTTCGGCACTTACGAAAAAAGCAGTGATTGCCGCGCAGCTAAGTGCGTTAGTGAAGGCCATTAAAGCTTGACGTGAAAATACTGACCATAAATTGGTTGTTGTTTTCGTAGGATTAATTGCTTTCCTTTTCGAAAAATGCTGGTACGAAGTTTATGACCAGGCGCGACGATTCGTAACTGTCTATTATTTCTGTAATTTCTTTTTCCGGAATTGTCCTGTCTATGCTGCTGCTATTGAGCATGGTTTTGTAAAATGAAGTCTTTTCTGTTGGTTTTATATTGTATTGACAATCTAGATCTTTTTCTGCTTTTCCAGCAAAAAGAACTAACTCCAAGAATACATACCTTCCTAGCGGAAATGAAATAATATGAAAGCACTCAAGCTCTGTTTCGGCGTCGATCTCGTCGGTTGAGGAGAAATTCACAATAAATATTTTTGGCGCACCTTCAGCTACACAAATCAATTTATTCAATTTGGGATGTATCGTTTCGATATCCGATGCGCTGAAGTGCAAGGGCGCGTCGATATCGAAATAGTTTTTTATTTTTATTATTTTTTCAAAAGCGTCTATTGTACTAGACTGGTCACGGAAACCATCGCCCGCGTTTAGGTGAGCTGTAGATGAGGTGTTTTGAAAGTTGAATGTAAGCTCAATATTTTTAGGTTTCGACAACATGTGAGTTAACTTGAACATTTTCAATGCTTCTTCTACTTCAAAATGCTCTAGCAAATGCACGTTAATGGATATATTGAACGATTTTCCATAATTAAGAATATAGAGCTCGAATAGCCTACCATCCATCCTTATTTTTCTAAAATGATCAGGAATCCAGGAATCGAAAGCGCTGCTGTACAGATCCACGGGAAACTTTAAGTTACGGCCATTCGATTTATCTCGAAAAGATAAAAATCCTTTTTCGGTTGGCGCGACGTCCGGCATGGTGAGTACGGCAGTGTCACTAGTAAGCTCACTTCTTTTTGATGAAACACCAAACCGGAGTGACGAACCATGAACCTCTCCAATCTCGATTGCCTGCTTCTTTCCTAGCGAGATATCAATCAGTTGCTGTAGTTTCTCATCTCCAATGATAGAGAATTTTATTCGGTGAGATCCTTCTTCAAATCCGACTGATTTGAGATATTCGCGTTTTTGCTGTAGATAATCGAAGTGAGAAGAGCCAATGTGGCTCATTATCATTTTTTTTATTATGGAGGCTGATAGAGGAGAGACCGGGTCAGGAAAATTGATGCGCATTTTCTTTTTGTTTAGTTTTACATTTGGGTCTTTAGCGTGCTCATCCGAAACTCGACGAAGTGTCTTTTGTATAAGCTGGTTGTCGAAATGGCGAAGGTAAGCTCTTACAGGAATATCGCCGCCATCGAATTCTAGGAGAACATAAAAGCAGGGCAGAGCGCTGGTAGCCATTTTCTTCAGATTAGAAAGTTCAACGTCTACTGACTTTCTGTCGCCGTCCGTGGATTTTACCTGAATTTTTGTCTCGATTACGCCTTCATGCATTGAAGCTCGGTCAAAACCATTTGTAGAGTCATCAATTTCTACAAACAAATCCCATCCATTAACGTCGGTTTCTGATTTGTTAGCAGCCATTCCCGCTGCAGCACACAGCACACCGAAGTACTTCTCCCCAGCCGTACCCAAATCCCTCATTTTTTTTGCTCCATTTCAGACCCGAGGACAAGATGCCATGGGGGCAATCAAAAACACATCCACGAGACAAAAAAATTGCTGAAAAAGCACTTATCCCCTCCCGCCGACGGGCCTTGTCTCGCTTTTTTTTTCAAAGGTGCACGGTAGCGCAATGCGTGCTCAAACCCGTGCCTGTAGCGGGGCGTGTGGACTGAGTCCAAGTTGCACAATGTGTAAAACATTGCAAAAAAATGAAGTGCGTGGCCGTAGGCTCAGCTATTGAGGGGGAAATAGAGATGTGCGCTAGCGGCTTGACTCAGAAGGGTGACAGGTTTGGAAACTCTGATTTAACGAGCTTTTCCATTCTTACGGGGTAAAGAATTGATCTGATTTTATGCAGGTTTCAATTTGATCAAAATCGTGCTGAAGCCTTGATGGGTGCGGCTTGGGTAGATTTAGCACCATTTCAATTCCTGGCACGTAGAATTGTCAGAACGGCATAGCAAGATCTGGGAAGATGTTCTGATCGTACAACCAGTTTTCAGCGATCTTCGCGAGCGCCTTGATGTAGTCCATGTCATTTGCCTGCTCATGAGCGCTGGCATGGATGTAAGCAATTAGCAAATATCGCGGACAGGTTGATCGGGCATACACAAGGCACCTGTCAGAGGTGTGGAATTTATGCCAACGGGCTAGATCATCTTTAGATGGATCGGTGGGAAAAAGGTGAACGTGGCGTAGGTTTACATCAGTTACCACCGTTCCTGCTGGCCGATGATAAGGAGCATCTCTGCCAAAAAGTCTGTGCCCGCGATTCTTCACATATTCTGTGAAGGCAAGCGTCAGGCCCGCCCTAAGCTCCTTTTGTATGGGATCATCCAGATCGAAGCCAAAATCAAAAGAGGGGGAGACTTCGATCAAGGGATCAGTCCTTAGAGTCGATCTTCTTTATAAGCCGCGACGATCGCGTCCCGAGTCCGCTTCGCAATAGCTTTGGATTGCTCCTTCGAAATATTCGCAACGAGTCGAATTGCAGTGTCCTTAGACCCGTGCGAGCGCAGGACGCCCAAGCTGTCCTCATAATCTTCAGGTTTTACAAAACGCAAGGTCTTGTCCATCTCTCTCTCCACGGCTGAATCACGGTTCAGCCCAGAACACACGGATGCGTGCTCGTAATTCTTCGACCATAGCGATATGCGTTGGTTTGCTGCCGACCCATAAATGCATCTGGCTTAATGCCAGTCTATCAAGCGGATGAGCAAGGGCAGTGAATTTTGACTATGGCGTCAACCCTATTGATAGCGCCGCATGCGAACGAATGCCGTCAATCTTTAGATCATTTTCTGCCCAAGGATGGGAAAAGGGTAATTTTGGTAAGCGAGGATAAGGAATAGCTTGGAACCCTCACGGGACGCGACTTTCACTCATTACCTTGAGAGGTAATATTAGGTAAGGCAGGTGGCAATATTTTACCAAGTACCTGATTTCATTGGGTTTTGTTAGCAGGTGGTATTACTGAGTGAAGAGGTAATTTTCTAACCTATCTATTACTCAATTATTACCTTTGAAGGATGTCTGTAAGTGCTTGATTTAGCTGGCCTTTCAGGGCGGTAGAAGAGGACATTACCAAAATTACCTTTTTCCCATGGGTCAATTGAAAACGGGGGCGTTGCTAGGGGAGGGGGCTGACCGGCGCTTCCACGCAAATTGACTAACTGTCACCAAAACTATCACCAGTCTCGCCGGACGCTACCTCGATACCGCTGGAGGCCTTGAAAATATTGGAGCGGGTGAAGGGAATCGAATCCTCGGTATCAGCTTGGGAAGCTTGTTGCTTTAGGATACTTGTACAGCCGGGGATTACTGTCGACGCCACGATTTCGACGTTGGATGCGCTGGGCCTTTAGGCTTTTGGAGGCTACAGTAGGCGCCAGCAGGGCGTAGTGGCCTACTGCTAGTCCAACACTCAAGGATGTGAGGTAAAGGTGAAAGAGCTTAATTTCAAAATTTCATATAGCGGTGCAAGTGCCGATCAAGGGCTTCTTGACATTTATGATGCCAGTGTTTCAACGCATGGCCTGGCGAGGGCTCTATCCGTCACCACCCACGCGTTTATAAATGAAGGTCAAATTCGAAAGCGCGCTGAACGTGTTGTAGGTGCAAAGGTTTTCCTACATCCGCCAAAAAACGGAAGTTTCGAAGAGCTAGTAACTATTGTCTTTACTGATCCTGTCGTCCAATTTATTGGAGCTAGCGTAATAACAGCTGCATTCTGGGATTTTCTCAAATGGACTTGGTCGGAAGCGTTAGGAAGCTCGCACGAGCCTGAGACAGCTTTTGTAAAGCGTCTCGAAAATCGAGTCGAACCTCTCATTGGCGAGATAGGTGTTGCACTCGAGTCCCCGATGGCCTCGTTACATCGACCAATTCAGAATGCGGTTGATATGGAGATATCAATTTCTCGACCTAGGGTTGGAGAAATGCTAAGGCTGGATCACACGACTATGGCGTATGTAAATATACGTGAGGAAGGCGAGGCGGAGGAAGGAATTATCGGTAACGTTACAAAATACAATATTCTGAGCGGCTATGGTCGGGTATACGTAGATGAGTTGGATCGGACTGTTCCATTTGATTTAGATGGCGAAGTTAGTCCTGGCGAAAAAGAATTTCTTACAAAATCCAGTCATGATAGGAACAGAGGGCTGGATGGGAAGATATCCTTAAATGCAGCGAGAGTTCTGACGGGGAGAGGTGAGTTGAAACGTTTTAAAGTTTATGGTGTCGAATGGATTGGTAATATTGATATTTAGATTTAGTTTGTTCGCGCTGATCGACGTTGGTCAGCGCATTTTTTCGGAGCTGTCATGAAAAATGTGAGCGTTATCCCGTCCCCAGGGAACCTCCTTGAAGTTTTAAGTAAAATCGGTAGTGCTGTAGTCGGGCTTTCTGCATTCGCCTATATAGCTGGCTTTGTTAAATTAATGTCAATGTACAGCTCTATAGATGCTAGCTGGGTAATTGATTTTGTCGTAACCCAAGACATCATCCGTGCCGGCCTTGAGCCTTTGGCAATGGTTGGAGTAAGTGCTGCCGCCAGTGCCTATATATTTTCATCAAAAAATTGGGTTGTCGTGAAAATGCTGACCTTTGTAGTAGTTTCGCTGATTCTGATTTATCTGAAGTTTATGCCGTCGGATGGATGGGCGCAGGGGTGGTTTGAAAGCTACAAATTTTCGAGATTTATTTCTTACGGTCTCTATTTGGCTTCTGGTATTTTTGTTTCGTATTCTGTGTTTCAGTTTATTTTAAATAAGTCTTCCGTTGCCAGTGTCGTGGTGTGTTTCTTGGTGGGCGCGATTTTCTCTTTGTATATTACTCCCGTGTATCTAGGGAAGGTTTGGGCGGCCTCGATTGTTGGTGGTGATGTTAAGTTTGCAAAGGCGATGGGTGAGCAGTATAAAAGTGAGTCGTGTTATCTGTTTGGTAATGTTAACTCTAAATACTTAATTGGGTGTGTTAGTGAAGGTAAGGTTGGGCGCATTCAGCTGGTCGAAGTAGGAAAAGATGTTTCTTTTGAGCGAAAGTGATTGGTTTTTATAGTTAAAGTGTTTTTCTTCAGAGCGGTGCACGATCTAACTGCTGGTGGTATTGATAGGCTTAGATCCTAGATTGAGCTGTAGCCGCGACAGTGACCGACAGCAGCGCTGCACCTGAAAGGTGAAGCGCTGGGGCTGCTTATCGGTGCTTATGGAGTGAGGTCGGCCAGTAGGTGATCTTTGATAATGCTCATCCATCCAGCTTTATCTAGCTTTAGGTACTCTGGCTCCACGCTTCTGTCATCTTCGTTCGTCCACATGTGCCACCCAATATGTTCTGCGAATGGTGGAGGGCAATCCAGGGCGCTAACCGAGTCAACGATCTCGCAAGACTCCATCTTAGATGGCCTGATGGTAAAACATTGGTACGAGACGAAATTGGCTTCCACTGCAAGCCCGTGCATTAAAGGCGTTTGTCGCTAATCGGTCCAATCCATCATCGGGGCGACGGAGAAGCGGCGGGAGAGTGGGGCGTGTTCTAGAGACATGGGAAATCTGAATCAGAGGGGCGAAGGTGTTTGAGTTTATCAGGTATGGGATGGGGCAGAGGCTTACGTATCGTCACATGGTCATCCTCACTGATGACGTGGACACGGATCGGCTGAGTATTGGGGTTTGCACCCGATATGTTGGTACTGATTTTTCATAATTTACCGATATGTTGGTACTGCTTTTCAATTTCTTGCCAAATGTATTTGTATTTGTATTTCAACCACTTGACTAATATGTCATTTGTTTTTCTTTGTACCCAGTTTTCGCTCTTTGTGGACAGCATTTTTTCAATGTCACTTTCTAGCTCTTCTCTATTGAAGCAAATCCATAAAGTAGGGAGTGTGCTTTCAAGGTTGGAGTGGCAAACTGGTGCCACTTCTTCAAATAAGATGCGTTTTATTTCATTCTTGTCAAAATCTTCCGTCTGTCGTGCGATCGCAGCATAGTCGACTTCGTTATCTACGAAAGCGTCTGACAACGCCCAGCGAATATCCGCTCTTTGTTGCTTCGTCATAGAACGTCCCAATTGGAAAATTCCTCCAACTCTTCATCAAAGGTATCAGCCACTACGCTACCAGCAATACTTCCTGCGATACTGCCTGCCAAGACGATTGCTACAGCACATGCGACTGCGCCAGGCCCGCAAAATGCGGAAACGCCTAAACCCGCTAATCCGCCACCCGCAGCACCACCGCCAATTATAATTCCCTGTCTTGCAGTTTCCTTTACTTTGTTGTCAGCATTCATGATTTCATAAACAGCAAAAGTCGCGGTGACTAATAGGCCGACCTTTCCCATTATTCTTAATTTTTTGGTTCCTCTACTTACAGGAGTGTTGTCACGACCTGCTGAATCGAGAATCTCGTAGTAAATTTTACTTTTCTGTTTCGGGGTAAGTTTGCTGTACTCTACTTTTGCGGTCCGCAAGGCGTATTTATCCAGCGTTTCCTGTAGCGTCGGTGGGAGTTTCTTTTTGCGCTCAGCGAACGCTACGCCTTGTGCCGAAGTATATTTTCGATGTTCCATCAAAATTCTATTGCGCATCTCTTGGCAAAACTCTGCTCCTTCTCTAGCGCTGAGCTTGCCGGCCGCGACTTCTGCTTTAGTCTCTATAGACATGCGTTTGATATTGTTCATGTAGTTGCTACGTACTTTTGCATCTGATATGGCGTCTACAGAAAATCGTGTAGCAGCACCCTCCATGCCTGCAATCGCCATATCCAAGGGCGAATTTTCGAGTTCATGAGCTTTCTGAACAACGTAGCTTCCAGTTACGAGTAATGGTTCATTCATGAAATGATCCTTATTTCAACGATGTATTAAGTAACGTGTCGAAAAAAGAATTCGCCGACGATTCTTCTTTGCTACCGAGTTCTAGCGTCAAACATGTTTTTCCACTGATATTGATGAATTTCACCGTGTTGGTGTTATCAAAAACTCCGGATTGAGTAGATCCATCTTCGAACTGCGCTGTGCAGCTCATGCCAAGATAAGATTCTGTACCAGGAATGCTGAAACTGATCCATCCCGGATGAATGATCATGGGAGTAGGTGGGATAAACGCTGCCGGAGTATGTGAGTCACCAATGACAACTGTTCCCGAACCACCGATTACAACGTCTCCGTGGGTACCTACAGTGTCAACGAGGGCGGCATTTTTTCCATTGATGAAGACTGTGCCTGAAACGGCAGAGGCCAACGAGCTGCCACAGGTGCAGGTGTCGCCCTTACGAGCAGCTGCAAGCCCATCAAAAAAAACATCTGGGGATCCGGAAGCGATGGCTTTGGATCCGTGCCCAGGCATGGGACAACTGGTGGGATCGGTGATACGTGCGGCTGGCTTTGCCATGTTTGACTCCCTGTCAAAGATTTAACTGGTGCCGACTGTATCAGACTTATTTTGTTTGGTCTTAGGGCGAGGCCCGTGGCAGTTTCCGCAGATATAAACAGAAAAGCATGCCGTTGTTTATATTGCCCGCGCTTGCATGGGCATAGCCCTACAACCCCTTGCGCCATCCCCTACACGTAAGACAGAATCCGCCGGCTTGTGCGTCTAGACCGCAGGTTCTATCGTCCTTAGGTCACTGAAAACCAGTGATCGGGTTTGGTAGCCCGCTTCGTGTCTAGATGCATTGCATCACCTGATTCAGTCGCTTTCTCAGGACTCGGATTTCATGGTGGTCATGCGTGGGGCCCATTCGTGGGCGCCGGGTTCTAGTGCGACCGGTCTACCAACCCGCGTATGGCCGCCACCCTTCGTTTGGTAGCGAGGGTGATGGTTTCTTTTAGTAATCGGGCTAGAGGTTCCATCCATGTTCAAACCAACACCGAATCCACCCCAAACCGATCCCGCATCACCCTACGAATCTCTCGATTCAAAAAAACTCCACGAAGCCGCCGAACGCGCGCTCGATCATTATCTGTTGCCCGCCGACCGCATCATGGCCAGTACCAACCAGCCTGAACGTATGTACCTCGCCAATCCGAAGTACGACACCGAGTCCCTGTTGGCGAACGCCAGTGAAACGTTGGGCTCAGCCTCTGAAATGCTCATCAACTTTGCCGCTGCGCTAGGTTCCTCGCATCGCAAAACCGCGTTGGGTATTGCGCAGGTGGTGATGTTGGGGGAGTTGGCGGTGAATCAGGCGTTGGATAACGTTGAAGTGAAGGTGTAAAGCACATCCCTCTGTGGCGACGGGGCTCCGGTGCCACAGAGGGAGTCAGTTCGATTGTTTGAGGTGAGCGGAAAGATCTTCCCAGGCTTCTCTATAGCTATATCGCAACCGGGCGGTGTGCAACTTATGCAGTTGTCGCCGAATCCAGCTGTTCTTGTTTGCGAGCAGCATCTGTTCGATGTCCCGGTTTAAGGAGTCGGGTTCGAAACCTGTCCAGATTGGCGGAAGTACGCATTCCAGGTTCCCGGCGCAGACGACGGCAACTTCCGAATATAAAATCTCTTTGATCTGTTCCGGATCGTGGCCTTCGACTTGTCTGGCGATGTAGGCAAATTCAACTGCGGTGTCGACAAAGATCCACGACAACGCCTCTCTGATTTTGTATAGATCGTCCGGGCTCAGTTCACGTTTCAAAATCCGGCTCCCGGCGTTAAACGGCGCTGATTCGGTCGATCACCGGCGCCAGCGCTGGACGCTTGTTTTGCCATTCCTCTTTGGTGATTCCCAGCAGGACAACGTCGATCCGAGCGCCATCGCGCAGGATGTTCTGTCGCCGAACACCTTCCACCTCAAAGCCAAACTTCTGATGCATCTTCACCACCGCCGAGTTCATCGCCAGCACTTCGCAATTCAGCTTCTCCAGACCTGCGACACCAAATGCGTAATCGAGCATCCAGAACTCCACCACACTGCCCAGCCCTTTGCCCTGCAACCCGACATCCAGATAAAACGCCCAATCCGCTGTTTTCTGCAGATCATTGATCGCGTTCAACGAAACAACCCCAACCGCTTGCTCATCCTTGATCACCACAAACACTTGCTGCCGCGCGTTTCCCTTTAAGGAGGCGAGCCAGTTCGCATGTTCCTGTTGGCTGATTTCGTGCGAGGTGTACATGTATTTGCGCACGTCCGGCTGGTTGCGCAGGGTGCGGACGTGGGCCTGAATGACGGGGCTGGCGTCGGTGAGGAGGAGGAATTGCATGGGGATGTCCTTGTCGGGCGGAGGGTCGATTCTGAACCGCTGCTGTCGATCGGCAAAGTTTCATGTAAGCGCGTGCGGGGCGGGCCTAGGATGTTGGCACAAGATCGTCGTTTTTCATCCCGAGGGGAATCGTGCCATGCGCCTGAATGTTGCCAAAGTGCTGTTGGTTGCCGCTGTTGTGTCGGTTCTGAGTGCTTGTTCGGGGGCGGGTGGGTTGACCACGACCAGTTGTTTTTCTACTGATTGTCAGTCGCCGGATGGGCGCAATAATGCGACGACGTTGAAGTTTGGCGGGAACAGTATTGGTAGCAGTTTGAATCAGTACAGTTCCGGGATGTTGCATGAGGATTGATGGGGGAACACATAACTTGTAGTGAGGGGATTTATCCCCGATGGACTGCAAGGCAGTCCCAGACTTCTTTGATATAAGAAGCAGGGGCCGCTTCGCGACCCATCGGGGATAAATCCCCTCGCCACAGGATTTTGTGTGGGACACAGGATTTTGTCTGAGGCACAGAATTTATGTGTAAGACACAAGATCATGTGTGAGGCACAGGGTTAGTGTCAGGCATCATTAATCATTGCGGTACGGCAATCCATTCGCCCAGGGTTTGCTGGTATTTGCCTGTGGCTTTGCTCAGGTGCAGCCATTGATCGACATACTGTTTCCAGCTGATGTCATCGCGCGGCAGTAAATAAGCCTTCTCGCCGTACTGCATATATTGATGCGGGTTCACCGCGCACAATCTCGGTTTGAGTTTCTGCTGATACAGCGCTTCCGAGGCGTCGGTGATCATCACGTCGGCCTTGTTGTCGAGCAGTTGCTGGAAGATCGTCACGTTGTCGTGCAACGCCAGTTGCGCCTTGGGCAGGAAGGCGTGGACGAAAGCTTCGTTGGTGCCGCCGGCGGGTTCGACGAGGCGCACGTTGGGCTGGTTGATCTGTTCGACCGTTTGATACTTGTTCACCTCCGCGCAGCGCACCAACGGGATCTTGCCGTCGGTGTCGAGGGTGTTGCTGAAGTAGGCTTTTTTCTGCCGCTCAAGCGTTACCGAAATGCCGCCCATGCCGATGTCGCATTTGCCGGCCTGCATGTCGGGCATCAGGGTTTTCCAGGTGGTCTGCACCCATTCGACTTTGACGCCGAGGCTGTCGGCCAGCGAGCGGGCCATGGCGATGTCGATTCCTTCGAATTCACCGTCGGGGCGTTTGAAGGTGTAGGGCTTGTAGTCGCCGGTGGTGCAGACGCGTAACTGGCCTTGTTGCTGGACGGTGTCGAGGTGTGAGCTTGGCTCGTTTGCCTCGTTTGCCTGAGCACCGAAAGCGAGAGACAGGAGGGTGCCGAGCAATACTGATTTTTTGGAGTTGTGCATATTTACCGGGCTTCTATGAATGGGTTGATCCGTGAATGATGGCGTTCAGTTAAACACGATCACACTATGGATCCGCAATCCTAGACCCTGCTAAACGAGTGGTCACTGATTCGAAAAGTTGCCGTTGCCGTAGCCAGGACGTTGCCTGACGCGTCACTCAGTTGGCCCGAGGTAAAACAGATTTCACGCTTGAGGTGCTCAATGCGCCCTGTGCCAAAAATTCGCCCTGGTAATGCCGGATTGATGTAGTTGGTTTTCGATTCGACGGTGACCGCAATCTGATTTGCTGCCAGGCACGCATAGAGCGCTGGCCCCATGCAGTCGTCAAGCATCGCTGCAAGCATCCCACCTTGAATATTGCCCATGAGATTGGTGAGTGAAGCGCTGGCTTCAAAAACAATGTGCGCCTCGCTTTTTTCCTCGTCGTAATCAATGAATGTCCAGCCCAATAACTTGGCGGCGTCAGGCGTTGGCAACTCACCGTTAATGACTTTCCAGAACAGGGCATCGGTATTCATATCGAGTAGCCTCTCAGGGGGCCGAGGTTTATAAATATTGGCCAGATAACACTGCGAACGCAAAACCGGCGAGGGTCAGCAACCCGATCGAGCAGACACTCAACACCGGTGTGGGGGCCTTGGTTTTTTTTCGCACATAGAGGGTGACTGCGAGCGGTGGTACGACGGCAATCAAGCAGAAAACTTGAAAGGCAAGTAACTGTGGAAAACCCCATTGCTGCGAAAACAATAGGTACAGCATCAGTATTCCCGATACCCCTAGCGCGAAATTGGTAGCCCCGACCACTCGGATCAGCGCCATCAGCAGGATTTGCATTGCAGGGTCGACATCTTGCCAAGGTCGAGCGACCGCTACGCTGTGATAGGGCATGAACTCTGATCGCACAAGGTAAGCAGCGGCGAGTATCAGTACGCCAAGAAAAGCCAATCCGTAACAGATCAACGCAAACCAGGTGAGCGCATTCATGTTCATGCCTCCAATCCACTCGGGACGGATGGGCGATTCACTGCATCGCGGAGAAGGGCTCTAACCTAGTTTTTTTATCGGAAGGCTGTCTACTGTCAGAAGTAACAGGTGGTTGTTTGTCCATAGGTTTGAAAGGCATTCAAAACCACATCCGCACGCCAATCACGAGGCCAACATCGGCGTCCTGCCATTGGAGTTTCTCGGCAAGGAAGTAACTTCGATCGCACTGTAACTGATGGCCACCGGGGCTGGTGAATACAGCGGCGCGGTCGGTGTCGGTCGACAGTTGGTTGTCAGTTTGGGTTTACCAAGACAACTCAGTTTGATTGGGTGAGACCGGTGTAGGCGCAGTTTTGGCTAGGAACAGATAGTGCCTGACGAACAGGTTAAAACCGTTCTCACTCAATAAAGGCGCGAGCTCGGCGTCTGGGAAAGCTGCCCAGTTGGTTTCTTCCTTATTCGAGAACGTCCGGTGCCAGTGTTTGATACTCGTGCCATTACGCACAGTGATCGAAGAGGAGTTCTCAGTGTTGCTCCGGTTTTTGACCTGCAATGTCGTCCAGATGTTGTCTGACGTCGTTGGAGGCTTGATGAAGTCAATCGCTTTGGCGGTCGAACCCGAACACCACACCCATCCCTTCGGTTCCAAGACGTCCGCCAGATACCGTTCTAACAAATCACCGATGATGTTTTCTGCCCCCATAGACAGACGATGTTCTTTTTGGATTCTTTTGAGGTCAGCCGGAGCGCAGCCGAAATAGTCTTGCAGGACTACGGAGACCATGTTGTCCGGAACTGTTTTAGGTTCCTTTGGCTTTCTACCGCGCCTGCCATCCGCGAATCTTTTCGCCAGCAGTTCGATATAGTGGACGCTACCCACTGGAAATGCTGAACCCTTGCGCTGTGGACCTGACTCAGGGTGTAAGTTCAAAAAACGAATGAGGTGTGCGAACTTTTCGCCCAGTCTCGGATTGTAATGTGCGATGGCTATGCGGGCAGTTTGTTCTGGATCGTTTGGAATATGGATGTTCACAATCCCTGTGCCTTTTTCACTTATGAATGGGTGGCCATCATGATGCCATTGTTTTCATCAGTGAGCTTGAAAGGGGCCGAACCTATAGCGAATTTTTTGTGCGCAGCTTCGCGCGACGCAACGTGCTGCGCACAAATTTTTTTCAGATCTTCAACCCCGCCTGCACAACCCCCAGCAACCCCGACTCAGTCAAAGCCACTGCATCCTGCTGCGGCCCGGATCGATCGATGGTCTGTAACCACCAATGTGTCATCTGGTGTTCATCCACGGTTCTCAGCAAGGCAAGCTCATCGCCTGAGGTGTGGATCTCGACGCGACCCGCACCGTCCTCAGTAAACCGCGCAATCGGATCAAACCTAAGGCTGTGCTCATTGCCTTCGATCACCAGTTGATCCACCGCGTAATCATGACTTTCGCCATCCGGCGACGTTTCACACACGTGGGTCGGGTTGCGCCGGATCTTCAATCCGACTTCCGCCACGGGCTGCAACCACGCCTCGATGCGGTGGTACAGGCTGTCCACTTGTTTGGCCCAGCAATCGATCTCCAGCGTCGCATCCGCTTGGGTGTGCCGGGTTTGCTTGAGCTTCGCGGCGAGTTCGTCTGCTTTACTCATTTCGGTTCCCTTGGTTTGATGTCTGCCTGTTAATCGTAGACCTTGCAGCGGCGTACGGCCTTGCCTTGCGTCATGCGCCGGCGCTGTCAGCGTGCCTCATTCATTACAAATCACGTCAGGTCAGCATCGAAAACCACGGGCGCAGGCGTCTCAGGGAGCGGGTACATGAAAAAGCTGTTTACAATTTTCGCGCTGATCGTGCTGACGGCCGGTAGCATCGGGCTGATCTCGTCACGTCAGTCGCCGAGCCATAAGGAGCGGCCGGAAGCAGTGGCGGGGGCGTTCGATTATTACTTGCTGACGCTGTCGTGGTCGCCGACGTTTTGCCTGACGCACAAGGATGACGCGCAGTGTTCGGGCAAGGGTTACGGCTTTGTTTTGCATGGATTGTGGCCACAGTATGCGCAGGGCGGCTGGCCGCAATCGTGTCCGCCGCTGAGCAAGCTTTCGGCTGAACAACGTAGCAAAGGCCTGACGTTGTTCCCGACGCAGAAATTGCTCTATCACGAATGGCGCAAGCACGGCACGTGCAGCGGGCTCGGTGCGACGGGCTACTTAGATGCGGCGGACAAAGCGCTGGCGGCGGTGAACATCCCTGAGCAGTTGCAGCCGTTTGGTGATTCCTATTACTTCAAGGCGCAGGAGATCGCTGATCTGTTCCGTAAAAGCAATCCGAAGATTCCGGCTGATGGCATTGCGGTGATTTGCAGTGGGCCGGAGTTGGCGGAAGTGCGTGTTTGTCTGGGCAAGGATTTGCGCTTTGCAGCGTGTGGCAAGGGGGTGAGGACGCAGTGCCGGAAGGGGGATATTCGGGTGCCGCCGAAGCGTTGAGTCCATCCGAAACTGTTTAACCTGTGGTGAGGGAGCTTGCTCCCGCTTGAGTGCGTAGCGCTCATGAGATTTTTGGGGCCGCTTCGCAGCCCAGCGGGGATGAATCCCCTTGCCACAGGGGGTTGTGTGATGTCTGGCACTTCAGAATGGATTAACCGTAAAGAAGCAATCGAAAATAAATCTGCCAACAGCGATCATCCTAATTCGCGGCGCGCCGATACAACGGGACGGGATCGTGGCGTTTGCCCCGAGCACCCCGGTGGACTACGCTCAGACCGTAAGGGTTTCGGGCCTACGCCCTTGTCGTACCTGCCCAGGACACGCTTTTGCCTATTCCCATTCACGATCCGCAACAGGCTCCCGGCGCGCTGAAGCGCCTGCCACTGCGTAAAGCGGCTGTGCTGTTTATCGTTGCGGTGTGCCTGTGTCTGTTCGGCTTGCTCTACCTGCAACTGGAGCAGTCGCGGCGTCAGGATCTGGCCGTGGCGAAAGTGGCATCGAGCAACCTGACCCGGGCGATGGCGCAACAGGCCGAGGACACGTTTCACTCCGCCGATCTGGTGATGACCAGTCTGGTCGACTGGATTGAGGACGACGGTTACGGCGCGACGCAGAAGCCGCGTTTGCAGAAAACCTTCGCCCGGCGCGTGCAGCAGATGGAGCAGTTGCACGGCATCTTTTTCTTCGACAAACAGGGCCAGTGGATCATCACTTCGTTCGCCGATTTGCCCCGTGGCAACGGCGTGGCCGATCGCGATTACTTCAAGTTTCATCAGCAGAATGAATCGACGCTGGCGCACATCGGCCCGGCGATTCGCAGCCGTGAGAACGGCGAATGGATCATCCCGATCTCGAAACGCGTCAATGACCACGCCGGCAATTTTCAGGGTGTGCTGATGGCCGGGATCAAGATGGCGTACTTCGATCAGTTCTTCAAAAGCTTCAGCCTCGACGACAACGGCATCATGTTCCTCGGCCTGACTGACGGCACGCTGTTGGCGCGTCGACCGTTTGAAGAAAACCTCATTGGTACGTCGCTGGCGCAAGGGCGGATTTATCAGAAGTTGCTGCCGGAAGCCCAGTCCGGCACGGCGATGATCAGGTCGGTGGTCGATGACGTCGTGCGTTTGTATGGCTATCGGCAACTGGGGTCGTATCCATTGGTGGTCGCCGCAGCGTCGTCGCGCGACACGATTCTCAAGGGTTGGTATGAGCGCGCGTTTCAGTCCAGCGTGATCATTGCGCTGGTGATTTTGGGCGTCGGCTTGTTCGGCTGGGTGTTCATCCATCAGGTGCGCAATGGCGAGCGCATCGAGAAGAATCTGCGCAGAGCCCAACTCGCGCTGGAGCAGATTGCGACCCACGACAGCCTGACCGGACTGGCCAATCGGCGCTTGTTCGAACGTTCGCTGGAAATTGAATTTGCCCGTGGCGCGCGGCAGGTGAGTCCGGTGAGCCTGATCATGCTCGATATCGATTTCTTCAAGCGCTACAACGATGCCTACGGCCATGTCGCCGGTGATCATTGCCTGATGCAGGTGGCGCAAGTGGTCAAGACTTGTTGTCAGCGCAAGGCGGATCTGGCGGTGCGTTACGGCGGTGAAGAGTTTGCGGTGTTGCTGCCGGATACTGACATCAACGGCGCATTGGCGATTGCCGGGCAGATTCGCCGCAGCGTGATCGATAAACACATCATCCACAGCGGCTCGCCCACCGGGTATCTGACGGTGAGCCTGGGTTGCTATGCGTTTATTCCTAGCGGCAATGACAGTCTGGAAACGTTCATCCACCGCGCTGATGCGGCGTTGTATCAAGCGAAAAATGCCGGGCGCAATCGCGCGGCGGTGTTATCGCTGGACGGCGGAATCGCCGAACTCATGCGCTCCGATCGCTAATCCAGAATCCAACACAAAACCCCTGTGGGAGCGAGCTTGCTCGCGAAGGCGCTGTGTCAGATAAACAATTTTTACCTGACACACCGCCTTCGCGAGCAAGCTCGCTCCCACATGGAATCTGCATCATTTGGGTGATCGGTGATCACCACGGATGGCTCTTGTTCGTTCAGCCGCCCGTGCCACCGCCCGCACCGCCAGTCCCGCCGCCGGCCGAACCGGTGCCGCCGCCCGCGCCTGAGCCCGAACCGCTGGAACCGCCATTGGTGCCGGTGCCCGAACCTCCGCCGTCGGAACCGTTGCCGCCAGAAGGCGCGCCCGGTGTGTTATCCGGTGGCATGGTCGAGCCGCTGGTGGCGCCGGATTTGGTGCCAGTGGCGTCAGCGCCATCGTTGGCCGCGAAGCTGGCGGCCGAAGCCGTGGCGAGCAGGCCGGCGAGCAATAATGAAGTGAAAGTGCGCGTCTTCATGGTACGTCTCCAAAAAGGGGATTTACCTGATATTGGTCTGACGCGCTGAAGCGTTGGTGCCGGTCGGCTGACCAGCGGTCGATCGCGTGGCCAAGTGGCCTACTGTTCTTCTGGAATATTGGCTATTTGCCGAACCCCGCGCCGGGACTAACGTAGTCACACATTCACTCGCCCCCGGATACTCACCATGAAAGCTCGTACCGATTTCTACACCGCTTCCCCGGACGCCCTGAAAGCGATGATCGCCCTCGAAACCGCCGTTTCCAAACTGCCACTGGAAAAGACCCTGGTTGAACTGGTCAAGCTGCGCGCTTCGCAAATCAACGGCTGCGCCTTCTGCATCGACATGCACACCGCCGATGCAATCAAGGGCGGCGAAACCCCGCGTCGTCTGTTCGCCGTGACCGCATGGCGTGAAGCGCCGTTCTTCAGCGACCGCGAACGCGCCGCGCTGCTGTGGACTGAATCGCTGACCCAACTGAGCCTGACCCACGCACCGGATGAAGATTACGAAGTAGTCGCGGCGCAGTTCACCCCGAAAGAACTGGTCGACCTGACCGTGGCAATCAGCACCATCAACAGCTGGAATCGCCTGGCCGTCGGCTTCCGCAAAACCCCACAAGCCTAACTCCTCCCTACACAAAACCCACTGTAGGAGCTGCCGAAGGCTGCGATCTTTTGCTCTTGTCTTTTAAAAACAAAATCAACAGATCGCAGCCTTCGGCAGCTCCTACACGGGAATGTGGTGATTTTGGGATCGGGATCAATGCCCATCCGCACTCGGCGCGGCCGGTGGTTGTACCTTGCGCATCAAGGGCACCATCGCCGTGGCGATGACGAAGCAGACCATGATCATCAGAAAGGTGTCGCCGTAGGTTTGCGTCTGCGCCTCGCGGTACGTCAGCAACCACAACTGGCGCAGGCTGGCGGTGACGCCGACGTCACCGCTTTGGCCCAGCGTGGCGAAGTTGCCGCCGACCTGCGACAGCCACTGATTCATCGCCTCATTGCTGCTGTTCAGATGCTCGGCCAACCGCGTGAAATGCAGGTTGGTACGGTCATTGAGAATGGTCGCACACGCCGCAATCCCAATCGCCCCACCTAGATTGCGCATCAGGTTGAACAGGCCCGACGCATGCTTCAAGCGTGCTGGCGCCAACCCTCCCAAGGTCAATGTCACCGCCGGCGGCACCGCCAGTTGCTGAGCAATTCCGCGCAGTGCTTGCGGCAGCATCAATTGCCCCGCGCCCCAGTCGTGGGTGATCGGGCTGAATTCCCACATCGACACCGCGAACAACCCCAACCCGACCATCATGATCCAGCGCAGATCGACGCGATTGGCGAGAAAGGCGTACAGCGGAATCGCCATGATCTGGAACACGCCGGTGGAGAAAACCGCCAGACCAATGTCCAGCGCGCTGTAGCCGCGCACCCGGCCGAGAAACAACGGCGTCAGATAAATCGTCGCAAACAGGCCGATGCCGGTGACAAAGGAAAAGAAGCAGCCGAGGGCGAAATTGCGATCCTTCAAGGCGCGCAGATCAACGATCGGATTGGCCACGTGCAAGGTTCGGCCAATGAAGGCCAATCCGGCGAGCCCGCTGATCCACGCCGTGGTCAAAATCGTCTGGTCGCTGAACCAGTTCCAGCGCGGGCCTTCTTCGAGGGTGTATTCGAGGCAGCCGAGAAACAGCGCGAGAAAGACCATGCTCAGATAGTCCGCGCCCTTGAGCAGCGACAATTCCGGTTGGTCGATTTTCACCAGCATCGGCACTGCCACGGCGACAAAAATCCCCGGCACCAGATTGATGTAGAACAGCCAGTGCCACGACGAAATATCGGTGATCCAGCCGCCAATCACCGGGCCCATGGTTGGCGCCAATGAGGCGACCGCGCCAATGGTCGCCGCTGCGATTACTCGCTGTTTGCCGGTGAAGAAAAAGAACGCGGTGGTGAACACCAGCGGAATCATCGAGCCGCCGAGAAAACCTTGCAGGGCGCGAAAAGCGATCATGCTCTGGATGTTCCAGGCGATGCCGCAGAGCAGACTGGCGAGGGTGAAACCGACTGCCGACGCGCAGAACAACCACCGCGTCGAGAACACGCGCGACAGCCAGCCCGACAAGGGAATCACGATGATTTCGGCGATCAAATAACTGGTCTGCACCCACGCGGTTTCATCGGTGCCGGCGGACAATCCACCGCCAATATCGCGCAACGAAGCGGAGACGATCTGGATGTCGAGCAACGCGATAAACATGCCGATGCACATCGTCGCGAAGGCGAATACCTTGGTCGCGGTGGCCATGTCCGCCGCGTTGAACGGTTGCGCAGGGGCGGCGAGGGCGGCGGCGCTCATGGCGCGACGGCCACGGCGCTGGTTTCAGGCTGGGCGCGGGTGTCGACTTCTGCTGTCACTGACAGCCCCGGGCGCAGGTGGCCGAGCACGCCGTCCGCCGGGTCGAGGAGGATGCGCACCGGCACCCGCTGAACGATTTTGGTGAAGTTGCCGGTGGCGTTTTCCGGCGGCAACACGCTGAACTGCGAGCCGGTGGCGGGGGCGAGGCTGTCGAGACGACCGTGGAATTCCTGTCCGGACAGCACATCGGCGCGGATGCTTACGCGTTGGCCGGGTTTCATCCGCGCCAATTGGTCTTCCTTGAAATTGGCATCGACCCACAAGCCGCTGGCCGGCACCACCGACAGTTGTTGCGAACCGGCCTGCGCATAAGCGCCAACCCGTGCGCGGCGGTTGCCGATCACGCCATCCACCGGCGCACGCAATTCGGTGTAGCCGAGATTCAACTGCGCCAGATCACGTTCGGCGCGAGCCTGCTGCAGGGCGGCGCGGGCCTGTTGTTTTTGCGTATCGATCACCGCGAGTTGGCGTTGCGCGGCGAGCAGTTCGGCCTGGGCGCGGGCGCTCAAGGCTTGCGCGGTTTTGAAGGTTGCGTCGGCGCGTTGCGCACTTTCGACCGACACGGCATTGGTCGTCACCAGACGTTTGTAGCGGGCGTTGTCGTCACGCGAGCGCGCGGTTTCGGCGCCTGCCGCATCGATGCCGGCGCGGGCCTGGCCGATCACAGCTTGTTGCAGTTGTTCAGTGGCGTCGAGGTTAGCCAGCAGCGCTTCTTCAGCGGCGACCGCGCCTTCGCTTTTCGCCAGATTGGCGCGGTAGTCGCGCGCGTCGAGACGGATCAGCACATCGCCGGCCTTGACGTGCTGGTTGTCGCTGACCAGCACTTCGTCGATGTAACCGGCGACTTTCGGCCCGATCACCGTGACGTCGCCTCCGATGTAGGCATCGTCGGTCTCTTCGAGAAAACGTCCAGCGCCCCACCAATGCACGGCGTACACGCCGGCGAAAATCAGCGCGAGTAAACCGACGCCCGCAAGCAGCACGCGTTTAAGCAGGGGAGGCTTGGCCTTCACCGCAACAGGTTCGAGGGTGGGCATGCTGGTCATGGCGGAATACCTGCGCAAATGGTTCGTTATTACGGCTGTAATATGACGCAGGTAATATTTAGTGGCAATTTATTTCTGATGCCGATCGTCAGTTGTTTATTTGAGCCAGTGTCCGGGCGTGCTGCCGGTCATTGATTTGAAGAAAGCGATAAACGCGCTGTCGCTGGCGAAACCCAGTTCGAACCCGCAATAGCTGAGGCTGCGCCCGGTGGCGAGCAATTCCATGGCGCGCATCAACCGCCATTGCTGACGCCATTGTTGATAGCTCATGCCGGTTTCGCGTTGGAAGATCCGCCCGATCGTGCGGCTGCTGGCGCCGATCTGTTGTTCCAGCGTTTGCATCTCCGGGGGTAATCGTTCCGGCGTAGTCAGCAGCGGCGCCAGACGCTTGTCCCGAGGCAGGGGCAATAGCATCGGTTGCTGCGCCGCTTCAGCGATTTCGCTCAGGCACAAACCGAGTAAATGGGCGAATTTGCCCTGTTGCCAATCGGTGTCGAAATCCGCTGTTGCGATCGGCTCCAGCACGGCGCGCAGCAGTGAGCTGACCTCAATCACGCAGACCTGCTGCGGCAGCTCGGCGCACAGTTCGGCAGTCAGGTAGATCGAACGGTAATCGACACTGTGCTGCATCACCGCGCGATGACTCACGCCCGGCGGAATCCACGCCGCCCGCGACGGTGGCAACAGACACAATTGCTGGGCCAGCGTAATGCGCGTGCAGCCCTGACGGGTGAATAGCAGTTGCCCGCGTTGATGTTGATGCAGGCCGGAATCGTGATCACCCAGGGTCGCGGCGATGCCGATCACCGGCGCGCGGTAACTGTCAGCGTCAAACGTTGCGTGGGCATCGAGCCAAGCCATGGGTTGTCCGATTTCAGCGATAAGTTGGCAGGATTCGGATAATACGCCAGTCGCCGCTTCTTAAACTCCTCTGCGGTTTACTTGAGGAGTTACGAAGGATGAACAACAGAAATCTGTTGCTGCTGGCGATCGCGCTGCTGATGTTTCCGCAGATCGCGCAAACCCTGTACAGCCCGGCGCTGGGCGATATCGGTCGGGTGTTTGACGTCGGCCCCGAAGCGGCGGCGCAAACTTTATCGGTGTATTTCCTCGCGTTTGCCGTGGGCGTGGTGGTGTGGGGCCGGTTGTGCGATCGCATCGGCCGGCGTCCAACGATGCTTGCAGGGCTGGCGATCTATGCATCGGCGACGGTGATCGGCTTGCGGGTTGGCAGTTTTACCGGGTTGTTAGCGGTTCAGGCGGTGGCGGCGTTTGGTGCGGCGGTCGGCTCGGTGGTGACGCAAACCGTATTGCGCGACCGCTTCAAGGGCGCGGAGCTCGCGCAGGTTTTTTCAATAATGGGCATCGCGCTGGCGGCCAGTCCGGCGATCGGTTTGTTCAGCGGTGCCAGTCTGGTGCAGGCCTTTGGTTATCGCGGTGTCCTCGGCGCTTTGCTAGTGCTTGCCGTGCTGCTCTTGCTGTGGAGTATGTACAACCTGCCGGAAACCCGGCCGGAGCAACTGCCGCCGGTGAGTCTGTTTGAAACCCTTGGGCGCATGTTGCGTGACCTGGGTATCTGGCGTTCGGCGCTGTGGATTGCCTCCTTCAATGTCGCCCTGTTCAGCTACTACAGCCTCGCGCCGTTCCAGTTTCAGCGGCTGGGCTTGAGTGACACGTTGTTCGGCTACAGCGGCGTGATCCTCGCGCTGGGCTCGGGGTTCGGCGCGTGGTTCAACAAGCGTTTGTTAAAGGCCGGGGTCGCGGCGATGCAGTTGATTCGCCTCGCGGCTGTCAGCGGTTTGCTCGGTGGTCTGGGCGTTTGGTGGTTGCAGGACAGTGCGGCGTTTGTGCTGCCGATGTTGCTGATCGTGCTGGCGTTCGGTATGGCGATCCCGAATATCTTGGGGATGGCGCTGGTTGATTATTCGGATCGATTGGGTACCGCCGGGGCGTTGTTGGGGCTGTTCTATTACCTGTTGATTGGCGCGGGGTTGATGCTTGCTGGTTGGTCGCAGGCGCTTGGCGAAACCTTGATTGTGTGCAGCGCCCTGGCGTTGCTCCTGACAATAAAGTCAGCCGCTAAATGATCACTTTGTAGGAGCTGCCGAAGGCTGCAATCTTTTGATTTTGTCTTTTAAAGCAAGATCAAAAGATCGCAGCTTTCGGCAGCTCCTACAGGGGGGAATGTACGCAGGCAACGGAATGAATTGCCGGGGTTAATAGGAAGCATTACTATTCACGCCCCTTTCCTCAGCACGCCGCCCATACCCCAATGCGTCCCCGCAGACCCGGCTTTTTCGAGCATTACGAAGAGTTGATCGGCACCTGGACTCGTCGCCTGCGCAATCGCGCGCAGGCCGAGGATCTGGCGCACGACACCTTTGTGCGGGTGCTCGAATCCGATTCGGCGACGGTGCAGCAGCCTCGGGCGTATTTGCATCAGACCGCACGCAATATCGCGGTCGACGGTTATCGGCGTGAGGATCGGCGGGGCGCCATGGAGTCGGAGGCGATCGATCACAGTGCGTCGTCGTCCGGCGACCCGGAGCATTACATGCATGCGATCCAGTTGGCCGACTCCATCGAGCGGGCGCTGAGCGAGCTGCCGGTCAATTGCCGGAAGATTTTCGTCTGGCAGAAGATCGAAGGCCTGACCCAGGCCGAAATCGCCGAACGCCTGGGCCTGTCCAAGAACATGGTCGAAAAGTATATGATCCGCACCCTGCGGCATTTGCGTGATCGCCTGGACGGGTTGCAGTCGTGATGGTGTGTGTCGTTGAAAAGATCGCAGCCTTCGGCAGCTCCTACAGGGGGCTGTGTGTCTTTATATTCCCGGCCGGACAGGACATTCCATGATGGATACTCGTGATTGCGCGTGCGGGCAAACAACGGTGCGCGATGATGCGGCGCGCTGGTTTGTGCGTTTGCAGGAGCCGGTGGTCAGTGCCGACGAGCAGCAACGCTTCGACGCCTGGCTGAATGAGCATCCGCAGCACCGTGACGAATTCCAGTTGCTTCAAGGCCTGTGGACGGCCGCTGATTTACTGCCGGCGCCACGCCTCAAAGCCTTGGTTGAAACTCCACCGGCGCGCCGCGAACGACGTCCGTTGTTACGTTATGCCGTGGCCGCGAGTGTGGTGGCAGTGGCGCTCGGCCTCGGTCTGTTCAGCGGTTTGAATCATCCGGGCGGTTACCGCGCCGAATTCAGCACCGCGATGGGCGAGCGCAAACACGTAGCGCTGCCGGACGGTTCGGTGATCGATCTGAACAGCCGTAGCCGCTTGCAGGTGCGCTTCGAAAAAGATCGCCGATTGATCGAATTGAGCGAAGGTGAGGCGATGTTCAGCGTTGAACACGACACCTCGCGACCGTTCGTGGTCGAGGCCGGCAGCGGCAAGGTCACGGTCACCGGCACCCGTTTCGATGTGCGCCGCGACGTCACGCAAACCCGCGTGGCGGTGGAGCAGGGCACGGTGAAAGTGCAGGGCCACAATGCGCCGGACAACGACTTCATCAGCCTGACCGCAGGCCTCGGTACCTACGTCGATGCCCAAGGCAAAGTCGCTGCCGCCTATGCGGTGAACCCCGCAGAACTCACCGCATGGCGCAGCGGCAAACTGGTGTTCAACAACGCCAGCCTCAGCGAAGTGGCCGCGGAAGTATCGCGTTATCGCGAGAAGCCGCTGACCGTCAGCAACCCTGCGGTGGCCAGTCTGCGCCTGACCAGCGTGTTCAAATCCGACAACACCGAAGCCTTGCTCAAAGCCTTGCCGAGCATCCTGCCAGTGGCCGTTCGCACCCATGCGGATGGCAGTCAGGAAATTATTTCAAAATAAAATTCAGGTTTTTTTCGAGTTCATCGTCTTCCTGTTCAACTGCAACTGGTTTGCATTAACAGCCGCACACTCTTGCGATCCACAGGACTACGTTCGACGTGAAAACCACCACTGCCCACAATAAAAAATCCCCTTGGTTGCCGCTGGCCCTCGCGCTCGCGGTCAACGCTGCGATGCCGCTGGCGTTTGCCGGTGAAGCGATTCATATCCGCGCCCAGCCATTGGGTCAGGCGCTGAGCGAACTGGGCCAGCAAACCTCGCTGCAAGTGTTTTTCAGCCCTGATCTGGTCGCCGGCAAACAAGCCCCGGCCGTCGATGGCGACATCTCCCCGGAGCAGGCGCTGCGTCAGTTGCTGCAAGGCAGCGGTCTGGATTATCAGATCAACGGAGGCTCGGTAACGCTGTCGCCCGCTGCGACTTCCGCTGCGACCAACGGCCCGCTTGAACTGGGCGTGACCGACATCAAAGTAGTCGGCGACTGGCTCGGTGATGCCGACGCCGCCGTGGTGCAAAACCATCCCGGTGCGCGCACGGTGATTCGCCGCGAAGCCATGGTCGAGCAAGGTGCGATGAACGTCAGCGACGTGCTCAAGCGTGTGCCGGGCGTGCAGGTGCAGGATTCCAACGGCACCGGCGGCAGCGATATTTCGTTGAACGTCGGCGTGCGTGGTCTGACGTCGCGCCTGTCGCCGCGCTCCACGGTGTTGATTGACGGCGTACCGGCGGCTTTCGCTCCCTATGGTCAACCACAACTGTCGATGGCACCGATTTCATCCGGTAACCTCGACAGCATCGACGTGGTTCGTGGTGCCGGTTCCGTGCGTTATGGGCCGCAAAACGTCGGCGGCGTGATCAACTTCGTTACCCGCGCGATCCCGGAAAAAGCCACCGGTGAAATCGGCACCACCCTGGAAACCACCCAGTACGGCGGCTGGAAACACATCGACACCGCGTTCCTTGGCGGCACGGCCGACAACGGCATGGGCGTGGCGTTGTTGTATTCCGGCGTGAATGGCAACGGTTACCGCGAGCGCAATAACGGCAACGACATCGACGACGTGCTGCTCAAGACTCACTGGGCGCCGACCGATCAGGACGACTTCAGCCTCAACTTTCACTACTACGACGCCAGCGCCGACATGCCCGGCGGTCTGACGCAGAAACAATACGACGACAAACCGTACGACTCGGTGCGCGATTACGACCAATTCAGTGGTCGCCGCAAAGACGTGTCGTTCAAGTGGATTCGCCAGATCGACGAGCGCACCCAGGCCGAAGTGCTGACCTATTACACCGACAGTTTTCGCGGCAGCACCATCGCCGCCCGCGATCAGAAAACCCTCAGCTCGTACCCGCGTTCCTACTACACGCTGGGCATCGAACCACGGGTATCGCGGGTCTTCGATGTCGGCCCGACCAGCCAGGAAGTCAGCGTCGGTTATCGCTATTTGAAAGAGGCGATGCACGAGCAATCGAGTCGTCTGGCGCTGGTCAACAATCAGCCTGTCGTAACGCCGACGTCTGATGGCCACGTCTTCCAGGATCGCACCGGCGGCACCGAGGCTAACTCGGTCTACGTCGACAACAAGATTGACGTTGGCAACTGGACGATCACGCCCGGCATTCGCTTCGAACACATCAGCACTGACTGGCATGATCGCGCCGTGCTCGACACCGCCGGCAAACGCGTGCCAGAGAAAAATCGCAGCATCGAAAGCAACGAACCGCTGCCGGCGCTGAGCGTGATGTATCACCTGTCGGACGCGTGGAAGCTTTTCGCCAACTACGAAACCTCGTTCGGCAGCCTGCAGTATTTTCAGCTGGGGCAGGGCGGTTCGGGTGATCAGACCGCCAACGGTCTGGAGCCGGAAAAGGCCAAGACCTACGAAATCGGCACACGCTACAACGATGACGTGTGGGGCGGTGAAGTGACGCTGTTCTACATCGACTTCGATGATGAACTGCAATACATCAGTAACGATGTTGGTTGGACGAATCTTGGCGCGACCAAGCACCAGGGACTTGAAGCGTCGGTGCATTACGACATGGCGGCGCTGGATCCGCGTCTTGATGGCCTGACCGCCAACGCCGGTTTCACCTACACCCGCGCAACGTATGAAGGTGAAATTCCGGGCTTCAAGGGCCGTGATCTGCCGTTCTATTCGCGTCAGGTGGCGACGGTGGGTTTGCGTTACGACATCAACCGCTGGACGTACAACATCGACGGCTTTGCCCAGTCGAAACAGCGTTCGCCGGGTACCGGTGTCAACGCCGATGGCAGCTTCAACGGCAACTACATCACCGAAGGCACGGCGGACGGGCAGTACGGCGACATCCCGGGTTACGTGACATGGAACGTGCGTGGCGGCTATGACTTCGGGCCGCAGGTGTCGAATTTGAAGTTGGGCGCGGGGGTGAAGAACGTTTTCGATAAGCAGTATTTCACCCGCTCCAGCGATAACAATTCGGGGATGTATGTGGGCGCGCCAAGGACGTTCTTTGTGCAGGCCAGCGTTGGTTTTTAAAGCATAAGATAACTGATCGTTCCCACGCTCCGCGTGGGAATGCAGCCCGGGACGCTCTGCGTCCAAAAGCGGACGCGGAGCGTCCATTGAGGCATTCCCACGCAGAGCGTGGGAACGATCTCATGTAGGAGCTGCCGCAGGCTGCGATCTTTTGCTTCAGACTTTCAAGACTTTCCCGCCAATGGCCACAGCCACCAACAGCACCGCCATCAGCCCAAAGGCAAAGCTCAAGCTGCTGGCATGCGCGACAAAGCCAATCACCGCCGGCCCCGCCAAAATCCCCGCATAGCCCAACGTGGTAATCGCCGGCACCGCGATGCTTTCCGGCATCACCGTCTGTTTGCCCACCGCCGTGTACAGCACCGGCACGATGTTCGAGCAACCGGCGCCGACCAGCGCATACCCGACCAATGCCGCTTCCCAGCTCGGTGCGAACGTCGCCAGAAACAAACCGCCCGCCGCCAGCAGCCCGCCAAACAGAATGATCCGCGTGGCGCCGACGATCCGCACAATCCGGTCACCCATCAAGCGTCCCGCCGTCATGGTCAACGCAAACGCTGCATAACCTAATCCGGCATAGGCCGTGTCGATCCCGCGTTCCTGCGCCAGAAACACCGCGCTCCAGTCCAGCGCCGCGCCTTCGGTGAGGAAGACTATGAAGCACATCCCGCCGATAAACAGCACGATGCCGTGGGGGATGGCGAATGCCGGGCCCGAGCTTTCACTGCCGTAAGGCAGCATGTGCGGCACGCATTTGCACAGCGCCGCGATCAGCACCACGACCACCACCAGCATCGCGGCGAGCGGCGTCAGGCCGAGGCCGAGCAGGGCGCTGACGCCCGCCGCACCGACGATCCCGCCGAGGCTGAACAAGCCGTGAAAGCCCGACATCATGTTCTTGCCGCTGGCACGTTCGACGATCACCGCTTGCAGATTGACCGTCGAATCCACCGTGCCGAGCCCGGCGCCGAACATGAACAACGTGGCGACCAGCGCAGGGATCGATGACACCGTCGCCAGCAATGGCAGCGCCGCGCAAATCAACAACGTGCCACCCGTGGCCACGCGCCGACAGCCGAAGCGCGTAGCGAGAATCCCCGCCAGCGGCATTGCCAGAATCGAGCCGACGCCCAGACACAACAACAGCAAACCCAACGTGCCCTCATCTAGCCCGGCGCGCGCCTTGGCGTACGGCACCAACGGCGCCCACGCCGCGATGCCGAGCCCGGCGATGAAAAAGGCGATGCGCGTGGACATCTGTTGCAGGCGTCCGGGGACGAAGGTGGCTTGGGCGTTGAGGCTGGTCATATCGATCCTTGGCAAAAAACTTCGCGTCCCCGAAGGACAGTGATACGGCGTCGAGGTTCGATCGCCCGTCATCCGAGGAAGTACAGACGACATCCTACCTTCTCCTGTAGGAGCTGCGGCACGCTGCGATCTTTTGATCTGTGTTTTTCAAAATCAGAATCAAAAGATCGCAGCGTGCCGCAGCTCCTACAGGGGAATGCGGTTTACAGTTGGTTTTTTCGGTTGCGGGGATTACGAGTGATGACGCAGTTTTATGATGCGCGGGGCAATATCTACGGTGTGGTTTCGCCGCAAGCCTTGCGCGAGGCGGGCATTGATCTGCCTGCCAGCGCTGCCGAATGCGCATCCTTGCGCCAGTCCTGGACTGAGGCCGCTATCAAACGCTGCTGCGACTGGCCCGATGGCCAGCGCCCAGCCAACAGCAAATCCCACCGCAGCGACGGCCTGCTGATCGGCCCGTTCCAGACCTCGCCGCCGTTCGATGTGCTGATCGTCAACACCGACGGCACCCTCGCCGAGCGCAGTGGCAACGGTCTGACGATTTTCTCCCAGGCAGTGACCGAGCAAGGATTGCTGCGGGAGGAGGGCGCGTTGTTGCGCGTTCATCACGACAAAGGTGACGCGGTGGAAACGTCGGTGAAGCCTGCCGACGTCGCAGGTGTGCAAGGCTTCTGGCTCGATCTCGGTCAAGCGGATTTCGGGCCGTGCGCGGTGGGTGCGCAGGGCGTTGAAAGTGTTGATTTCAATAGCCGGGAGGTCAGCAGAATTCAGCTATTGGCGGCACTTGATCCGACCTGGGAGCACAGCCAATTTGTGCGCATCGGCAATCCACATTGCGTGACGCTGCTTGGCGACAAGTCGGCGTTGCCGAGTAACGAACAGATGCGTGAGTCGCCACTGAATGAAGGCCTGACCCAGATCGCCTACGCCATGCCGACCGGCGTTGGCGACCCGTGTACGGCGGGCGTCAATCTGCAATGGGCGGCACGTGATTCCGAGCAGCGCATCGTCGCGCGCGTCTTCGAACGTGGCGAAGGGCCGACGGCGTCATCAGGCACCAGCGCCAGTGCGGTGGCGTGTGCGGCATGGCGGGTGGGTTGGGTTGAAGCGGGTGAAGTGCAGGTGGTCATGCCCGGCGGCACGGCACCCATTTTGCTGGAAGCAATCGACGGCGAGCAGGTGCGCGTCAGGTTGTTTGGTACGGCGCGGTTGATCGGCTGAACTCGAAACCGCCATCGCTGGCAAGCCAGGCTTCCACAGGGTTTTGTGCTGAACACAAACACAATGTCCACCGACATAACCCCTGTAGGAGTGAGCCTGCTCGCGATAGCGGACTACCCTTCAAATCATATGTTGCCTGACACACCGCAATCGCGAGCAGGCTCACTCCTACAGTGGCTCAGATGTGAACACAAACACCAGTCCAAATACATAACCCTGTGGGAGCGAGCTTGCTCGCGAAAGCGGTATGTCAGTCACGTTGATGTTGAATGTGCGGGCCTCTTCGCGAGCAAGCTCGCTCCCACATTGGATTTAGGTGCATACAAATAATGTGTTCACCCCAAAACCCTGTGGGAGTTTGGTTTGGTCACCCTTCAGTGGGCCTTGAACAACGTCACCGACACCACCTGCTCACCCTGCACCTCCAACCGCAGCAATGCGCGGGGCGACGGCTCATCCTCGAAACACTCAACAATCACCGCATGCGCCGAACTGGCCTGCAATGCCAGCTGCCGCGCATGTTTCAACAGGCGTTTCACCGCTGCACTGACCGGCATCGGCGCGTGCCCGCCGCGCACTTGCTCACAGAATTCCAACGCGATTTCACGGGGTGTCGGTGCCGGCGGTGATGCCAACCCAGACTCGTCGAACAGCCGATTGAGTTGTTCCGCCGCACTCACCGCCCGCGGAAACCCCGCGAATGCCGAGGCCTGCAACAGCACCTCAGTCATTTCACCGGGGGCCAAACCCGAGGCCAGCCCTGTCTTGAGGTGCACACTCAATGGCGGGCCGACCATGCCCGACGCCACAATGGCTGCAAACGACACCGCTTCCCGCAGGCGCGGATCGAGGCCCGGGCGGGCGTGCAAATGCCCGTAGACCACGCCAACTGCCAATTCACCCAGCGCGGGCACGGTGTGAAACAGCGCATCGAGCCGAGCGCCGCCGTCGGGTACAAGTTCGGTAAACGTCTGTCGGCCTTCGTGGTACAGCGAGGCCATGGGTGAGGGTGTGTGGTTCATTGGGAAATCCTCAAGAAAATGAGGATGGCGGCTGATCAACTACGCACGAACTTCAGCATGAAGGAGCATCCATCGCAGGGGTTGCCGGCGTCATTGCGACGCCGGTTTCTTCACCTTAGACGAACTCCACCACCGGCATCTGCCGTTTCATCAGCACTTTGCCGGCGCGAATCGAATACAGCGGCAAACCCTGACTGCGGATCACTTCATAATCACTGTCCGCCGACAGAATCAGCAGGTTCGCCGGGCGCCCCTGTTCCAGCCCATAACGCTCGCCCAGATGCATCGCTTTGGCGCTATTGTCGGTGACCAGATCCAGCGCACTTTGCAGGTTGCGATAACCGAGCATGTGGCAAATGTGCAGCCCCGCCTCAAGCACCCGCAGGATGTTGCCGTTGCCCAGCGGATACCACGGATCGACGATGGAGTCCTGACCGAAACACACATTCATCCCGGCTTCGAGCAACTCGTTCACCCGGGTGACGCCACGGCGTTTCGGGAAGTTGTCGAAGCGCCCTTGCAGGTGGATGCTTTCGGTTGGGCAGGAGACAAAACTGATCCCGGAATGCCCGAGCAGACGGAACAGTTTCGCGCAGTAAGCGTTGTCGTAAGAACCCATCGCCGTGGTGTGGCTGGCGGTGACGAGGGCGCCCATGTCGCGGCTGCGTGCTTCTTCGGCGAGGACTTCGAGGAAGCGTGAGTGAGGGTCGTCGGTCTCGTCGCAATGCACGTCGACCAGGCAACCGGTGCGCTCGGCCAGATCCATCAGAAACTTCACTGAACTGACGCCTTGATCGCGGGTGTACTCGAAATGCGGAATGCCGCCAACCACGTCAGCACCCATGCGGATCGACTCTTCCATCAACTCGCGGCCATTGCGGAACGACTCGATGCCTTCCTGTGGGAACGCGACGATTTGCAGGTCGATCAGATGACGGCTTTCTTCGCGCACTTCGAGCATGGCTTTCAGTGCGGTGAGTTGTGGATCGGTGACGTCGACGTGGGTGCGCACATGCTGAATACCGTGCGCGGCGAGGGTCTGGATGGTTTTCTTGGCGCGGGTCTTGGTGTCTTCTTCGGTGATGGTGACCTTGCGCTCGCCCCAGCATTCGATGCCTTCAAACAGCGTGCCGCTCATGTTCCAGCGCGGTTCGCCGGCGGTGAGGGTGGCGTCGAGGTGAATGTGTGGCTCGACGAAGGGCGGCACCACCAGATTGCCGCCGGCGTCGAGGTCGTCGGGGCCCAGCGTCGGCGCTTCGGTCTGCCGGGCGATGCTGCGGATCAGGCCGTCTTCGAGGTGCAATTCGTGCAAACCTTCCTGGTTGCGCAAACGGGCGTTGATGATGTGCATCAGGCGAATCCTTTTTTATAAGTCTTGTAGTGGCGCGGCCGCGCTGCGAGCGCCGAGCGCGCCGGTGACGATGACATACGTTAACGCGGCAGCGGCGATGCCTACCAGCGGCGCAACCCATGGTGAGCTGAACGCGGCGACGGTGCCGACCGCGTAAGCCCCGAGGCCCGGCCAGTTGAACGCCGGCAACCGTGCGTCGGCCAGGCGTGGATAGTGCCCGCGCCAGCGGTAGAAAAAGTCGGCCATGATCACCCCGCCAATCGGCGGAATCACCGTGCCGAGCAGAATCAGGTAGGGCACGAGCATGTCGTACATGCCGAGCAACGCGAGCAGGGTGCCGATCACCGCGCCGGCCAGCGTCACGGTCTTGCGCCGTCCGGTGCGCAGCAGGTTGCAACCGGCGACGGCGAAGTTGTAGATGGTGTTGTCCTGCGTGCTCCAGATGTTCAGCAACAGCATGGCCATCGCGGCCATGGCGAAGCCTTGCAACAGCAGCACTTCAACCACGTCCGGCTGTTGATAGACGATGGCGCCGTACGCGCCGATCAACACCATCAAGCCGTTGCCGATGAAGAAACCGATCAGGCTGGCCAGCACCGCGACACGCGCCGAGCGCGAGAAACGCGTCCAGTTGGTCGCTTGCGTCGCGCCGCTGACGAAGGTGCCGAACACCAAAGTGATCGCCGTCGACCAGTCCAGCGAACCACTTGGCACGACGCTGAGCAAACCCTCGAAGCCGCCGACTTTCACTGTCGCGACCCACATCGACAGCATCAGCAGCAACATCATCGCCGGCACCGCGATGTACGACAGAATCTCCAGCCCGCGATAACCGACGTAAGCCGTGGCACAGAACACCAGACCGAACAGCACCATCAAGCCAAGCACCGTGCCCTCATCGAGATCGAAGTATTTGCCGAGCACCACCGCAGCGGTGGCAGTGCCCCAGGCGTACCAGCCGATTTGAGTGAAACCGAGGATAAGGTCGCTGAGTTTGCTGCCGACTTCGCCGAAGCAAAAACGCCCCATCAACACCGAGTTGAGGCCACTCTTGAAGGCGATGTAACCGAGGCCTGCGGCGTACAAACCCAGCAACAGGTTGCCGACGATGATCACCGCCATCATCTCGCCGAAACTGAACGCCACGCCGAGCTTGCCGCCGGCAAACATGGTCGCGGTGAAAAACGTGAAGCCCAGTAACACCATCGCCGTAGAGGCCAGGCCTTTGCGCGCGTGCATCGGGACTTCGCTGAGGGGGTAATCGTTGCCGGGATCGTTCTGCGTCATGGGGCGGTCCTTGCTGGAGAGAGGGAGACGCGGAGAAGGGTTGCAGTGGTCGTGCCATGTTCCGGTTGGCGCGGGTTATGTATAGACGAGACACGTGGATTAGCGCGAAATCGGTGCACCCGAACACACCAAAGCCCAATGTAGGAGCTGCCGAAGGCTGCGATCTTTTGATTTTTTTTTTAGAAGCAAGATCAAAAGATCGCAGCCTTCGGCAGCTCCTACAGGGGATTTGTGGTGGGTTAGAGGAAGCGCATCAGCGCAGCGACGATGGCTTCGGGGGCGTCTTCCTGGACGAGGTGGCCGGCGTTGGGAATCGGGTGGAATTGTGATCCCGGGATCATTTGATGTAACGCTCGGCCACGCTCGATGGGAATCCACTGATCGTCTTCGCCCCAGAGAATCTGTACCGGGCAGCGGATGCTCGGATACAACGGTTCTGCCTCACGGGTATAGCGCTCATCCATCTGCGCAATCTGCCGATAGAACGCCGCTTGCCCGGGATCGCCGAGCCACGGCTCTACGTAAGGCGCGAGTTCGTCGTCGGGAATCGCCCGGTGAATCGCCCCGCGAATGTAGGTCGGCACGACGGCGCGCTGGATGTAATCGGACAGACCGCTGAACGCTGCCTCATGCTGGCGCACGTGTTGTACGAACGGCGAGCCCCATGGCGTCAGCGCCACCGGATCGATCAGCGTCAGGCTGCGGTAATCCTTGCCATTGAGCAGGTGAGTGCGCAGCGCCGTGGCACCGCCAAAGTCATGGGCGACCACGTCGGGATTTTGGATGTTCCAGTGATCGAGCAACTGCGCCAACAACTGGTTTTGCACACCGAGGGAGACATCGGCGTCAGGTTTCGCGGAGCGTCCATAACCGAGCAAATCGAAGTAATACACGCGGTGCGTGGCAAAGAAGTGCAGCGCGATCCGATGCCACACGTAAGACGAGAAAGGTGTGCCATGCACGAACACCAGCGGCGGGCCATCGCCACGTACGGCATGGCGCACTGAGTGACCGTTGAAGTCAAAGACCTGATCCAGGAGCCAGTCTGTCATGGGGCTGTCCTCTTCGCGTGTTCAAGCCAATAGCATAATCAATAATCGGCCAATAGGTTGTGCCGCTTCTATTAAGTGTCTTTCTCAAAGTTTCGATTGTTTGTTGCATGTTTCCGTAATGGCTTGTAGTGCGTTGTTTTTGGTTTTTTTTGGGGCATGGCGTAGTTTTGTTCTCGTATTTAATTTCAGGTCGAATTTTTAACTTCAGTGTTTGTGAAGTTGGGTGAACGGCTGCGTGTCACTTTTATTTTCGAAGTTGTCGCTAAAAAGGATGTTTAAGAATGGCTTCAGAAAGTTTTGTAATCAGTGAATATCAAGAATGGCAAAAGATCGCTGCCCCTTCGGAGGTTGAGAGCATCTTGAACGCCTTCAAAGGCGCCGAACACTACGAAGCCGCGCTCAGGTATCAGGCGGCGGCGTTGTTGCAAGAGACATCGGAGGGCATGCACCAGACCATCAGCCTGTTCCGGGAAACGTTGCTGGCGTTGCAGAGTCAGGAGGAAGTTGCGGGGCTGGCTGATCTTGTGCGTACAGTGGAAAGTTATCGTCAACGTCTGCAAAACACCGTCATGCTGACTGCCCATGAAGTGCCGAAACACCTGCATTTTGTCTGGGTGGGCGGCGCAATGTTTGGCGTCAATCAGCGCGACTACTTCAACATCTGGAAAGCCCGGGCCCCGGCAGACTTTACTTTCAGTCTCTGGTACGACCCGGAGGCGTTGATGGCGTTTGATGTCAATCGCACCCTGGTGCAAGCCGCCAAGGCAGACGCCATGCTTTCAGGGGGCGATCAGCCGATTTCCAGTTTTGCCTTGAGTCAGTTGTACGAAGCGCGGTTGGCGGTCTTGCGGCGACAGGCCTTCGATTTCATCCAGCAAGCACAAGTACGCGGGCTGAGCCCCGATGAAGCGCGCATCGAATTTCTGGTCGAAGCATTTGCTCAGGACAAGTCGCAACTGCGGGCGGCGCGAGAGCGCTACTTGCAAAGTCACTTGGACATGGCCGACGAACGTGTGCAGGTACGCAATGCCCGGCAGGCGTTCAGGGAACACTTTCTGTGGTCTGCCTATGACCGTGAAATATCCTTGCGTGGCAACTTTGCGGCGGCTTCCGATGTGGTGCGGCTGCAAGCTGTGCATGGGGAGGGGGGTGTTTACAGTGACCTTGATTACTTGCCGCCGCTCGCTGATGAGATCGGTGGTATCAATATCGCGAAGATGGACTCGTCGGCGCGAGCCGGTGTCTTGCAGTTGCTGCTCAATCACAACCCGCAATTAATGCCTGGGCGCGATGGCAGTCGATATCAGGACGTGTTGGTTAATATTCCTCAAGCACAGTTTGCTGAACTTGAGGCGTTGGCGAAAAGTTTACCAACACTTGATCAGATTTTTGCACCGGTGAATTCGCAGTCCACCGCCACTGATATGTTTGGCATGGGATCACCGACCGATCCCGGTTCGCCCAATCCAAAGTTGATGAATGCTTACATCGTTGCGCATTCGCAAGCTGACATGACGCTTTTTACGATGAAACTGGTTCGGTATTACTACGACGTCATCGAAGCGGTTGAGCGCGAACTGGATAAAAAGGGCCTTGCCTGGGAGGAAGCGCAGGTACTGAGCGAGACGCAAACCAGGTTGGGTGAAATTGATTCGCCATTCGCCGGAAATGAAACGCTGCTACGTCTCTGGAAAGCGTATGAGTTTCGAATTATCAGCGCGATTGTCACGTATCACCGGGACGGTGTCGTACCGGGAGCCGGTGCAACGATCGATCTCACGGGCCCCGGTGCGTTACTGGCGGGGACGGAGCTCTTTGCCGAGCATCGATACACGTCGCGTGGGGCATTGCAGGTCAAAGCGTTACAGCACGTAAAATACGGCTACAACACGGCCACTGAAGAGGAGTTGATCAGCGGCTGGAAGGAGCGCGACGACAGCGAATCTTCCTGGGTGGCGAACGAACAACAAGCCTGGCGCGACGGCAAATTCAAGGCACGTTACACCGCCAATCTGCAGGAGCTGCTCAAACCGGCGAATACCCTGACCTTCAAGCGTGGCTGGCCAGTGGTTGAGGGCAAACCGGTACTGATCACCGCTATCGTGCAACGGCTGATCGATGAGCTGGGCGAACCCTTTATTCGGGCCATGACCGACAAGCTCAGTGGCGATGTGGTGTTTGCGGGCAACGCCAGCCTGAGTTTCGATGAGCGTCGTCAAATACGAAGCCAACGGATCGACGATATCCCGACGTCCGTCGGCGCACAGCACCCGGAAAATCTCAATGAACTGCTGGTGCATCTCGGGCGTGGTTCGCTACCCCTTGAGCAACTGAGCCCGTTGCATCGCGTGGTACTTGGCGGGCTGTTTGCTGCTGAAAGTCTTGATAGCGCAGGATTTGAACCCGCGTGGCAAGCCGCGCAAGCACTCGCCAGAGACAGCGCTGATGGCGGGTTATCCGCGCGTTTTGCCGCCATCGAGAAAACCTTGTCTGAGCGTCAGGCCCCGGCCTTCGTAGCGGCGCTGGCGCGTAACGTCAAACGGGGCGAGCAGTCGGCCCGTGAACTCAAGGTACTGGCGCTGTCGCGGTCGTTGACGCTAAGTCATTGGGGCCAATCCATTGCGCAAATCAATGCCACCGCGCAGTGGGAATATCGCACCCGGATCCTCAAGCAGGCAGCGCCCGTGCGCGAGCAGTTTTTCAAGGCGGGCGCGGTCTCTGCGCGGCAGATGCCCCAGGCCTTTCTGGTGCACGCGGCGGGTGATCCCGGCCGCCGTTGTTATCCGCTGGCGTTGCTGATGGCGGCGGCATTCAGCCGTGGTGAGAGCGCCGAACGCGCGCTGATCGGCAGGGTCGCCAACGCCAGTCTGGCGCCAGCTGACGCTGACTCCCGGGCGTTACTGTTGTCGCTCGATGAGCTGCGTGAGGTGCGCATGAACCTCGTCGGCACGTCACTGGGTAGTCACGATTTGCAGGGAGTGATGGCGGCGCTGGAGGCGAAAGCGGCGTCCAGTGTGCTGCTGCTCGACACTGGTAATCATGTGTTGCTGGCGGCCCGAGTGGTGAACGCTGGCAGCACGGCCTATCGCTTCTTTGAGCCGAATTTCGCGGTGTATGGTTTCGAGCATGGATCGGCGATGCAACAAGGCATCAAAGAACACCTGCTTCGCGATGGTGGTGAGTTGGCAAGGTTGTATGGTTTGGCGGATGCCGGCGATCTGCGCTTCAACGTGGTTGAGCTGAACACTGCCGCCATTGCCGAGACCGTGTTGCCCTCGAGTCTGCAGGTTGGCAGCTTGCTGGAGAACACTGCGCTCCCGGGGGTTGAGTCGATCAGTGTGTGGGAGAAGCAATCAGCGCTGAGGGCACGCTCGCTGTCGGAAAATGCCCGACTGGGCGAAAGCCTCGCGCAAGTGGATGCACGCTATCTGACGCAAGAGTTCGGTCTGGCGACGCGCCAATTGCGCAACGAACATGGGCTGCGCAGCGAATACATGCCGCTACTGGAAAGCGTCAAAAGCACCGCCGACGGGCGCTTTTCGCTCACCATGATCGACGCGCGACATCCGGCCGACAGCGTCCACATCAACACCGCCGATGCGCGCTTCTTGAAAGTACAAAAAGGCGTTCAGCAGTTGGTCGATGCGGTCTCCGGCAATACCGGCGGCCCTGGCGCGGAGGAGGGTGGCAGTCGGCTGAGTTTCGCTTTTGCCATCCAGACCCTGGTGACGGAAATGCGCGACCGCGAACGTCAGCTCGATGCCGGTTCGCTGCCAACGCTGTCCATCGCCCTGCAGGTTCAGGTCTATGTGAGCTATGCGCAACTGGCCTACGGCGTGGTGACAGACACGGTGCAGATGATCAATCTGGTGCGTCAGGTGGCACTCAGCGAACAGGCGTTTATCAAGCAGCAAACCTCGGTGTCGGGTCGGCTGTTGGGGCGTGTTTCGGCGGGTATCGGTATCGGTTTTTCACTGATCAATATCGGCTTCGACATCCATGGCCTGACGGTGGCAAGCAATGACGAAGAACGTTCGCGGCTGACCACGCAACTGGCGTTCAATCTGGCAGCGCTGGGCCTTGATGTGACCGCGTTGGCCGTGGGCGGAACCGTGGGTGCGGCAGCTTCGTTTTTGGCGGTGCCGCTGTTGGGGCTGGGCATCGGTTTCACGGCCATCGCCAGCAACCTTGGACAAATCAGTGACAAGGCACGAAACGTCGGCAGACATCTGTTGATGATTCACGACGCCTACGGGCTTGAAGGGGTAGAGCGTAAGGACGGTGTGCTGAAGTTTGCCGTGGAAGCGGTGATCACCGAACTTGATCTGCAGGCACGTCAGGTCAAGTTCGATAGCCAGCGGTTTTTCCCGTTGGAGCCGCACACCTTGGGTTTGCCTGGCTACAACTCGTCCCCTGAGCATCTGCATCGGGCCATCAATATTCGCGAGGCGATGTCTCGCGCAGGCACGCTCAAATTCGGCAAGACGGATGATCGGGGTATAGAAAGCGTCGTTCTGCCCTGTACGCCCCAGTGTTACTACGGGTATGAGTACCAGCTGGGTTCTTCAGGATTCAAGCCGGACGATGATCTTTACCCGCGCGTAAAGGCTTTGCATGAGGCTTACGATGGCGACCTCGAAGGCTACTTCGAAAGTTCTTCAATGACCCTGTATCCGAACATTCTGGACAGTTGGAAAAAACGCCTGGAATTTGCCAGTGACAATGACGAGCAGCGCTTCCAGTTTTTCTCCACCGCACCGTTTGCACACATTCTTTACAAGCTCCTGCCCGTCAACAAACCAACGACCATCACAGTGACACTGGATGATCAGGCGCGTTACCTGGTCGTCCCTGAATTGCCGAAGGAATGGCACAACCTGCTGAGTTACGAGATCACCGGTCAATCCGGGCTCTATCAACTGACACTGACGCCCGGTGTCATCACGGTTCGATTGAGCAAACCCGGCGGCTTGCATGAAGTCAATTGGTTGATCAGAGCCCCCTGGGCGAGCGAGAAACAGGTCGGTTTTGGCGGTGGGGATCTGATCGTCGGCGGCGTACGGGTCGCCGGCTTCAACGGTTTTCTGCTGCTCAGGGATGGCGAGCTGTTTCAGTTTGATCAAGAGAAAGACACGTGGATGTTGGTGTCGATCACGCTGAGCAAAAGTACCCCCGAGTTGCCAGATGCCAAGCCTGCTGACATGCCCACGGTGTTGGCGCGCCTGCGCACGCTGGCCAAAGCCAATCGACTGGCTGGCCGCTATGTGCCGCTGTATCACTTCGTCGTGCCGTTTAATCACGACGCCGATGTGCAATACACCACCGCTTACTACGACGTGGCACTGGATCGAGTGCTGTATGTGCGCGACATGCCGGCCGCATTGCGCGAAGGCGTGGCATTGGGCGGCGTTTCCGGGCAACAGGCGTGGTTCTACCACCCGGATTACGCAACGGTATGGCACGTCGATGCCGCCATGGGCCGCGTCAATCATGCTTATCGCCTGCTGAGTCCGCGCGAGGGCTCGAAGATCATTGGCTGCGAGCAAACCGCTGACGGCAAGCTGCGTGTTCTTCAGGAAATGACCCACGATGAAGACGCGCGCTGCACGCTGGAGTACTTGATCGCCGACAACACCGTCACCTTCGTCCACATCAGCGCTGACTACGCATTCAGGAGCGATACTGCGTGGTTAGGGAGTACGTGGGCGGGGCGGCTCAGTCGGTTGAGGAAGTCTGACCAGCAGTCCGCAGCGTTGGCCGGGGTCGAGGTGCCGCTGAGCACTTGGACATCCGCTCCATTCGTGGGCGTGCGTGGATCCTTGTTGGGCGATCCCGTGATGTCGGGCTGGATACGTCTGAGTGATGACCGCTTTTACGCCAATGACGGTGCGGATGATAAGGCGCCGGTGCAAAAAATCATGCTGATGTGGGATCAGTCGGACAATGATTCAATGCTCTTTTACGACGTGGCGAAAAGCGCGCTGATACGTGGTTCTTCCAATCCCGCAGGTCCGGATAGCGCGCTTGATCAAACCTTGATAAGCGATGTGGCTGAAGTGACGCAATCGCATGGTCGCTACATGTTGACCAGGGCCGATGGGCAGATGTTCGAGATCGATAAGGACGCTGCGCCGACGTTCATCGGTGTCGGCAAGCGTTGGCTCGACCATCACCCCGACTGGATTTCCGCGCTGCCTGCGCTGGTCATCGAGCACGGCAAACGACCATTCCCGGTGATTGGCCTGTCGCAGTTCAGCGAACACACCCTGCTGGCGGCCTGGTGTGTCGACGGCAAGCTGTGTGTGAGTCAGGTCAATCCTGGCAAAGAGCTGGCGTTGCTCAGTCTGACCCCGGATGGCCAGGCCGTATGGTTTTTCGATACCGAAGCCGGTCAGCTCTATCGTCAGGAATTCAGCAGCGCCGAAACGCTTCGCCAGGCATTTGCCGGGGGTTTGCGGCTGCTGCATCCGGAGCGGTTACCGGCGGCGCAAAAAGTATGGGCCGAGTGGTGTTTTGCCGACGTCGTCAGCGAAGGACAGCGGTTGTGCGGTCGCACCCGCGAAGGCGTCAATCTTGAACTGGTGGATGAGCAGCCAGCGCGGATAGTCAGCGTGGAAAATGCATGGGCTCGTGCCGATCAGAGCGGCTTGTCACTTCAGGCGCGTCTGCACAATCTGCTGGCGGGACACGCCCACGCACCGGTGCTCGCGGTTGAGCACAGTGGCGATCAGTATGCTTACTACCTGGTGGAGCAAGAGCAACTGTTTGTCCTCAAGGGGCGTCCCGACGGTCAGTGGGCGCAGTTCCTGGGGGTGAAAAACGTGTGGCAGACGCTGTTGTTCGATGCGCTGAACAAAGTGTTTTATCGCCGCGATTCGGATAACCGTTTCAACCTTGCGGCCAGTCACGCGGCGCGGGACGGTGAGGTGCTCACGCTGGAAAGCACAATCGATGTCGACGACTTGCAACCGTTGTTGCTTGATGGGGTCGAGACGTTGGTTCTGGCATTCGGTTTGAATGCGCAGACGTTCCGGGTATCGGACGAGGTCTGGCGACGGCTGGACTGTATTGTTGTCGATCGCCGGCATGTCTCCGAAGACGCTGCGCCGGGCGAGCATACGCTGCTACTGGAACGGTTCGGCAGTGCGCACTGGCTGGTGTCGGAGGCGCGGGGCAGCCTGTTGCTGGTCGATCCGGACACTGCGCAAACGTTGATTATCCGCGACGTCGAGCCACAGGATGGACAATTGCGGGTGCCGATCTACTTGAGCGTCGCCATTGAGGGGCGCGATCACCGGCTGAATGTCGAGCAACTGCTGAGCACGTTGCAGCAAGTGCAGAGAGCGGGGGAGGTGATCGAGTTGAAGACGCTGATCGACTCACTCAGCGACTAAGTCCGCTGAGCGAATAAAAAAAGGGTCGTGAGCAGTAATGCTCACGACCCTTTTTTGCGTTTATTCGCCGCGATAGATGCAGCCGCTGGTGCACGTCTCGTGAATACGGATCGCGCTGAGTTCTGGCAGCAACGGCTTCATTTCATTCCAGATGAATTTGGCCAGTACTTCGCTGGTCGGGTTTTCCAGGCCAGGAATGTCATTCAGGTAGTTGTGATCCAGACGCTCGTACAACGGCTTGAAGATCGCTTTGATTTCCGAGAAATCACGGATCCAGCCAGTGTGCGGATCGAGGTCGCCGCTCAGGTGAAGCGCCACTTTGAACGAGTGACCGTGCAGACGTCCGCACTTGTGGCCGTCCGGGACGTGCGGCAGGCGGTGGGCGGATTCGAAAGTAAATTCCTTGAAGATTTCCACGGTATTTTCGGCTCTGTTCAGATGGTGTTCGCCGCAGCGATTCGGGCAGGCGGCGAGTTTACCAGCTTGTGTTTGGCCGTGCTGACTAAAGGGTCAGCAAGCGCTCGGCGAGGCGACCGTTGGCAGTCAGTTCGAGGAACTCGTCGCCCAGACGGCGGCTCTCGTCCATCGCCGCGTGCCAGTATTTCTGCCGGCTCGGTGCGTCACCCATGAAGCGTTTGAAGTCGTTACGATCGGGCAGTTTGCCGTAGGGCAGACGCGCCAGATATTCCTTCGACGGCGCGAGCAGCAGCACGTCCTGCAAGCGCTGCACCGAGGCTTTGCGCCACGGCAGGGTCTTGTCGAACCAGCCCGGAATCACCCGGTCGGTGAAGTGCGGATAGAGCACGATGCCGTCACCGCTGTAGGGCAGATCGAGGTGATAGTCGAGCAGACCGCCGTCGCGGAAGGTGCCAGCCCCGGCGCCCGGCAGATCGCGCACGCCTTCCATGACCATCGGGATCGACCCCGAGGCCAGCAGCGCCTGACGTAAGTTGCCGGCATTCAGTGCGACGAAGCGCGACGGGAAATCGTCGAGCGCATTCACCGGCGGGGCGAGGCGCGGATCGTGGATGATCAGCCGTTCGAAGTGCCGCGACAGTCGCGCACGACCACGCAGGTTATCGGCGATCACCGAACCCAGCGCCAGACCGAGGCGACCGCGATGGTCATCAGCGAGACGGCCCTGGCTTTTCACCACCATGATGTTCAAGCGGTAATGCGCGTTGTCGAGGATGCTCGCGTCGCGGCCATCAAGCAGGTCATTGAGCATGCGCTGCGAGCTCTGACTGATCTCGGCCATGGTCACGCCTTTGTTGAAATTCTGCTCGGCGTAGAGCTCGCCGAGGCGGCGGATGCCTTCGGCGGCGTCCGGCAGGCAAGCGCTGGCGAAGCGCCAGGAACCGACCGAGGCGCCAATCAGCGAACGCTCACGCGGCGCACTCGGCAGCCATTCACCGAACAGCGCCAGATCCAGCCCCTGAATCCCTAACGCCTTCGGCCCACCGGCCGCACCGGGCAGGGTGCCGACGTCAGCGGCGTTCAGGCCCTGCGCGCGAATCCGCGCCATGGCCCGTGGGCCGGCCTTGAGGGTGAGGGCGGGGAACTTGATGTGGATGGCGGTCATACCGGTCTCGATCGTTAGCAAGCGAACAATTATAAGCACATGTTACAGAATCCTGTAGGAGCTGCCGAAGGCTGCGATCTTTTGATCCTGGCTTTTTAAAAACAAGATCAAGAGATCGCAGCCTTCGGCAGCTCCTACAGGAGATATTTCAGGGAGGGAGAATGATGGCAATTCAGTTTCAGTTAAGTTCATCTGGTTAAGGTGCCGACCGTGAGCAATACATAAAAAATACGGAGACCCCCTTTTGAAAACCCTGACTGCCCTGTCCATTTGCGCGATCATCGGCTTCACTGCCAGCATCGCCCACGCCCGCGATCTGGGCCCGGATGAAGCCCTGCGCCTGCGCGACGCTGGTACTATCGTTTCCTTCGAGAAGCTCAACGCAACCGCGCTGGCCAAACATCCGGGCTCGACGATCACCGAAACCGAGCTGGAAGAAGAGTACGGCAAGTACATCTACCAGGTCGAAATGCGTGATCCGCAGGGTCTCAATTGGGATCTGGAATTAGACGCGGTGACCGGGCAGGTTCTCAAGGATCATCAGGATACGTAATGAAGCTTAATGTTCGCGCCACCAGCCGCACGGCGCTGGCGCTGGTAGTTTTTTGCTCGGCGGCGATGGCCCGCGACCTCGATCAGGACGAAGCGCTGAACCTGCGTCGCCAGGGTGTCATCCTGCCGCTGGAGCAAGTGCTGCAGCAGGCAATGGATCGTTATCCGGGCGCCAAACTGCTGGAAGTCGAGCTGGAAGAGAAACACGACGTCTACATTTATGAGGTCGAGTTGCTTACCGTCGAGGGTGTCGCCCGTGAGTTGCACCTTAAGGCCGAAACCGGTGAATTAGTGAAAGACAAGGAAGATTGATCGATGCGTTTGCTTTTGGTGGAAGACCACGTACCGCTGGCGGACGAATTGCTCGCCGGTCTGCAACGCCAAGGCTACGCAGTCGATTGGCTGGCGGACGGCCGTGATGCGCTGTATCAGGGCAGCAGTGAGCCGTACGACCTGATCATTCTCGACCTCGGTCTGCCCGGTGTGCCGGGGCTTGAGGTGCTGGCGCAGTGGCGCGCGGGCGGGCTGGCGATTCCGGTGCTGATCCTCACCGCGCGTGATTCCTGGGCCGAGCGTATCGAAGGCCTGAAAGCCGGCGCCGACGATTACCTGACCAAACCGTTTCACCCCGAAGAGCTGTTTCTGCGCATACAGTCGCTGCTGCGCCGCTCCAAGGGCCAGTCCAATCAGGCGACGTTGCAAGCCGCCGGCCTGCATCTGGACGAGGGCCGTCAGTGCGTGGTGCGCGACGGCACCGACATTCAACTGACCGCCGCCGAGTTTCGTCTGCTGCGCTATTTCATGCTGCACCCCGAACAAATCCTTTCCAAAAGCCACCTCGCCGAACACCTCTACGACGGTGAAACCGAGCGCGATTCCAACGTCCTCGAAGTCCACGTCAATCACCTGCGCCGCAAGCTCGGCAAAAGCGTGATCGAAACCCGTCGCGGTCAGGGTTACCTGTTCGGCGGGCAGGCTTCATGAGGTCAATCCAGCGCCGCTTGAGCCTGGGGTTGATCAGCGTGATGGTGATCGTCGGTCTGGTGCTGGCGCAAACCAGTTTGTGGTTGTTCGAAGTGGGTTTGCAGCGCTACCTCGAAGCCGGCCTGCGCGACGACAGCGAAACCCTGTTGGTGGCGCTGGTGCGCGGCCCCATGGGGTTGCAACTGGATGAGCGGCACTTGTCGCCGGCGTATCAGCGACCGTTTTCCGGGCATTACTTCCGTATCGATTTTGCCGACAGCCACTGGCGTTCGCGCTCGCTGTGGGATCAGGATCTGCCGCTGCTGGATCAGCCCGGTCTGCACAGCAACTTGCAACTGGGGCCGGACGGTCAACGCTTGTTGGTGCTGCGTTCGGACTATCGGCGTCTGGGCCAGTCGATTTCGATCAGCGTTGCGCAGGATTACACGCCGGTCAGCGACAGCTTTCAGCGCATGCGCCAGATCGGTCTAGGTCTGGGGTTGGCGGCGTTGCTGCTGATTCTGTTTTTGCAACGGCTGACCGTGCGCCGCGCACTGAAGCCGTTGGAAAAGGCTCGCGAGCAGATCGCGCAATTGCAGCAGGGCCAGCGTTCGCAACTCGACGATCAAGTGCCCGTTGAATTGGAACCGCTGGTGGCGCAGATCAACCATTTGCTTGCGCACACCGAGGACAGTCTCAAACGTTCGCGTAATGCCTTGGGCAACCTCGGGCATGCGTTGAAAACGCCGTTGGCGGTGCTGTTGAGCCTGGCGTCGAGCGAGAAACTCGATGCCCATCCCGAGTTGCGCAGGATCCTTCAGGAGCAACTGGAGCAGGTGCAGCAACGGCTCAATCGCGAGCTGAACCGCGCACGATTATCTGGCGATGCGTTACCGGGGGCGTTGTTTGATTGCGATGCCGAACTGCCGGGGTTGCTGGCGACACTGAACATGATTCATGGCGAGCATCTGGCGTTGAGTTATGTCGCGCCGGCGGGATTGCAGTTGCCGTGGGATCGTGAGGATTTGCTGGAGCTGCTGGGCAATCTGCTCGACAACGCCTGCAAGTGGGCGGATGCCGAGGTGCGTTTGAGCGTGGTCGAAACGGCTGAGGGATTTGCCCTGAGCGTGGAAGATGACGGGCCGGGGATTCCTGAGGAGCAGCGCGCGCAGGTATTCAGTCGGGGAGCGCGGCTGGATGAGCAGACGCACGGGCATGGGTTGGGTTTGGGGATTGTGCGCGATATTGTTGATACGTGGGGTGGGACGCTGATGTTGATGGAAAGCGAGTGGGGCGGGCTGAAAGTGTTGATTGAACTGCCTCGGCGGTGAGGCTTTTAGAAGCCCCTCACCCTAGCCCTCTCCCGGAGGGAGAGGGGACTGACCGAGTTGGATGGCCGAGATACGCCGACTTGGGATATCGAGTCGAACTCAGGTTTTGAAAAGCACATAGATCGGCTCCCTTTCCCCTCTACCCCTTGGGGGAGAGGGCTGGGGTGAGGGGGAAAGGATTTACCTGACACCCCCCAAAATCCCGGGTCACACCCGAAACTGATCCATCAAACTCTGCTGCTGATTCGCCAGGCTGTTCAGCGACTGACTCACCCGCGCCGACTCATTCGCCTGCCCCGACAACGATTCCGTCACATCGCGAATCGTCGCCACGTTGTTGTTGATCTCCTCCGCAACCGCGCTCTGCTCTTCCGCCGCGCTGGCGATCTGCAGGTTCATGTCGCTGATCACCGTCACCGCGTCGCCGATCTGACGCAGCGCAGTCACCGCTTGGCCAACCTGTTCAACACTGCCCTGCGCCTGACGATGGCTGTTGCCCATCGAACCGACCACTTCCTGCGTCCCGGTCTGCAGTTGTTCAATCACCTGACGGGTTTCTTCCACCGATTCCTGTGTGCGGCGCGCGAGGTTACGCACTTCATCGGCGACCACGGCAAAACCACGTCCGGCTTCACCGGCACGCGCCGCTTCAATCGCGGCGTTGAGGGCCAGCAGGTTGGTCTGCTCGGCAATGGCGCGGATGGTTTCCAGCACGGCGCCGATCTTCTCGCTGTTCGCGGCCAGGCCTTCGACCTGCACCATCGCCGCGCTCATGTCGGCGGCGAGGGTGTCGATGCTCGCGGTGGTGCGGTCGATCACGGTCAGGCCTTGACGGGTGGCGCGATCGGCGTCCTTGGCGGCTTCGGCAGCCTGCGCGGCACTGCGCGCGACGTCTTGTGCGGTGGCGCTCATTTCGTGGGACGCGGTGGCGACCTGATCGACCTGACGGTATTGCTGCTCCATGCCGGCGCTGGTTTGCGTAGCGATGGCCGAAGACTGATCGGCCGTGTCGCGCGCGTCCTGCACCGAGCGTTTGACGTCGGCAATGATCGGCTGCAATTTATCAAGGAAGCGGTTAAACCAACCGGCCAATTGACCGAGTTCATCCTTCTTGTCGTAGGCCAGACGGCGGGTCAGATCACCTTCACCGCTGGCGATGTCTTCGAGCATGTGCGCCACACCGAGGATCGGTTTGGTCACGCTGCGCGCCATCAGCCACACCAGCAGCAGGCCGATCAGCGCGGCGAGCACGCCGAGGCTCAGCTCAATCAACGTGCCTGAGGTGTTGCTCGCGTCCAGTTGTTGCTTGAGCGCTTCGGCGCGGCTGACCAGGACTTTTTCCGGCACATCCAGCAGCACGCCCCACGACGGGCCACCGGGAATCGGTTGGAATGGCGAGAGCACTTTCAACTGGCCGTTGCTGTGCAGGCTGGTGACGTTGCTGTTCGAGGCCAACAGACGCAGCAGCTCAGTGCCGCTGGTTTTGTCCACCGCATCCAGACGCTGGCTGAGTTTGCCGGCATCCGGGCTGTAACCGGCGAGCAGGCCGGCGGGGCTGATGATGCTCACGGCGGTCTGGCCGTCATAGAGCTTCTTGCTCGCGCTCTGGCTGGTGGCTTGCAGGCTGTTGAGGTTGATGTCGACCGACAGCGAGGCGATGACTTTGCCGTCGACTGTCAGCGGGAACACAATGCTGGTCATCAGCACGTTGTGGCCGTCGATCACGTAGAAGTATGGTTCGATCACGCAGGGTTTGAGTGTGGTGCGCGGGCAGGTAAACCAGGCATTGGCCGCCTGACCGGACGGGCCGGTGCTGGTGTCGGCCATGTCGCTTTCCGGCAGCGCCATCGAGGTCACCTTGCCGGGCGTCGGTTGCGACCAGTACAGGGCGAAACGGCCCTTGTCGTTGCTGCCCAGTTCGGCCTGGTTGGCGAACAGTTCGTCCTTGCCATCCAGCGCATTGGCTTCGAACACCAGCGACAGGCCGAGCAGATCCGGGTTGGCTTGCAGCGCGGATTTGACCTGACGGGTCATGTCTTCGCGCAGGTCGAAGGCGTCGAGGAAGCGTTTTTCGGCTTGCTCGCGGAGGAACAACACCTGGCGCGAGAACCCGTGGCCGTATTGATAGGCGTCCATGAATTGCTGGCGAATACTCGCCGATTGCACTTCGCCCTGGGACTCGATGCGCGCCTGCGCCGACTCGGTGAGCATTTCCATGCTCGAAGCTTTCACCAGTGCGGAACTGTGCTCCATGCGATACAGCGAAAGACCCACCAACAGGGTCACGATACCGGCCAGGCAAAGGCCGGCGAGCAGGGTGATTTTCCATTGGATGGAAAGTTGTCTGAGCGACATGGAGATGTCCTTATTCGATAAATATCTGCGACTTTGCACTGTAACGGCCGCGAATCGGCTTTCTTTATCCCTGAAACACAATATGACTAATTGCCACAGGCCATGGCTGAAACACCTTTTTGGGGCAAACACAAAATCTGTGGTGAGGGGATTTATCCCCGACCGGCTGCGCAGCAGTCGCAAAACCTGCAAATGCGCTGTGTCTGTAAGAATGCAGGGGGCGGCTTCGCCACCCATCGGGGATAAATCCCCTCGCCATAGGAAATACATTCATCACAGGAGGATTGATCGTTCCCACGCTCCGCGTGGGAATGCAGCCCGGGACGCTCCGCGTCCCAAAGCGGACGCAGAGCGTCCATTGAGGCGTTCCCACGCGGAGCGTGGGGACGATCAAGGGTTGTGAGTAACCTTCGATGTTTTGACACCGCCGCCACTCTGCGGCACAGTGCGCGCCCTTCTAATAAGACCCTCTTTGCAAATCCGCCGGTTTAGCGTTGGCGGACTCATTCTGTCTGGCGGTCGGTTGTCCACCGCAGTGTTTTTTGAGGTAGTGAAATGAATGCAGTCATAGCGGCGGTCGGCGTCATGCTGATTCTCAGCCTGTCGCGCGTGCACGTGGTGATCGCTTTGATCGTCGGCGCGCTGGTCGGCGGCCTGACCGGTGGTTTGGGTATCGACGCCACGCTCAAGGCGTTCAACAGCGGCCTGGGCGGCGGCGCGACCGTGGCGTTGTCCTACGCGTTGCTCGGTGCTTTCGCCGTCGCGATTGCCAAATCGGGCCTGGCCCACGCATTGGCCGACAAGGCGCTGGCGATGGTTGATCGTCAGCATTCGAACGGTGGCGGCAGTGTCAAATGGCTGTTGATCGGTCTGTTGTGGGTGGTCGCGATTGCTTCGCAGAACATCCTGCCAATCCACATCGCCTTCATTCCACTGCTGGTGCCGCCACTTCTATATGTACTGACCAAGCTGCAACTCGACCGCCGCTTGATCGCCTGCGTCATGACCTTCGGTCTGATCACGCCGTACATGGTGTTCCCGGTCGGCTTCGGCAACATCTTCCTCAACCAGATCCTGCTGGCCAACGTCAGCAAGGCTGGCGTCGACATCAGCCAGATCAATGTCATGCACGCCATGGCCATTCCGGCGCTGGGCATGGTCTTCGGTCTGTTGGTGGCGGTGTTCTTCAGCTACCGCAAAAAGCGCGTTTACGATCTGGAAAAGATCGAGCGGGTCGAGCAGGTCAGCGTTGCCTACAACCCGAAAACCATTGGCATTGCCGGTCTGGCGATTGCTGCGGCGTTCATCATTCAGTTGCTGCTCGACTCGATGATTATCGGCGCGCTCGCCGGTTTTCTGATCTTCTCGGCGTCGGGCATTGTGAAGTGGCGTGAAACCGACGACCTGTTCACCGAAGGCATGAAGATGATGGCGATGATCGGCTTCATCATGATCTCTGCCTCGGGTTTTGCCGAAGTACTGAAAGCCACCGGCGAAGTGCGCACGCTGGTCGAAAGCGCAGCGGCGTGGATCAATCACAGTCGGGCGATTGGCGCGTTGTTGATGTTGCTGGTGGGCCTGATGGTGACCATCGGGATCGGTTCGTCGTTCTCGACGGTGCCGATTCTGGCGGCGATTTTCGTGCCGTTGTGCGTGCAGCTCGGCTTCAGCCCGATGGCGATCGTGTGCATCGTCGGCACCGCCGGGGCACTGGGCGATACCGGCTCGCCAGCGTCGGATTCGACATTGGGGCCGACCTCCGGTTTGAACGTTGACGGCCAGCATCACCATATCTGGGACACCGTGGTGCCGACGTTCCTGCACTACAACCTGCCGCTGCTGGCGTTCGGCTGGGTGGCCGCGATGGTTCTCTGAACCCTACAAATCCCCTGTGGGAGCGAGCTTGCTCGCGAAAGCGGTGTATCAGCGACTTAATGGTTGACTGACACGACGCCTTCGCGAGCAAGCTCGCTCCCACAGGGGGGATGGGTGATTCCTGCGCTCAACTTTTGTGATGGCATGCCGTTAAAGCCTTTAACCACGCCAATAAAACCAAAAGAGTGAGCCCCCAATGCGCCTGAGCCTCAAGGCCAAAGTCCTGTCCCTCGCCGTCCTCCCGGTGCTGCTCTTTGCGCTGGTCATCAGCCTGACCACGCTGTTCATCCTCCAGCAACAGGCGCACAACGAGGTCGAGCAGACCCGCGAGCGCCTGCTCGGCGACGCGAAAGCCACCCTGCAAAGTTACGTCGCCGTGGCCATGACCACGATCAAACCGCTGTACGACGCTGCCGCCCCCGGCGATGACGCGGCGCGCGCGCAGGCGATCAAGCTGCTCTCGGGCATTCGCTACGGCAAGGACGGCTACTTCTTCGGCTACGACTCCGAGACCGTGCGCCTGTTCAAGGCCAACGATCCGGAAGGCGTGGGCAAAAGCTTCAAGGACAACCGCGACCCGAACGGCGTTTACGTCAACCAGGGCCTGGTGAAAGTGGCGAAGGACGGCACGCACTATCTGCAATACAGTTCGCCGCTGCCGGGCAATGCGCAGGTGCTGGTGCCGAAACTCGGTTACACCGAATACCTGGCGAAGTGGGACATGGCGGTCGGTACCTCGGTCAACCTCGACGGCATCGAGGCGCAAGTGGCGCTGGTGCAAACGCAAGTGCAGGAACGCATGCAAGGCGTGGTGCTGAGCATCGTTGGCGTCGCGGTGGTGGTGCTGTTGGTGATCGCGGCGGCGGGCATGCTGCTGGCCAATACCATTTTGCGTCCGCTGACGCTGATGAAGGCGAATCTCGATGACATCGCGGCGGGCGAGGGCGATCTGACCCGTCGTCTGAACATCACCAGTCAGGACGAACTCGGCGAACTGGCCGGCTCGTTTAACCGCTTCGTCGACAAGATTCACGGACTGGTGCGGCAGATCACCGAGATGACCACGCAACTCACCGGGCTGGTGACGCAAGTCTCGGATCAGGCGCAGCGCTCGGATCAGGCGATGGAGCGCCAGCGTCACGAGACCGATCAGGTGGCAACGGCGATCAACGAAATGTCCGCCGCCGCGCAGGAAGTGGCGAAGAGTGCGCAGAATGCCGCTGTCGCTGCGCAACAGACTGACGAAGAAGGGCAGAGCGCCAAGCGTGTGGTGGCCGGCAGCATCAAGCAGATTCATGCGTTGGTTGATGACATCCGCAGCAGTGGCGTGTCGCTGGATAGCTTGCAGCAGGACGTGAGCTCGATTGTCGGCGTGCTCGGGGTGATTCGTTCGATTGCCGAGCAGACCAATCTGTTGGCACTGAACGCAGCAATTGAAGCGGCGCGGGCCGGTGAGGCCGGGCGTGGGTTTGCGGTGGTGGCGGATGAAGTGCGGGCGCTGGCCAGTCGGACGCAGATCAGCACCCAGGAAATTCAGGGGATGATTGATCGCCTGCAGGCGGGGACGCAGTCGGCGGTGGAAGCGATGCGCCGATCCAGTGAAGCGGGCGACGGCACGTCGGCGCAGGCCAATCAGGCCGGGGCTTCGCTGGACACGATGGCGTCGTTGATTGCGACGATCAACTCGATGAACGCGCAGATCGCCAGTGCGGCGGAAGAGCAGACGGCGGTGGCGGAAGAGATCAATCGCAGCGTGCACCAGATTGCGGTGGCGGTGGACAGCGTGGCGGATGAGACGCAGTTGGGGGCGCAGACTTCGCGTAGTTTGGCGGATCTTGGTCAGCGCCTGGGCAAACTTGTCGGCCAGTTCCGTATCTGACTTTGAAAAGCCCCTCACCCTAGCCCTCTCCCGGAGGGAGAGGGGACTGATTGGGGGATATTGCAGAAATGCGCCGACCTGAAAGCTCTGCTGTGAATCCATAATCGACTCGATATTTCAGGTCGATGTAAGGCGCGAGACATCTCGGTCAGTCCCCTCTCCCTCGGGGAGAGGGCTAGGGTGAGGGGCTCTTGATCTTCAACCCTTCAAGCCCGATCCCAATAAGGCACTTCGCCGAAGCATTCGATGAAGAAGTCGATGACGGTGCGCACCTTCACCGACAAGCGCCGACTCCCCGGCCACAGCACCGCAATCTGCTGCGGCTCCAGACTGTTCGACACCTGATACTCGCCCAACACCGGCACCAACGTGCCTTCGCGCACCGCCTCGCCAATCAGCCACGACGGAAACATCACCAGCCCCAAGCCCTGTTCAGCGGCTTGGGTGAGGGTGTCGGCGTGGTTGCCGGTGATCGGGCCTTTGACCGAGTACGGCGTCCAGTCCTGCCCGTCGCGGCGGAAAAACCAGCGCTGCAATCCGGCCGCGCCTTTGTACGCCAGGCACTGGTGTTGCGCGAGATCGTCAGGGTGTCGCGGGATACCATGTTTTTGCAGATACGCCGGGCTGGCCGCGACCTGAAAGCGGTGCGGCGCCAGAATCCGCGCTTGCATGCTGGAGTCGTGCAGCGGGCCGATGCGGAACAGCAGATCCGCGCCTTCTTGCAGCGGGTCGACGTAATGGTCGGTCTGCTGAATATCCAGTTGCAACTTCGGATAGCGCGCGCACAACTTGCCCAGCCACGGCGTCAGATGGCGCTGGCCGAACACCACCGGGGCGTTGATTCGCACCAGGCCGGTGGGTTCGCTTTGCTGTTCCTGCAACGCCTGTTCGGCTTCTTCCAATTGCACCAACACCAGCCGCGCGTGATGGCCGAGCATGCGCCCAGCCTCGGTCGACGTGACGGCGCGGGTATGGCGGTAGAGCAATTGCTGATTCAGCGCTTGCTCCATCAACTGGATCTGCCGCGAAATCGAGGAGGGCGCCACGCCTTCGCGACGGGCGACTTCGGAAAAACTGCCGTGATCGAGCACGGCCACAAACAGTCGCAGCGCTTTGAATCCGAGTTCGTTAAGGCCGTGCATGGTCTGTCCTGCTGTGCGTGTTGCGCAAAAGTGTTGTCCGGATGCTCCCATTTATCGCACAGCGACGCCAGCCGATAATCCGCGCCATTGTTGACTGGGCTGGATTGTATTTATGCAAACGTTGGATGAAGTGAGTGTTGCGCCGCCGGTGGCCAAACCGGGGTTGCGCTTGTTGTTGCTGCCGCTGGTGATTCTGGCGGGGATGGGTTTGTCGGTGGAGGCGGGTTTGCTCGGGCCGTTGGGTGCGCAGGTCGGGCATTTGTGGGCGACGTTGAGCATCTTTGGGGTGGGCTCGGCGATTCTGTTTTTGCTGCTGTTGTTTGCGGGGCCACAGAAAGGGCCGGCGCTGAACACGCTGCCGCGCTGGCAGTTGATCGGTGGTTTGCTCGGGCCGATTTATGTGGTGGTGCTGACCTTGGCCACGCCGCACATTGGTATCGCCATGACGATGATCGCGATTCTTTCCGGGCAGGTCGGCAAGAGTGTGTTGATCGATCATTTTGGCTGGTTCGGGGCGACGCGCAAGAAGGTCAACGGTGAGCGTTGGCTGGCGCTGCTGTTGATTGTCGCGGCACTTGTTTTGATTGCTCGGGGTTGATGATGAATCTGATTATTTTGTTGGCTGTGGTGGTGGCGGCAGGGGCGGTATTGAGTGTTCAGGCGGCGATCAATGGGCGCTTGGGGGAAACCGTTGGTGTCTTGCGCAGTAGTTTGTTGACGTTTGCTGTGGGTGCGTTGGTGACCGGGTTGTTGATTTTGTTTTTTGAACCGGCGCATGCAGTGGGGTTGTTGGATGTGCCGAAGTGGCAGTTGAGCGGGGCGCTGTTTGGGGTGGTTTATATGATTGTCATGGTGGGCGCGGTGCCTCGTGTGGGGACGGCGGTGGCGACGGTGGCGGTGATTGTCGGGCAGTTGGGGATGGGGATGTTGATTGATAATTTTGGCTGGTTCGGGAATCCGGCGATTGAGTTGTCGGGGAGTCGGGTGTTGGCGATGGTGCTTTTGGCGGGGGCTTTGGTGTTTATGTATCGGAGTAGTGTGCGTAGCGCTGATTGATTTTGTTTTGGGGGGGTGGGCATATCCGTTGCTGCGGTGATGGCTGATTATGGTTCCGCCCTTACGGCGGGTCACTTTTGGCAAACGCCCCAAAAGTAACCAAAAGGTCTGTGCCCTGACGTTCGGCCCTCGCTGTGGCTCGGGTTCCTTCGCTGCGGGATCGATCCGGGGGGCAGCGCCTACGGTTTGCTTCGCTGCACCTCCTCTCGCTGTGTTTGGCTACGCCAAACGGTCGCTGCGCTCCCACCCCCGGATCGATCCCTCCACTCAGCCTGCCGACGGGCTCTAAGATCAAAAGCAGGCGAGCTGAGAATCGGCCTATTGAGTGGTGAAGAGCGGGGCGCGCACGGCTTTTTGATTTGCGTTGGATTCGCCCCTCACCCCAGCCCTCTCCCGAGGGAGAGGGGGCCGATTGGTGGGTTTTTCAGAATATGCATTCAACTCGGTATCCCAAGTCGGCGTACCTCTCCCAGTCCACGCAATCAGTCCCCTCTCCCTCCGGGAGAGGGCTAGGGTGAGGGGCTCTTGATCTGGCTCTTGCTGTGGCTTTTGATCTGGCTCTTGATTTTGGCCCCCATCGGCAGGCCGAGCGTAGGTGTTCATCCGGGGGTAGGCGCGCAGCGCCGTGCGGCGTAGCCGCATACATCGAGAGGAGGTGCAGCGAAGCAAACCGTAGGCGATGTCCCCGGATGGACACCGTAGCGAGGGAACACTGAGCCTAGGCGAAGTGCCGTACGCCGGGGGCCAAGCCTTTTGCTTACTTTTCGGCGTCTGGAAAAGTGAGTCGCTGTAAGAGCGAAACCGCCAGAAGCCCCAACCGCAGCAACGGATATGCCCCCAAAACCCCAAAGCCCCAAAATCCCAAAATCCCAAAACCCCCAAAAACCCAAACAAGCAAAATCAAAAGATCGCAGCCTTCGGCAGCTCCTACACTGGTAATCACGGCTTACCTAAAAGCCCCAGACAACCACCACCCCAAGGAGTCTGCCCCCATGCCCGATAGAAAATGCGATTGCCCAAACTGCAAATGCACCATCAAAGAAGGCGATCACGCCTACGCCGTACACGGCAAACACTACTGCTGCGAAGCCTGCGCCCACCACCACAAAGGTGGCGAAGAATGCTCAAGCAAAGGCTGCCACTGCGCACATCCCAAATAAACACAGGCAAAAAAAAGTGGAGCCTAATCAGGCTCCACTTCCAGTTTCAGACTTTCATCATCCAGCCGCTCGGTATGCCGCACCGTGCCTTGCAATCGCCGCCCCTCAACCCGAACCACCACGGTTTTCGCCTGGTCGAGGTCTTCCGGTAAAGGCGCTGGCACTCTCAGGGCGAAGCAATACGGATCATCGTCGACCGCTTCCAGACCCACGCGGCAATCCACGCTTTTGGTGATACGCCCAAACAATGTGTCGAGGCCGTAGTCCAGATGCGCCGGGCTGCTGCTGAAATCGATCATGGTTGCATTCCCCCGAATGTTCGCGTGCAGGCTGAGCTTAGCTGGTCGGTCGCCAGACGACGTTTTCCACGCCGAATTTTTCCGCCATCGGTTTGCTGGTCTTCTGTACTTTTTCACGACCAAAGCGCGGAATGCGACCCACGCCGGCATCGCAACTCGCCCAGTGCCACGCCTCGGTGTTGTCCATTTTGTCCGAGCGGATAATGAACGACTTGGCTGTGCCGTGAAGGGTGTACTCGATGACGTAGAGTTTTGCGTTGTTCATAAAGCCGGTATTCCTCCCTGTGGTAATAGAGGGATCGTTGAGCACCGGGAAAATTCATTCGGATTGTCCGACGGTATCTATCGTTGGCGGGGTTTCGGGCGACTGGTTACCATGGCGCCTTCACCAACCCCAATGAATGCTCGCCATGGCCCTCGCCACGCCCCCCGATTTCACTGACATCGATGTGCCCGTGCAACCGCTGGCGCGTACGTATCCGCGCGGGTTGTTTATCGAGCCGCATCAGCATGACTGGGGGCAGCTGTTGTATGCGATGAGCGGGGTGATGTGGGTCGAGACGCCGCATGAAGCGCTGGTGGTGCCGCCGCAGCGCGCGGTGTGGTTGCCGCCCGGGGTGCCGCACGGGATTCGCGTGGTGTCGGATTTGCAGATGCGCAATATCTACCTGCGCCCGGCGCTGGCGGCGACGCTGGATCAGACGGTGCAGGTGATCGAGGTCGGTGGTTTGCTGCGCGAGTTGATCGTCGGGCTGGTGGAGCAGGGCGACAGCGGTGAGCCAGCGTATTACGAGGCGCTGGTTGGCTTGGCGCTGCTGGAGTTGCAGCGCGCAAGGCGTTCGCAGCTGAAAATCCCGATGCCGGATGATTCCGATCGGCGCCTGATGAATCTTTGCCAGGCGGTGATGGCCGCGCCGTCGCTGGAGATCCCGTTCGAACAGCACGCGGAAAACGCCGGGGCCAGCGTGCGCACGTTGGCGCGGTTGTTCAAGGACAGTCTGGGCATGGGCTTCGCCGAGTGGCGGCGGCAGGTGCAACTGGCGACGGCGGTGGCGGAGTTGATTCAGGGTGTGGCGGTGAGTGTGATTGCCCGCGAACTCGGCTATTCACCGAGCAGCTTCAGCGACATGTTCCGCCGCGAACTGGGCGTCGCCCCGTCTCAGTTCACGGTGTAACGACGCTATTTCCTGAACCTGCACAAAGCCTGTAGGAGCATGGCTTGCCAGCGAAAGCGGAGTGTCAGCAATATCAATGTTGGCTGAATGGAAGCCTTCGCTGGCAAGCCATGCTCCTACAAGGTTTTGTGGTGATTTCGGCAGGTTTGTCCGAAATTCAGAAGTCCTTGGCCGACGCCATCCATCCCGCCTCCCTACACTCTGCCCATTCCTTTCAAACGGCAGAGTTCTCCCCATGAACTACCTGATTTCGCTGGCCATCGGCCTCGGCGTTGGCCTGTTGTACGGCGCGCTCGACTTCCGTTCTCCCGCGCCGCCGGCCATCGCGCTGGTCGGTCTGCTCGGCATGCTTGCGGGTGAGCAGCTGTGGCCGATGGGCCGGCAATGGGTCGCCGCTTGGTTGTCCTGAATCTTCTTTTCTCCTTCGGTGAATCACTCCATGAAAGCACTGCAATTCGATAAAACCGGCGACCTGTCCTCCCTGCGCTTCGTCGACGTGCCGACCCCGGTGGCCGGCGCCGATGAAGTCCTGGTGCAGATCAAAGCGGCCGGGCTCAATCCCAGCGATGTGAAAAATGTGCTCGGACGTTTCCCCTACACCACGTTGCCACGGATTCCCGGGCGCGAATTCGCCGGTGTCGTGGTCGAAGGCCCGCAAGCGTTGATCGGTCAGGAAGTCTGGGGCACGGGCCGTGAGCTGGGCTTTTTCGCCGACGGTTCCCACGCGCAATTCGTCAAACTGCCGGCCAACGGAGTCGCCCTCAAGCCGTCGCGCCTGAGCTTCACCCAAGCCGCCAGCCTCGGCGTGCCGTACACCACGGCGTGGGATGCGTTGGAGCGCAGCCTCGTCAAAGCCGACACGCGTTTGCTGGTGATTGGCGGCGGTGCGGTCGCCACAGCGGCATTAGCGCTGGCCAAAGTGCGCGGCGCAAAAACTCTGGCAGCGGCGCGGCGTCCGGAGCAGGTGGCGGAGTTGCAAGCGCAGGGCTACCCGACGATTCAACTGGATAAACCCGAAGACCTCGGTGCGCAGGTCAACGCGGTGTATCAGGGCGGCGCCGAAGTGATCTTCGACACCACCGGTTTCTGGCTGCCCGCTTCGGTGGCGGCGCTAGCAATCTTCGGCCGAATCGCAATCATCGCCGCACCGGTGGACGGCCAAGTGCAATTGCCGGCACTGGCGTTGTATCGCAAGGGCGGTTCGGTGGTCGGCGTCAACACATTGCTCTACGGCGTCGAAGCCTGCGCAGCGATGTTGAACCAGTTCGGCCAACTCTTCGACGAAGGCTCGCTGCCGTTGCCGCAAGGCCTGTTCGAATCACCACTGGCCGAAGGCCTGGCGCGCTACACCGAACTCAACGAGGGCGGCGGCGACAAAATCATCCTGATTCCCTGAGCCACCCAAATTCCCCTGACAACGCAAAACCTGTAGGAGCCGAGCTTGCTCGCGAAAACGGTGGATCAGCCAACCTCTCAGTCGACTGACCCACCGCTTTCGCGAGCAAGCTCAACTCCTACAAGGGACTGTGTCGTCTGGGGTTACGCGGGCACTTCCAGATTATCCAGCGCCCGATTCACCGCCAGTTCCCCGAGCATCACCACCTGCTGAATCCCCAGCAACGTGTGGCGATACGGCGTGTCGAGCGTCCCGGCAAAATCACTGAGCATCACACTCGCCGAAGCCATCGACTCACAAGCGTGGGCCAGCAGATCTTCGGTTTTGATGTTCGGCGCGATGACGAACATCAGGCTCGGCAGACGCGGATCATCGTGAGTCGCGCCGGGGCAAAGGTAGTGATCGAGCGCGCGTTCAGCGGCGTCGTGGAGTTTGCGTGAATGGGGGGATTCGTAGGGGGAAGTGGTGTCGATGTCGGGTGGGTTGGGTGTTGGTTTGAACATGGTGAAGCTCCTTGATGCATGGAGCCGCCACCGTTCGCGGTCAATCGAAACAGGGTGGCAGCTGTACGCGGGTTGACCGACCGGACATCAAGGAATCCGGCACACCCGAAGGTGTCCCACGCACAGCTACCGCGACATGAAGTTTCAGAAAATCTGAAATCTGTCCTGGACGCTGGCGCGCCTTGATTTTGGGCGGACGGTCAAATCCGATCGCTGATTCGTCAGCGACCTACAAACGATAAGATCCGTCCCCAAGGCGCACAAGCCGGCGGATTCTGGCGTAGCTGTAGGCAATGGCGCAAGGTTGTGTAGCCTGGGAGAGTTTCTGCAGGTGTCTGTTAAACATCAGTGTTTAAAAAACGGTTCTCTGCAAGAGACTCATCTCCTGAGGTACGTCTTTTCATAGTGAAGGAAATGGCGTTAGAGCATGAATGTAAAATAATCAAAATATAAATGATCGGAGGTTTCAGTTTGGAATCGCGAAATAGACTCACCGGCTGGTGCTGAGAATTCGATCCATTTGTTGTGTGGGGTGTAATAATCCGGACTTCCTGGAAGTCGAAGTGTTTCTATTGGTTTGTCTCTGGAGTCATAAAAAGTGATCAGCGCTAAGTGGCTTTGAAAGGTACATGAGAATTTTATTTTTGTGCATGGAATGTCCAACAAAAAATTCACGGTATCAATTTCGGTATGAGACGGATGACTTTTTCCTCTTGAGACATTGATTCCTGGGCCATCCAGCATTCCAGGTAATTGATGTTGCTCTCTAATTCCGCACGTTCCACTACCGTTAATGCAGCTGATGGTCATTCTTGGGATCTTGAGAGATTCTCCTGATGAAATTTCGATTGTTGGATGGTTGTTGAAGTTTTCAGTGATGATGGGGCGAAGTAGGGTTGTTGTAAGTGTTGGGAGGCCTACAAGATTTTCTTCCTCGGTTTCTTCATTGAATGAGATTTTTAGATTTGATGTTATTGCTGTATTTGATTTCAGGCTCTGGAGAATTTTCCGTGGGAAGTTGATATAGACACCGTTCGTTGGTTCGAGAGAATCAATCGCACGTCCTTCCTCCAAAATGATGACATCGGGCTGTCCGCTCTCGAGCACTGCATGAACAAAGAGGTAGATTTTTTGCCCTTCAGCAATCATTGGCCAAGGTGCGACAAACACTGTTGCATCTCCAGGAAATGTTTGAAGGTCGAGAACTGTCTGCCCAACTGATCCCGTCGCTTCCTTGATTTCAGGTGTCGGAAATCGCGGATCTCCGTCAATCATTTTGATAACCCTCAATTCAAGTGCCGGTGATTCTCCAATCGGTTCGTCACCCTGATGCAAGCTCCACTTGAATTTCAGATCCTTGCCATGACGTGCAGCTAAAAACTCCGGTTTCAGCTGGACATTGGCCTGTTTATTACTGTCGAACGCCACCAGTGGAAACAGCGGTGAGCCTGCGGGTGCGTCAATCTCAATCAAGCGCGCATGGTCTCCTACTTGAGCATCAGGATATTGAACCTGTAAGGTCACACCCTGCGAGTACGCCAATGCGTCAATAGGATTCACTGCGGGTTGTAGCAACTTCGGTGGCTGCAAATTGCTTGTGTCTCGTCCTATGACTTGCGCATTGGCCGGTGTTGACGATCCGATAATTGCGCCATGGCGAATCAACTGATAAAGCACGTTTACCGAACTATCCCTCACGACTTTGGCATGAGGAATATCCCACGCCAAATGAGTCGGTACTTGTGTAATAGGCAGTGTTTCCTCATGCCGCGCAATCACAACACCATTCAGTTCGGCGCTGAATAACAGGTAAATTGAGTCGCCCACTTTCCAGAGTGAATCCGGTAAATGCACCAAGGCCCAGAGCGGCCCGCCTTTCATTTTTTCCAAATCGACAACCGTAGGGTCGTCGTTGTTTTCGGTCGGTATCTCCCTGAGCACTGCCATTGGCAGCGTCAATCGGTTCAAGTGCACATCCGCCGTCACCACATCCGACCAAGTCGGTGGTCCTGATGGGTTCGTCACGTAATCGAGTACTCGGAATTTGAACTCAAAGTCCGAGTCATCCCCGCCCTGTTCCAGAACAGCTCTCGGGATCAGTATCACAAAATGTTGTGGGATCGGAGGAGGGGGAGAGACACTCTCGGGTAACACTCGATGTTCAACACGTACACCGTTGCAGTCGACGAGAATGCGGTCGTACCACTGGGTGTCTTTATAGGTGATGCTAACGCTCACGGCGTCCGCCTCATCGGGGCCGATGCTGTCGTGACTGACGCTGATAGTTAGTACTGGCGGCGTGTCGCCCGGGGGAGACGTACGGTGCAGCAATATCAGGTCTGGGGTGAACTCCTCTTCCTGGGAAGTGCGTTTAATGCCGAATTTGATTCGGTTGTAGCCTTTTTGAAAGACACCGGTAGGTATCCGCAATGGCGTGTCATCGTTTTCCGCGCCCTTGGCGATTGTTGTACTGCTCACTACATCATCGTTCAGGTAAAGCTTGAGTAAGTCGTTTTCTGCCTGAAGCAGATAGGCCCGCATGATCACCAGAAATCCGTCAGCCACGTTAGTGTCCGCAAGGGTTGCGCCGCCATGGGCTTGAACATCGGCGGGCACGAGGTCGACCATTTTTGGTGCCTTGGGCAGGGTCAGTTCTACAGCTTTGACTGCGCGGATATTCATCGCCATCTCCAGATTTCAGGGGGGATTGCCTTGGCGATATCTAATGCGATGTGGGTGATGGCGTCACCTGTCAGATCTGACAGGGTAGGGTGGGTTTCGGATGGGCGGTTCTAGTTGTTGGCAAGCGTTTTTAACATCAAAAGATCGCGGCCTTCGGCAGCTCCTACAGGGGGACCGCGAATTCTGTGTAGGAGCTGCCGAAGGCTGCGATCTTTTGATCGGTGTTCCTTAAAACTGGTAGCCCACGCCCGCGTAATACCCCCAGCCATTCGAGCGCGCACGGAAGTTGCCGTCGCCGAAATTCAGCTCGCTGCCGTCTTCCCAATTGCCGCCATTGTGGAAATACCGGCCCACCAGCGTGAAGCGCAAATGCGTGAACGAGTACAGCAACACGTTGGTCGCTACCGTCGCATTCGCGGTGCGGGCCGGGTTGTCTTTGTGGATGTCGGAGCCGAAGTCGAAGTTGGTGAAGCCGATGTAGGTCAGCGAGGCGCCGTTGCTGAATTTGTCGATGGGCACGATGTATTTGAGTTGGGCGCGGTAGCCGTCCCAGGAATATTCGTTGCTCGCGCCGTAGTTTTCCCACTGATAACGGCCGTAGAGGTTGGCCGACAGGTTGACCCGCGAGTGCGTGTCGATGTCGGTGCCGAAACCGCTGTAGAGGGTGTTGGCGCGGTTTTCCTTGCGGCTGCCGTGATCGTAGATCCAGTCGAACGCGACGTACCATTCCTTGAAAGGGCCGATGGCCAGGCTGCGGCCGGCGAGGTAGTCGATGGAGATGCGCGGTTCGTGTTCCATGAACAGCGGCGAGCCGTGATCCCACACGCCTTTGTCGTGGCTGTTGCCGATGTTGAAGATCTTCGGGACGTCGACGTAGCCGTACAGTTCAAACGGGCCTTTGCGGCCGAAGTACTCGTATTCCAGATAAATGTCGTCAGCGGGTTGCGGGCCGAAGCTGATGTCTTTGCTGCCGATCAGCATCAAGTCCTGGTTGTACCAGTCCGACAGGTACGCGCCTTTTTTTGGTGGACTGGCTTCGGGACTGAGGGCTTCGCCTTGGGCGGATTCTTCTGGCAGAACGGGCGGAGCGGGTTGCGCGAAAGCGCTGTGGCTGAGAAGTCCGGTAACGCCGGTCAGTAGCAAGGAAACAGTCAGCGTGCGCGCAAACGGAGCGCGAGGGGGGAGTGCGGCGTGCATTCAAAGTCCTTTTTTGCAGATCAAGGCCCGGCGTTCTGCGGGTCTGTAGGGTTTTGTTACGAAAATGCCGTGATTGACGCTGCGCAAACGTTTGCACAAGGCGTACCAATTATTTCAACGGGCTGAAATGTTGGGGGTTTTGCGGGTTTTTCTGATGGATCGGTCAACTGAGGGGCGGGCCACAAATTCATGCTTGGAAAGAACCCTGTGGTGAGGGGATTTATCCCCGACGGGGCGCGCAGCGGCCCCAAAAAGCCAAGGCCTGCTGCGCAGTCCATCGGGGATGAATCCCCTCACCACAAAGGCCATCCCACAGGTTTCATATCAGCCTCAAGAGCCGTGAGTACGGGTCAAAAGGCTTATTCCAGACTGCTCTAGCACCAAAGTATTAATGCCATTTAACCAAGGCCCCATTGCAGGGCATCAACTAGCGTGTGTCAGGAATAGAACGGTTTTGTAATGACCGTCGCAGTCTTGATTCGCGTGTCGAATAAGCCGCTGCTTGTGCACGCCGTCAAGGAAGAATCTGGCCATACAAGGAGTAGCCCGTGGAAGCAAGGTTTGGTGTCGCCCTCGTCTCGCGTTTTTCCCCTCTTTCCCTTGCTGTGCATTTGAGCGTCGCCGGACTGTTGTTCGGCGGGGTGAGCACACCTGCGTTGGCTACGTGCTCCACATCCGGTTCGACCGTAACCTGTACCGGTGTGCCGTCACTGCCGCTGTTTCTGAATAACTTCGCTAGCGCCACCAGCGGTTTGACGGTTAACGTCAACAGCGGGGCGCAGATGAACGCGACCCTCGGCGGCCACGTGATGGACCTGACCGGGGTGAACATTTCCCTGAACAACTCCGGCACGATCGACCCGGCGCTGCTGGGTCTGGTCTCAGTGTTGAGCGGCGGTGCGTTTATCGGCACGGGCGCGACGAGTACGGTCAGTGTGCTCAACAATGCCAGCGGCATCATGCGGGGCACGGGGGCGCTGCTCGGGCTCAACCTGACCAGCATCGACGGCTTGGCGATTGGTGTGAACAACGCCGCAGCCGGCACCACCAGCATCACCAACAACGGCACCATCACCTCGACCGGACTCTCGATCGGCGGCATCACGTTGGCGGATACCCCGGTGATCGGCGTCTATGGCGGCTCGCAGGTCAACATGACCAACAGCAGCACCGGCGTCATCAACGGCCGGATCGCGTTCGAGACGTCGGCGGCGGGCAACACTTTCACCAACGCCGGTGCGATTACCGGTGGTGTGTCGATGGGGGCGGCGAGCACCAACACCTTCACGGCGGTAACCGGTTCTTCGGTGCAGGTGGGTGACGGTGTGCAGATCAGCGTCGGCCTCGGCGGTTTGATCGGCATCAACCTTACCTTCGCGCCAACCGGCACGGTCGATGGCGGTGCGGGCGGCACCAACAGCCTGATCCTGCAAAACCCGGTCGGCGTCGGCGGCGGTATCACCGGGACTGGCACGGCATCGAGCGCCACCTACGTCAACTTCAACAATCTGACGATCAACAGCGGCACCTGGACGTTGCAGGGGCCATTAGTCAGCGGCGCAACCACGCTCAATGGCGGTATCGCGAACTTCAATAACAACGCCACCTTCGGCAGCGGTGTGCTCACCTCCAATGGCGGGATTCTGCAGGCCAGCAATGCCGGGTTGAATATCAGCAATCTGATTTCCCTCGGTGCTGGCGGCGTCACGGTACAAGGCGGCAATGCCACCACCCTGAGCGGGGTGATTTCCGGCAGCGGTGGTTTCACCAAGGCCGGTACCGGCCAACTTAACCTCGGCGCCGCCAACACCTATCTGGGCAACACCACGCTCAATGGCGGCACGGTGCAAGTCAGCAATAATCTGGCATTCAGTGCCGGCACCCTCAACGTCACCGGCGCGACAACCCTGAGCGCACCGGGCACGATCAGCCTGGCCAACGCCATCAGCCTCGGCGGCACACTGACCGCTGGCGGTACCGGCGCACTGACCCTCGGCGGTTTGATCAGCGGCAGCAGCGGCTTGACCAAAACCGGCACCGGCAGCCTGACCCTCAGCGGCGCCAACGCTGGTTTCACCGGCACCACCACCCTCAGCGCCGGCAGCCTGCTGGTGACCAACAACAACTCGCTGGGCAGCGGTGTATTGAACACCGCCGCCGGCACCAGCCTCGACAGCACCGCCAACGTCACGCTGGCCAATAACATCGGCATGACCGGCGCGCTCAACGTGCTCGGCAGCAATGCGCTGACCCTCGGTGGCGTGTTGAGCGGAACCGGCGGCATCACCAAATCCGGGACTGCCAGCCTGACCCTGACTGGCAACAACACCAACAGCGGCAACACGCTGCTCAATGCCGGCAGCCTGCTGGTGGGCAGCAATACCGCGCTGGGCACGGGTGCGCTGAATACAGCCGCCGGGACCACGCTGGATGCGACGGCGGCGGTGACCCTGGCCAACGCCGTCGCGGTGACCGGGGCGCTGACCGTTGGCGGCACGCAGGCACTGGGCCTGAGCGGTATCGTCAGCGGCGCCGGCAACTTGATCAAGAACGGCACCGCCAACCTGAGCCTCAGCGGCAACAACACCTTCTCCGGCGGCACCGCGCTCAACGCCGGCACATTGATTGTCGGCTCCAACACCGCGCTGGGCACCGGCGCGTTGACCACCGCAGCGGGCACCACTCTCGATGCCAGCACGGCGGTCGCACTGACCAACGCAGTTTCGCTGGGCGGCAATTTGAACGTCGGCGGCAGCGCCAATCTGACCCTCGGCGGCATCGTCAGCGGCAGTGGCGGGCTGACCAAAAACGGCGCGGCCAACCTGATTCTCAACGGTGCCAACACCTTCCTCGGTGCCATTGCGCTGAACGCCGGCACGATCACCGCAGGCGCCAACGCGGCGCTGGGCAGCGGCAATATCACCGTGGGCGGTGTGGCTACGCTCGACAGCAATGCAGCGGTAACGCTGAACAATGCGATCACTCTCAACAACAGCCTGGGGATCGGTGGCAGCAACGCGTTGACCCTCGGCGGCGTGATCAGCGGCGCCAGCCAACTGGTGAAAAACGGCGCCGCGAATCTCACGCTTAACGGCAGCAACACCTACAGCGGCGGCACCACGCTGAATGCTGGCAGCCTCACCGTCGGCAACGGTGCAGCACTGGGCACGGGCGCCTTGTCGGTGGAAGGTGCGGGCACGCTCAACAGCAGCTCGGCCGCGACCCTGAACAACAACGTGATTCTCAACGCCAACCTCACCGCTGGTGGCGCTAATGCGCTGACCCTCGGCGGGGTGATCAGTGGCAGCAACGGTCTGATCAAAACCGGCGCTTCGAGCCTGACCCTCAACGGCAGCAACACCTACACCGGCACCACGGCACTGAACGCCGGCTCGCTGATCGTCGGCTCCAGCACCGCACTCGGCACGGGCACACTCAACGCCTCGAACGGCACCACCCTTGATGCAAGCACCGCCGCGACGCTTGCCAACAACGTCAACCTCTCCGGCACTTTGACTGTAGGCGGCACTAATGCGCTGACTCTTGGCGGTGTCGTCGCCGGTATCGGTGGATTGACCAAGAACGGCGCTGCCGACCTGACCCTCAACGGCGCCAACACTTATTTTGGCAACACGGCGCTGAACACCGGCAAACTGACCGTCGGCAGTAACACCGCGCTGGGCTCCGGCACATTAAACGCGGCGGCCAACACTTCGCTGGACGCCAACACCGCCGTCAGCCTCAACAACGCCGTGGCGCTCGCCGGTGCCTTGAACATCGGCGGCACGGCGAATATGACGCTGACCGGCCTGGTCAGCGGCGCCGGCAGTCTGGTGAAAGACGGTGCGGCCAATCTGATTCTCAACGCCGCCAACAACTACCTCGGCGGCACCACGCTGAATGCCGGCACCCTGACCGTCGGCAACAGCTCGGCGCTCGGCTCCGGAGCATTGACTGTCGCTGGCGCGGCAACGCTGGACAGCAACTCGCCGCTGGTCAGCCTCAACAACGCGGTTGCTTTGAATGCTGCGCTGACGGTTGGCGGCACGCAGAACCTGACCCTCGGCGGCGTCACCAGCGGTACCGGCCAATTGATCAAAAACGGCACTGCCAATTTGACCGTCAACGGCAACAACACCTTCAGCGGCGGCACCACACTGAATGGCGGCACGCTGACCCTGGGCAATGCCAACGGTCTGGGCAGTGGCGCGTTGATTGTCGGCGGCGCGGCAACGCTGGATAACAGCGCTTCGTTCGGCATCGGCAATGCCATTACCCTGAATGCCGGACTGACCGTCGCCGGCAACAACGATTTGAGTTTGAACGGCATCATCGACGGCGCTGGCAGCCTGACCAAAAACGGTCTGTCGGATCTGACCCTCGCTGGAAGCAATACCTTTACTGGTGCGCTGAATATCGTCTCCGGCAGCGTCACCACGCTCAATACCAATGCGCTGGGCAACACTTCCGGGGTCAACATCAGCGCCGGCGCCGGGCTGAATCTGGGCAGCGATGCCAGCCTCGGCGCGCTGACCGGCAGCGGCAGTGTGCAACTGACCGGCAGTAACACCCTGACCGTCGGCGCCGGCAACGTCACCAGCACGTTCGACGGTGACCTCAGCGGCAGCGGCGGTCTGGTCAAAGTCGGCACCGGCACCCTGAACCTCACCGGTATCAATGGGATTACCGGCAACACCGCGATCAACGGCGGCATCGTCGATCTCAGTGGTTCGCTGGGCAGTGCACAGGTCAACGTCAACACCGGCGGTACCCTCACCGGTACCGGTTCGGCGCTTGGTAGCGTTAACGTCAATAGCGGCGGCCATCTGGCGTTGTCGTCGGGCAACCAACTATCCGCCGGGGCGCTGACCCTCGCGGCTGGCAGCAATGTCGATGTGGCGCTAGGCACACCGTCGACCACGTCGCTGATGAACGTCGGCGGCAACCTCACCCTCGACGGCAATCTCAACGTCAATGACGCGGGTGGTTTCGGCGTCGGCGTTTATCGCCTGTTCAACTACACCGGCGCCCTGACCAATCTCGGTCTGGATGTCGCCAGCGTGCCGGTCGGTTACGGCCTCGGCGATCTGCTGGTGCAGACCGGCGTACCCAATCAGATCAATATTCAGGTGTCGGCGCCGAATTCCAATATCCGCTACTGGGACGGCAGTCAGACCATCGCCAACGGTGTGGTCGACGGTGGCAGCGGCACGTGGAATGCGGTCGGCACCAACTGGACCGACGCCAATGGCTTGGTCAACCAGCCGTGGGCCGGCGACTTCGCGGTGTTCCAGGGCACCGCCGGCACCGTGACGGTCAACGGCACGCAAGCGTTCACCGGCATGCAATTCCTCACCGATGGCTACAACGTGGTCAACGGTGCGGCGGGGCAACTGACCGCAGTCAACGGCACCGGAGGCACCACTTCGTTGCGCGTTGATCCGGGTGTGACCGCGACCATCAATGCCAATATCGACGGCAGCGGCATCCTCAATAAACTCGACAGCGGCACGCTGGTTCTGGGCGGTGCCAACACTTATACCGGCGGCACTCAACTGGACGGCGGCAAAATTATCGTCGGCAGCAACACCGCGCTGGGCACCGGTACATTGACGGCGAATGCCGGCACGCAACTGGACAGCAACGCAGCCGTGACGCTGGCCAACGCTGCGACACTGAATGGCAACCTCACCGTGGTTGGCAGCAATGCGTTGACCCTCAATGGCGTGATTGGCGGTACTGGCGGTCTGATCAAAACCGGCGCGGCGAACCTGACCCTTGGCGGCAATAACGCCTTCCTCGGGCCGGTAGCGCTGAACGCTGGCGGGCTGATTCTGGCGTCGAACTCGGCGCTCGGTTCCGGCACTTTGAATGCGGCGGGCGGTACCACGCTGGATGCGAGCACCGCAGTGTCGCTGAACAACGCGGTCAACCTGGCCGGCAATCTCGGCATCGTCGGCACGGCGGATCTGACGCTGGCCGGCACGGTCAACGGCGCGGGCAGCCTGAGTAAAAATGGCGCGTCGAACCTGACCCTCAGCGGCAACAACAACTTCCTCGGCGGCACCACTCTCAATGCCGGCACCCTGACCGCCGGCAGCAACTCGGCGCTGGGTCTGGGCAACCTCACCGTCGCCGGTGCCTCGGCGCTGGACAGCAACAGCGCGCTGAGCCTGGGCAATAACGTCGTGCTCAACGCCAATCTGAGCAACACCGGCAGCAACAACCTGACGCTGGCGGGTGTAGTCAGCGGCGCGGGCGGACTGATCAAGGACGGCGCGTCGAACCTGACTCTCAACGGCATCAACACCTTCACCGGCGGCACCACGCTGAACGCCGGTACGCTGACCCTTGGTACCGGCGGATCTCTGGGCAGCGGCGTGCTGACCGTGGCCGGTGCTTCGACCCTCGACAACTCGGCGCCGCTGGTGCTGGCCAACAACCTCAACGTCAACGCGAATCTGGCGCTGGCCGGTAACAACAACCTGACCCTCGGCGGCGTGATTGCCGGCGCCGGCACGCTGACCAAAAACGGTCTGGCCGACGTGACTTTGAGCGGCAACAACACCTTCAGCGGCACCTTCGATGTGGCATCCGGCAGCCTGACCACGCTGAGTGGTGCGGCGCTGGGCAACAACGCCACGGTCAATCTCGCGGGTGGCGCGGCGCTGAATCTCGGTGCTTCGGGCAGCCTTGCCAGCCTCACCGGCAGCGGCACTGCGTTGATCGGCACGGGCAACACATTGAGCCTTGGCGGCAACAATATCAGCAGCACCTTCGCCGGCATCCTCAGCGGCGACGGCGGCCTGACCAAGCTCGGCACCGGCACGCTGACCCTCAGCGGCATCAGCGACCTGACCGGCGACACCAGCGTCAACGCCGGCACCTTGCAGGTCAACGGTTCGCTGGCCAGCGGCAATGTGCTGGTCAACAACGGCGGCACCCTCGGCGGCAGCGGCACCTTGACCGGAGCCTTGACGGTGGCCGATGGCGGTCATCTGGCGGGCGTCACCGGCAGTACGCTGAACGTGAGTTCACTGGTGCTCAACGGCAACTCCAACTTCGACGTCGGCCTCGGTACACCGGTCTCCGGCGGCGGCAATGCGCTGGTCAATGTCGGCGGCAACCTGACCCTCGACGGCACCCTCAACGTCAGCGACATCGGTGGTTTCGGCAGCGGCGTGTATCGCCTGATCAACTACACCGGCGGCCTGACCGATAACGGCATGTTGATCGGCACCGTGCCGGGCAGCGTCACCCCCGGCGATTTGACCCTGCAAACTGCTCTGGCCAATCAGATCAATCTGCTGGTGACCGCGCCGGGCGTCACCGTGCAGTTCTGGGACGGCAATCAATTGATTGCCAACGGTTCGGTCGAAGGAGGCAACGGTACTTGGGGCACAGGCACCACTAACTGGACGGACGTCAACGGCACGACCAATCAGGCCTGGACCAGCAACTTCGCAGTATTCCAGGGCGCGGCGGGCACAGTTACGGTCAACGGCGCGCAAACCGTCACCGGGCTGCAATTTGTCACCGACGGCTACAGCCTGCAAAACGGCACGGCTGGTTCGCTGAATCTGGTCAACGGCTCCTTGGGCAACGCCACTGTGCGTGTTGACCCGAACGCCACCGCGACCATCGGCGTAGCGCTCAACGGCGCCGGCACGCTGGGTAAATACGACACCGGTACGCTGGTGCTCAACGCGGCCAACGGTTACACCGGCGGCACGGCGCTTAACGGCGGCAAGATTGTCGTGGGCAACGACGCAGCGCTCGGCACGGGCGTCTTGACCGCCGCCGACGGCACCGCGCTGGACAGCAACGCGGACATCAGCCTCGCCAACGATGTGCTGCTCAACGGTGGCTTGAATATCGCCGGCAGCAACGCCTTGACCCTCGACGGTGATGTCAGCGGCAGCGGCAGTCTGATCAAGTCTGGCACTTCGAGCCTGACCCTCAACGGCAACAACACTTACAGCGGTGGCACGCAACTCGCCGACGGTTCGCTGGTGCTGGGCAATAACAGCGCCATCAGCAGCGGTGCCTTGAGTGTGACCGGCAACGGCACTCTCGACAGCACCTCGGCGCTGCAACTGGCCAACGCGATCAACCTCGGTGCGCAACTGACCCTGGCCGGTAACCAGGACACCACACTGCTCGGCGCGATCACCGGCACCGGCAGTCTGCTGAAAAACGGCACGGCTGATCTGACGCTCAGCGGCGCCAACACTTACAGCGGTGGCACCACGTTGAATGGCGGCAACACCTTCGGCGACACCAGCAGCCTGCAAGGCGCGATCGTCAACAACGCGACGCTGACCTTCGAGCAAAACGCCGATGGCAGCTACACCGGCAACCTCACCGGCACCGGCACGCTGAACAAAACCGGCACCGGCCAATTGCTGCTGACCGGCAACAACGGCTTCACCGGCAACACCTCGGTGCAGGCGGGCAACCTGAGCGTCAACGGCGTGCTCAACAGCGCCAACGTCGCGGTGGCCAGCGGTGCCAGTGTTGGCGGCAGCGGCACGCTCGCTGGCAACGTGCAACTGGCCGACGGCGCGACATTGCTTGGTGGCGGCGCAGCGGCGCCATTGTCGGTTGGTGCGCTGAGCTTGTCCTCGGGCACTAACCTGGACTTCAGCCTGGGTTCGGCGGCGAGTTCCACCACCGTGGTCAACGTCGCCGGCAATCTGACCCTCGACGGTACGCTGAACATCAGCAACGCCGGCGGCTTCGGCACTGGCGTCTATCAACTGTTCAGCTACGGCGGCAGCCTGACCGACAACGGTCTGGTCTATGGCAGCCTGCCGGTGCCGGTCGACAACCTGACGCTGCAAACCGCGATTGCCAACCAGATCAACCTGCTGGTGCAAAACGCCCCGGGTGAAGTGCAGTTCTGGAACGGCGGCAAAACCAATCCGGACGGCACCATCGATGGCGGTAGCGGCGTGTGGGGCCCGGACACCAACTGGACTGACCCGACCGGTACTCAGGCGCAAGGTTCGACCGGTCAATTCGCGGTGTTTGGCGGCACGGGTGGCACGGTCACCGTGGTCGGCAATCAGCAATTCACCGGCATTCAGTTCCTTGCCAACGGCTACAACCTGACACCGGGTGCGGGCGGCACGCTGACCCCGGTCAACGGTGCCGACGGCAGCCTCGCACCGGTGCGGGTCAATGCCGGGGCCAGTACCGAAATCGCCGTGCCGCTGGTGGGCACCGGGGGTATCGAGAAACTGGATTCCGGCACGTTGATTCTCAGTGGCGCGAATACTTACAGCGGTGGCACCACCATCAGCGGCGGTACGCTGATCGGTAACACCACCAGCCTGCAAGGCAACATCCTCGACAACGCTGCCCTGGTGTTCCAACAGAATGTTGACGGTCGTTTCAATGGGACGCTCAGTGGTAGCGGATCGATCGCCAAACGGGGCGACGGCACGCTGTTGTTGACCGGTAATCAACCATTCAGCGGCACGGTGTCGGTGGATCAAGGTGTGCTGCAAGTGGGCAGCCGCGCTGCGACGGCTTCGCTCGGTGGCCAGGTGACCGTGGCCAACGGTGCAGGTCTGAGCGGCAACGGCAGCGTCGGCTCGGTCGTCAACCACGGTGTGGTGGCGTCGGGCGGCGAGGCGGGCAATCTGAGCGTCGCCGGCAACCTGACCAACGCCGCTGATGGTGTGCTGGCCCTGACGGTCAACTCGCCAACCGCCACGCCGTTGGCTGTCGGCGGCACGGCGGCACTGGACGGTGGTCTGCAAGTGACAGCACTGGCGCCGTTCACGGGCGCCACCACTTACATGCTGATCACGGCGGGCGGTGGTGTCACTGGCACCTTCAGCGCAGCGGATCTGCCGCAATACGCCTTCCTCAGCACCGCGCTGGTGTATGACGCCAATGCGGTGAACCTGGCGGTCAGCCGCAACGGCAACTCGTTTGCCGATGTCGCCGCCACCGGCAACCAGAGTCGTACCGCCACCGCGCTGGACAACAATGGCCCGGCAGGTGCGGAGTTGCAGAACCAGATCATCAACCTCAGCGTGGCCGGTGCGCGCAATGCCTTCGACAGTCTGTCCGGGGAGATTCATGCCAGCACCGCCAGCGCGATGCTTGAGGATTCACGTTACGTGCGCGAGGCGGTCAACGATCGCATGCGCCAACCGTCGTGCAGCGCTGCGGATGATCCACGCCGCGCGCTGGCGCCAAGTGACAACCAACTGAGCAGCAACGGTTGCCACGGCGAAATGGTCGGCTGGGCGCGCGCACTCGGCGCCTGGGGTGAATCGGATGGCGACAGCAACAGCGCCAGCCTCGATCGCAACCTCAGCGGCTTCATGCTCGGCACCGACAAGCAACTCGACGATTCGTGGCGCGTGGGCATGGCGGCCGGTTACACCCGCAGCGACCTCGATGCCCATGATCGTCGCTCGGATGCCACCGTCGAAAGCTACCACCTGGCGGCGTACCTCAACTCGCAGTTCGATGCACTGGCGGTGCGCCTCGGCGCGGCGTACAGCTGGCACGACATCGAGACCAAACGCGACGTCAGCGTCGGCAGCTACAACGATCGTCTGGAAGCCAATTACGACGCACGCACTGCGCAGGTGTTCGGTGAAGTCGGTTACACCGTCGAAGCGGCCGGCATCGCGCTGGAGCCGTTCGCCGGTCTGGCGTACGTCAACTACGACAGCGACAAGGCCAAGGAAAAAGGCGGGGTAGGGCGTCTGAAGGCGGAAGCCGATCAGGACATCACCTTCTCCACCCTCGGCCTGCGCGCCGGCAAAGTCATCACCCTGGCCAACGGCGGGCAATTCACCCCGCGCGCGGCCATCGGCTGGCGCCATGCCTTCGGCGACACCAAACCCGACGCTGACCTGACCTTCATCGACGGCGGCGCCTCGTTCAGCACCCAAGGCGTGCCGATCGCCAAGGACAGCGCGATCGTCGAAGCGGGCGTCGACTTCCAGATCAGCCCGACCGGCAAACTGGGCATTGGTTATTCGGGGCAACTGTCGAATGACAACAATGACCATGCGATGACGGTGAGCTTTAGTCTGGGTTTCTGATTAGGGTTGAAGCACCTGTTTAATCGCCCGCAAGGGCGGTTTTTTTTCAAGATCAAAAGATCGCAGCCTTCGGCAGCTCCTACACAAATCACAATGTAGGAACTGCCGCAGGCTGTGATCTTTTGATCTTGAGCGTCTCGGATATGTCCTACACGATTAACCGATTCGCCTGACTGCGCCTATTCTCAAATCCACGCAAAGTCCCGAGCCCAAAAAAGGCATAGGGACATGTGTATGTCTGGCGTCAGTGAACCTGTTGTTTTCAAGCTCGAAATCGAAGGTTTTTCGCACGACTTCCAGGTATTCGAATTTCGAGCCAGTGAGGCGCTCAATAAAACCTTCGAAGTTGCACTCGAGCTGGTCAGCGAACGCCGCGATCTCGATCTCGAATCCCTTTTGCATCGTCCGGCCTTTCTGTCGTTCTGTCCGGACGGCTCCGGTATTCATGGCCAGATTTATCGAGTTGCCCAAGGTGACTCCGGCACACGTCTGACCCGCTACCAGATCGTTCTGGTGCCGCATCTGGCCTATCTCGCTCATCGTCACAATCAACGGATTTTTCAGCACCAGAGCGTGCCGCAAATCATCGCCCAGGTATTGAGTGACCACGGCATGCAGCCGGATGCCTGGCGCTTTGGGCTCAGCGGCGATTACCAGCCCCGCCTGTATTGCGTGCAGTTCGACGAGACAGACTTGTTCTTCATCCAGCGTTTGTGTGAGGAGGAGGGACTGCACTTCCATTTTCAGCACAGTCGCGATGGGCATTTACTGGTGTTCGGCGACGATCAGAGCGCGTTCCCCTGTCCGGCAGCACCGACGCCTTATACACAAGGCAGCGGCATGGTTGCCGAGGCCGCAGTCATAGACCGCTTCAATGTCCGACTGGAAACCCGCACCACGCAAGTCAGTCGCCGTGATTACCACTTCCAGAAGCCCATGGTGCAACTGGAAGCCGAAGCCAAAGAGACGCGCCTTCCAGCGCTTGAGGATTACAGCTTTCCTGGGCAATTCACCCATCGTGATCAGGGTAAACATTTAAGTCAGCGCGCGCTTGAGCGGCATCGCGCCGATTATCGACAGGGACATGGGCGCAGCGATCAAAGCTTGATGTGCAGTGGCAGCTTCGTCGACATGAGCGAACACCCTCGCGCCGACTGCAATGGCTTGTGGCTGCTGACGCGTATCGAACACATTGGCCGACAGCCGCAAGTGCTGGAAGAGTCGGCGTCTGACCCGGGCGCTGACGACGGCTTCAGTCAGGGCTATCGCAACCACTTCGTCGCGACGCCTTGGGACGTCAGTTTTCGTCCCGCGCTCGAACACCGAAAACCCCGAATCAACGGTAATCAGCATGCGGTAGTGACCGGTCCGCCCGGCGAAGAGATTTACTGCGATGCCTACGGCCGAGTGAAAGTCCAACTGCTGTGGGATCGCGAAGGCCAACTCAATGAGCAATCCAGCTGTTGGCTACGTGTCGCCACTGGCTGGGCTCAGGACCAATACGGCAGCGTGCAGATTCCGCGCGTTGGCATGGAAGTGCTGGTCGGATTCACTGAGGGCGATCCGGACAAGCCGTTCGTGTTGGGATGCTTGCCCAATGCGGTGACGCCGGTGCCGCTGGATCTGCCAGCAGAGCAGACCCGTAGTATTTGGCGCAGCCAGAGCACCCCCGGTGGTGGCGGTTACAACGAGTTGCGCATCGAGGACAAACAAGGCGCCGAAGAGATCGCCATCCGCGCACAGCGTGATTTTGTTCAGCTTGTGCTCAATGACCAACGGATTCAGGTCGACCATCAGCGCACCGTCGTCGTTGGCGGCATTGCCAGTCATGAACTGCACAGCGATGAGCACCATCTGACCCACGGCAATCGCCTGACCGAACTGAAACAGGACGATCACCTGTGGGTGCAAGGCGACCGGCATATTCGGGTCGCCAGTCAGCGGCTCAGTGCCGGCCAGCAAATCCATCTTGGCGCCGGGCAGCAGGTGGTTATCGATGGCGGCACCCATGTGACGATCAAGGCCGGGGGGCATTGGTTGACGCTCGGCCCGGAAGGCATTTACAGCAGCGTGGCGATTGTTCAGGGCGGCGCTCCTGCCTTGGGAATGGCGGCGGAACCGTTGGTGCCTGGAGCGTTGCCATTGCTGAAGGTGGCGTTTGATCCGGTTCAGCAGCGCCATGCCTTGGTGTCCACGCGCGCCTCGCGTTGCCTGATTTGCGAGGCGGCCCGCGCATGAGCCGTTTGACTTCTTTGCCTGACGACTTGCCATGGGCCGAACAGCAGGCCTTTTTGCTGCTGGACGGGGCGACGATCAGTGATCTGCCTTCGCGGTTAAAGCAGATTAGCCCTGCGGTCAGCACATTCGCCCTTTATGACCAGCCACCTTTCGCGGCGCTGCGCGATATTTCACCTCTGCTCGTGGCCATCCAGCGGGCGGACGAACCATTGGCACAGTTCTTCTTGCAACACGCGGAGCAGGAGTGGGGCGTGCTGCTGTTCAGCGCCGCGCCGATGCACAGTGTCGTCGAGCACCTGTGCAAACTGCTGACAGTCGAATTGCCGGCCGGGCAATCAGCGTTGTTGCGGCTGGCCGATGCGGCAGTTGTCCATGCGCTGTTTGCCAACGCCGATAAGTGTTTGTTTGGACCTTTGACCTGTGTGTTGACCGCGGACTGCGTCAACGAGGTCTGGCACATTCATCGGCCTCGGCGGGCTGAGTGCCCGGTGCTTCCTGTCCCTTATTGCCTGAGCCCTGAACAGAACGCGGCGCTGGATCAGGTTGATGGGCGCCGAGCGTTGCTGGATCTGGATGCGCACCTGTTGAAGCACTTTTGCGCCTTTCATGTCGGGCAAACCCTGCGCCAGCGCTGGCCAACGCTGCAGCAAATGGAAGCCCAGGCCAGCGCGCTTGGCCTGAGCAGCCGATCCGAATTGTTCAATTACGCCAACCTGCTGGCGTTGCTCGGCAGCCGCGATATCGCCCAACACCCGCAAATTCACCACTTGCTCCACACGCCCTCTCTGCAATCACCGGGCGAGCGCATCACGCTGGCCGTTGATCTGGCGCAGCGTTCGGCCAGTCAGAGGGAACGACCATGACCCATCCCGCTATCCTCGACGCTGCCGCCGCCTCGAAAGCTCCCATCGTTGCGCCCGCGGCTTGCTCGCTGCAACAAACCCATGTGCAACTGCTGCCGCTGAGCTACGGCCTGGTGGAAAGAGCGTTCGATCCGAGCAGCGAACTGAAATTGTCGTACACCTTGACCGCGCGCGCACTGGGCATCCGTCGGCTGCGCGATGGCTGGCTGTACATCATCGACAACCTCAGTGGCGAGCTTTACGAGTATCAGGTGCTCGACGGCATCGTCACTGCATTGTTGCACCAGGGCAAGACGGTCAGCGAGGATCAGCGCGGGGCCATCGAAGAGCGTCCGGCGCTGATCTTCTCCCGCAAAAGCACGCTGCACGTGACCTTCGCCGAGGTGCAGTGGACAGCGGGCAAATGCGCTCAGGTGCTCGACAGTCGCGAAGACCGTGAGCATTTCATGCAAGCGGTCGATCTGGCCGCCGTGAATTGTCTGGTCGGTGGCGAACATTTGCTGACCGTGGCGCAGACCAGACAGTGGCTGGCAGAGGTGGCTACCGTTGCCGGGGCTGTCGCAGAGGAGGGCGCGAGCCGGTTGCCAACTGTGCAGGTCAGCGACGCCCCCGAGCACGAACGTGAACCTTATCTGTGGGAACAGCCCCGGCGTTTTCGCGAGGCGCATATCGGCGAGTTTCTCGGTCGGGTGCGCGGTCCTTATCAGGACGACACGCTTTTTCTGCTGGTCAATGATGATTTGGGCGTGATGCGCGATCTGGCCGAGTATCAGGACACCGTGGTCGGCTGGGTCGAAGCGTGGAGCAACACGGCCGACAACGAACGTGATTATCTGCTGGCCAGTTACATCGAATCACTGAGCCAACTGAGCACTACCGATTTCGACGCATTGGCCAAGGCTAGTGAGCAGCCGCAGGCCAAGGCCCTGTTTGCCGATATTGAGCAGTTGCCTGAACCGGATCGGGAGAACACGCGCAAGGCGTTGCTCGATTACTTGAACAAGGGCGGGGATGTCCAACCCGATGCACCGGCGCCGCCAGACCTGCAGAAGCTGCGTGCCAAGGGGCCGGACGACGAAATGCAGGCAAACCGCTCTGCGCCCACGGCCGAAGTGGATCGGCGTTTTTACACGCGCCAGTACTTTGAAGCGGTCGCTCCTGAGGACTTTGTGGAGCAGCATCTGGCGACCCTGATCAAGCTCGGCAAGGATCAGGATCGTCGCATGCGCGATGTACTCGACGGCCCGATACTCAGCGGCAAACGCGGGGTCAACGACCTGATCGACCGTCCGGCGATGGACGAAAGACTGAACCTGCTGCGCGACGACCTCGGCCGCTGGAACCGCTTGCTCGAGCGTATCACCGCCGACCGCACGCAACTGTTGGTCGCCGGCCGCTTTCACCGCGCAGCCTGGTACTACGACGCGCAACTCGCGGCCCAACTCCATCAAGCCCTCAGCGCCGAATACGCCTGCCTCAAGGATCTCTGCCGCAGCGACGAAGCAAGCGAACAAATGCTCAGCTATCTGGAGGAACACCCGGAACTGACCCGACCCGTCTTCTACACCTTGCCGCTGCGCCTGCAAGCGGAGCAGAGCGGGCAGTACTCAACGCTGTTCAATGCGCTCATGGCCACGTTCAACAACCTGCCGGACTGGCTGGCCAAACTGAAAAAGATCGAACAACCGCAACTGCCGGCCCTCGACGATATGCCCGAGCACACCCGCACCGTCGCGGCTGCCGTACAGGACACCTACAGCCCGGCACTGAACCTGGGCCTGAACCGTGTGCTGGAAGGCTTCGACCTGTCGAGCGAGAAAATCCCCGACCTCGATGAACTCTTCCAGCGCCTGCCCAAAGCACTGCGCCTGCGCCTCTTCGACGCGGCAAAAACCAGCGGCGTGACCTTCACCGTCGCCAGCCCCGCAGAGCAAACCGCGCTGCAAACCGCAATCAAGGAATTGCTGCGTGAGCGCGACTACCTGAAAACCCTCAACCGCGAACGCAACCAGATCACCCACAACAAGAATCACCAAGGCCATAAAACGCCGAGGGCGGTGCAATTGCAGGAAGAGATCGTGCGGGTACGGGCGCAGTTGACGCAGATCGAAGGACGATTGGCGACGGCATTGAGCCCGATTGCCGAAGTGCCGGATAACTCGGCCCGACTGTACGGCGCCACGCCTGCGCGAGCGGGAGTGACGGTGCTGTTTCCGCCGGCGCAGCAGGGGGAGTTGAGGAGTCTGTTGGGGAATATTCGGATGGGAGTGAGTGGGGTGTCGGCGGGGAGTTTGGTGAAGACGGAGGGGATGGGGTTGGTGGTGGTTTTGGTGCAGGTGGTGAATTTGGTGGGGGCTATTAAAGAACTGACCAAACAGGCCAAAAACAAGCGGGTGTGGGCTCCACTTTACGGTGCATTGGCGAGCGCTGGGGCTGCGGGGTTTACAGCGGCTCAGAGTCTCGCTGATACAGCATTGAAAGCTAGGAGCTCGGCGCTTGTTGCTGCGCTTCAACCTCATGCTTTGCAACACGTACATGTGCAGATGGGGAAGTTGCATATTGGGTTGGGTATGTTCACCTATGGCTTCGGATTGGTTTCTTCAGCGATTAGCCTTAGAAACCAATATCAAAATTTTCAACAGGCGATCCGCAGCGGTAATCACTCGGCTCAAGCTGCAGCCGCATTGGCGACACTAGGTGCTGGTGGAATGACGGCCGCTAATGCTTACGGCTTAAGCAACACCTTACGCGCGGGCTACACCGTATTTTCCGCACCAAATAGTGCTGCACGAACAGCTGCATGGGCCGCAGCCGGCACACGTCTTTCTATCGTATTTTTTCGCTTCAATCTGGCGGGGGCCTTGTTCACAGTGCTGGAACTCAGTGGCACCTGGCTGTTCAACCGCTACAACCTTAGCGCCCACGACAAGTGGCTGAAAATCACGCCTTGGAGCCGGGACACGGAGATGCGCGGCAACCACTCCCTAGAGGACTATCAAAGCTATCTGGCCTTTCTGATCCACGCGCCTTATGCGCAACTTGGCCTAAATCCGTACGACTCCTGGCTGAAAAACTTGCTGTTCAAAGCCAAATCCAGCGATATCCATCTGGTGCTGCCAAGTCTGACTTTGAGTGATCTCCTACCTCCTCTTGGGGGCAAATCGAAATATCGATTAGGCATCGGCGCGCACCGTATTTCCATTCCCCTGCACAGTCGAGGAACCCCAAGAGAACGAAAGGACGTGATCAGTGAAGAGGTCGTCAGTAGCTTACGCATCGTAGATTCCACGCCTGAAAGACTGGTGCTTTGTCTTCAGTATCCAGTGGATCCTGATTCTGAATTCATTCCCGCGAAGGAAACGTTGGAACTGGCTGTTTGCATTCAACAAATGGGTGACGAAGGTGAATGGGCATCACGGACTCGCGTCATACATCTAAACCCAAAGGGTGAAGGACATTTCGCTGTTGTCGCGCCTCAACTGGTCAAGGGGAACCCGCCCATGTTACTGGTTGAAGCTCAATTCCTGGAGCAGGCCGACCATGCGGAGTAATCACGATGAACCAAAAGGTACGCCGCATCTCGAACAGCCACGAAAAGCCGGAGACATCGAACCGTTTCCGAGCGGAAAAATCACGTATCTCGCTCCGCTACCCTTGCCAACTCCAATGCCGGCTTATGGACCACATATTGGCGAGCTGAATGACGTGTTCATGGACTTTGGCTTGGGATCTCCCCAGATTTTTATGTGGCAAATGACGTTGGGCGGACCATTCAGCGTCGCCTTCTCGACGGCGTTTTTGTTGCCAATAATCGGTGGCTTCATGTTCTTTCTGTTCGGGGGTGGTTGGGATGATGTTTCTCATGCCATCAAAGGGCTTTTTAATGAAGGCAAGGGGGTTTCATTGTTTGTAGGATGTCTCATGCTCGTTATTGGTCTAGGTGTCTGGCACCACGTCCACAAAAAACGCGCCTCAATCATCCCAACTCGCTTCAACCGCCAACGCCGCGAAGTCTGCTTCATGCCTGCAGGCGAAACCGAACCGGTCTTCGTCCCATGGGAATCTCTTTCCGCCTGGATCATCGAAGCCCAAGGCGCAACCCAATACGGCATCCACCGCCAATACGGCATGGGTATCGGTTTCTACCAAGGCGAAACCCTTACCAGCCTCGAATTCCAATGCGCCGGCCTGCCCCTCGCGATCAGCCACTGGGAAGCGATCCGCGGCTACATGGAATACGAGGTTAACGACCTCAAATCGATTCAAGACTTGCAAGACCTGCAAGGCCCAGACGACCCGCCTCACGAAGGTCTGCACACTTTTCGCAACGCCCGCGCCCGCATGCATCAGCAGATTCGCGACGGTTCACGCACGCGGCTGTCCGGGTTCTTCTGGTACCTGTATCACTTCATGACGTTGTGGACGATTCCCAACCACCTCGTCGAATGGGAAGTGCGCCGCCTTGAAAGGATCGGCAAGCAAACGCTGCCCGATGTCATGCGCGAATGGTCGGAGCCAATACCAGAAGAGCAGTGGGCCAAACCGAGTGCAGAGTTGTTGCACTTGAGTGAGTTGGTACGCCAGATGCAAAAGCGCCAGCCGCATCGACCGATTACCGAGATTTTTGCTGAGGTACAGCGCACGGCACCAACCGGTAAGCGTCGCGCATGAACGCGCCGGCCTTGAGCGATATCAAGCCTGATGCCGAGCTGACCTTCATCGATGGCAGCGCCTCGTTCAGCACCCATGGCGTCGACTTCCAGATCAGCCCGACCGGCAAACTGGGCACTGGTTATTCGGGGCAATTGTCGAATGACAACAATGATCATGCGATGACGGTGAGCTTCAGTCTGGGTTTCTGATTAGGGTTGAAGCACCTGTTTAACCGCCCGCAAGGGCGGTTTTTATTGGTCTGCTACAAGGGTCAGGTCGTACCCCTGTGGCGAGGGGATTTATCCCCGTTGGGTTGCGAAGCAGCCCCAAAACCATTCAACTCGGTGTGTCAGAAAAATTTGGTGTCTGGATTTGGGCCTGCTGCGCAGGCCAGCGGGGATAAATCCCCTCGCCACAGGGGCCCTCACAGACACCGCAAAAATCCACGGCCCCGCGCTCTGCTAGAATCCGCCCCATTCACTGCCAGAGATTCCCACATGAGCGAGCCGATTCGTCTGACCCAATACAGCCACGGTGCCGGTTGCGGCTGCAAGATTTCCCCGCAGGTGCTGGAGGTGATTCTCGCCGGCAGCGGTACGCAGAACCTTGATCCGAAACTGTGGGTCGGCAATGCCTCGCGCGATGACGCGGCGGTGTACGAGATCGATGCCGAGCGCGGTGTGGTCTCGACCACCGACTTTTTCATGCCGATCGTCGACGACCCGTTCGATTTCGGCCGCATTGCCGCGACCAACGCGATCAGCGACATCTACGCGATGGGCGGCGATCCGTTGATGGCGATTGCGATCCTCGGCTGGCCGGTCAATGTGCTGGCGCCGGAAGTGGCGCGCGAAGTGATTCGTGGCGGCCGCTCGGTGTGCGACGCGGCGGGGATTCCGTTGGCGGGCGGGCATTCGATCGATGCGCCAGAGCCGATCTTCGGCCTCGCCGTCACCGGTCTGGTGGAAAAACGCCACATGAAGCGCAACGACACCGCCACCGCCGGTTGCCTGTTGTACCTGACCAAACCGCTGGGCATCGGCATCCTTACCACCGCCGAGAAGAAGGGCAAATTGCGCGCTGCTGATGTCGGCGTGGCCCGTGACTGGATGTGCACCTTGAACAAACCCGGCAGCCGCTTCGGCAAACTCGCCGGCGTTACGGCGATGACCGACGTCACCGGTTTCGGCCTGCTCGGCCACCTGGTTGAAATGGCTGACGGCAGTCAACTGACCGCGCGCATCGCCTACGATAAAGTGCCGCGTCTGGACAGCGTCGAGTACTACCTCGATCAGGGCTGCGTACCCGGTGGCACATTGCGCAATTTCGACAGCTATTCAAGCAAGGTTGGCCGCGTGCAGGAGCTGCACAAACGCGTGCTGTGCGATCCGCAAACCAGCGGCGGTCTGCTGATTGCCGTGACGCCTGAAGGCAATGACGAGTTCCTCGCCGTCGCCGCCGAACTGGGTCTGAACCTGGCGCCGATCGGCGAACTGGTTGAGCGACAGACGAACGCAGTCGAGGTGATTTGATGCTCCGCGACTGCACCGACTACCACGATATTTTCCTCAACGACCGGCCGCTGATGGATGCCCGCGCGCCGGTCGAGTTTCACAAAGGCGCGTTTCCCGGCGTGATCAACCTGCCGCTGATGAACGACCTCGAACGGCAGAAGATCGGCACCTGCTACAAGCAATACGGCCAGCAGGCGGCCATCGAGTTGGGCCATCAATTGGTGTCCGGAGCGGTGAAGGCCGAGCGCATCCAGGCCTGGGCCGATTTCGCCCGAGCCCATCCTGAAGGATTTATTTATTGTTTTCGCGGTGGCCTGCGTTCGCAGATCACTCAGCAGTGGCTGCGTGATGAGGCGGGCATCGACTATCCGCGCGTCGGCGGTGGTTACAAGGCGATGCGCAACTTCCTCATCGACACCACTGAGCACGCTATCGCGCAGTGCGATTTCGTCTTGCTGGGCGGCATGACCGGCACCGGTAAAACCGAAGTGTTGCTGCAGTTGCGCAATGGTCTCGATCTGGAGGGCCACGCCAATCATCGCGGTTCGAGTTTCGGCAAACGCGCCACCGGGCAGCCATCGAACATCGATTTTGAAAACCGTCTGGCCATCGACATCCTCAAGAAGCGTGCTGCCGGGATCGAGCAGTTCGTGCTCGAGGATGAGAGCCGGGTGGTCGGCAGTTGTGCTTTGCCGCTGCCGCTGTATCAGGGTATGCAGCAGTACCCGATGGTCTGGCTGGAAGACAGTTTCGAAGATCGCGTCGAGCGGATCCTGCGCGATTACGTGGTGGATCTGTCGGCGGAGTTTGTGGCGCTGCACGGGGAGGAGGGTTTTACCTTGTTCTCGGAGCGGCTGCTGGAAAGCCTGAACAATGTGCAGAAGCGTCTCGGTGGCGAGCGGCATCGGCGCTTGCTGGTGTTGATGGAGGAGGCGCTGATCGAGCAGGGGCGTAGCGGGTCGGTGGATCTGCATCGCGGCTGGATCGAGGGGATGCTGCGCGAGTATTACGACCCGATGTATGTGTTTCAGCGCGAGAAGAAGGGCGGGCGGATTGAGTTTGCCGGGGAGAGCGGGGCGGTGATTGAGTATTTGCGGGGGCGGGTGAGTCAGAAGGATTGATGTTGAATTGACTGGCCTCATCGCGAGCAGGCTCACTCCTACAGGGGGGACGCATTTCAACTGTAGGAGTGAGCCTGCTCGCGATGGGGCCGGGTCAGACAACAAATGACTCAGGTCGGACATGTTTCCTTGCCATGATCCAGCCCCTGCTTGTAGCTGTGGCTCTGCAAACTGGCCTTGCCGTTGTGCCAGGTCAACGTCAGTACATACAACGAATCGAAATCGTCGCCCGACCAGTCATCGGTGATGCTTTGCTTACCGCCCACCGCATTGCCCGCGACTTTATTGATCAGTTCCGGCAAATAACCGTGTGACCAAGCCGTGTAGATCGTCGAGTTGTGATACTTGTCGGCCGTCAGTTCGCGGGCCAGATCGCTGGTGTCATTGGCGGAGAACTCGATGTTCACCGGCAGACCGAGTTTGATCGCCGCCGGGCTGATGGTCATCAGCGGGCGAATGTAGCTGTAGGAGTTATCCAGCTCGCCTTCCTCGACATTGCGCGTCGGATTGGCGGCGAATACGTAATCAGCCTTGCCGAATTTTTCCGGGAGCAGGGTCGACAGATCGATGGCGCGGTTCAGGCCCTGGCAATTAAGCTGGCCGAGACCACCCTCGGGTTTTTCCGCGTGGCGCAGGAACACCAGGGTCTGCGTACCGTCCGCCGGTTGCGCGCGACTTTCACTGGATTCAAGCGACAGGAACAGCGCACTGACCGCCATCAACGACGGCAGGATCATGTACGCGCGATGTTTGAAATGTTTGGCGAAACGCATAAGGTTCGTCATCAAATAAAAGGTTCTTCAGCATGTCGGGTTAAGGCTGACAAACCTTTACACCGGGCTTCCAGCGCCGGGTGTGTTCCCTGTCGTAGTGCGCTTCCATTGCGAAAGGCTTAGCTCAGAGTCCTCTGAACCCGATTTGGTTCGATTTTCTCGAGTGCGCAGCACTCTAACGGCAACCACGAATGGCTAGGTGGAAGGTTAACGACAGAATGTTACGGTTCATGCAGAAGCTGCCGCAGGCTGCGATCTTTAGATCCTGTTTGAAGGCTCAAGATCAAAAGATCGCAGCCTGCGGCAGCTCCTACATTATGATCAGGCTTTCATTTGTGACTGGATGCTTCCCATGACCGATCTGTCCGCGTTCCCGATTACCCAGAAATGGCCGGCGCAGTACCCTGACTGGATTCAGCTCTATTCCCTGCCGACCCCCAACGGCGTAAAAGTCTCGATCATGCTCGAAGAGATCGGCCTGCCTTACGAGCCGCACCGCGTGGGCTTCGACACGCAGGATCAAATGTCCCCCGAGTTCCTGTCGCTGAGCCCGAACAACAAGATTCCGGCGATTCTCGACCCTCACGGCCCGCAAGGCGAGCCACTGCCATTGTTCGAATCCGGCGCGATCCTGATCTATCTCGCCGACAAGAGTGGCCAGCTGTTGGCTCAGGAAGGCGCGTTGCGCTACGAGACCATTCAGTGGCTGATGTTCCAGATGGGTGGTATCGGGCCGATGTTCGGTCAGCTGGGTTTCTTCAACAAATTCGCCGGCAAGGATTACGAGGACAAGCGTCCGCGCGATCGTTACGTCGAGGAAAGCAAGCGTCTGCTTAACGTGCTCAACGGCCGGCTCGAAGGCCGCGACTGGATCATGGGCGAGCGCTACACCATCGCTGATATCGCCACGTTCCCGTGGGTGCGTAACTTGATCGGGTTTTATGAAGCCGGAGATTTGGTGGGCATTGAGAACTTCCCGAACGTCACGCGCGTGCTGGAGAAATTCCTCGCCCGCCCGGCCGTCGTCCGCGGCCTGACCATCCCCTCCTGACACCCCTATCCCCTGTAGGAGCTGCCGAAGGCTGCGATCTTTTGATCTTGTTAACAATCAACATCAAAAGATCGCAGCCTTCGGCAGCTCCTACAGGATCCGGGATTATTGCGTACCCGGTAACGCTCTCTTGATTGATCCAGGTTTGTACCTCCCCCCCCACAAGGCATAAGCTTCGCCCCCTACGACTTTCGTCTCATCTGCCGTTTTTTCAGGAAAGGCCCCATGTCCAGTCAGTTCCCCGAAGCACGTCCCCGCCGTCTGCGCCGCAATGCGAGCCTGCGCAGCCTGTTCCAGGAAACCGAATTCAGCCTGAACGACCTGGTGCTGCCGATCTTCGTCGAAGAAGAAATCGACGACTTCGTGCCGATCAAAAGCATGCCCGGCGTGATGCGCATTCCCGAGCGCAAACTGGCCAGCGAGATCGAGCGCTATGCGCGCGCGGGCATCAAATCGGTGATGACCTTTGGTGTGTCGCATCATCTGGACGGCAACGGCAGCGACACCTGGCGCGAAGACGGTCTGGTTTCGCGCATGTCGCGCATCGCCAAAGACGCTGTGCCGGACATGATCGTGATGTCCGACACTTGCTTCTGCGAATACACCGATCACGGCCACTGCGGCGTGATGCACAACCATGAAGTCGACAACGACCAGACCCTGATCAACCTCGGCAAGCAAGCCGTTGCCGCGGCCAGCGCTGGCGCTGATGTGATCGCGCCATCGGCAGCGATGGACGGTCAGGTGCGGGCGATTCGTCAAGCGCTGGACGCGGCCGGTTTCACCCAGATTCCGATCATGGCCTATTCGACCAAATTCGCTTCGGCGCTGTACGGCCCGTTCCGCGAGGCCGGTGGCAGCGCGCTGAAGGGCGACCGCAAAAGCTATCAGATGAACCCGATGAACCGCCGCGAAGCACTGCGTGAGTCGTTGCTCGATGAGCAGGAAGGTGCCGACGCACTGATGGTCAAACCGGCCGGTGCGTACCTGGACATCATCCGCGACATCCGCGAAGCCTCGAACCTGCCGTTGTCGGCGTATCAGGTCAGCGGCGAGTACGCGATGATCAAGTTCGGCGCGCAGGCGGGTGCGATTGATGAGGATCGTGTGGTGCGCGAAAGCCTGGGCGCGATCAAGCGTGCGGGTGCGGATCTGATCTTTACCTACTTCGCGATGGACCTGGCCCTGGCCGGAATTTAACTACGATCTCTGTAGGAGCAAGGCTTGCCCGCGAAGGCGTTGTGTCAGTCAACATCGCCTTCGCGGGCAAGCCTTGCTCCTACAAGAGTTGAGTGAGCGTCAGGAGCAATTGAAGAACGGGCGGATGCCGTGATCGCGGAAGTAGCGCTCAATCACTTTCGGATCCGCGCTGTTATCGGCAATCGCCACATAGGTATCCGGGCGCAGCAGGTAAAAGCCGTTGCGCCCCAGTCCCGCCGTTTCAAACGCCGGGCGCCAGTCGAACACATGCAGCGGCAGATGATGTTGATTGCACCAGGCGATCATCTCGTCGCTGGTGTCGCCGTACACGTGCACCTGCCAGCACGGCTGGCGCAACGGTTCGTAATTATCCCCCTCACCATCATGCGCCCACGGCAAGCGGTCACCGCCGTGCACATGGCCGGCCACGCCTTGGCTCAGCGGCATGCCGCGATAGTTGAGAGTGACTTGTGAAACCGTGCGAAAGAGGAATTCGCGACTGGCCTCGAATGAGGCCATTTTCGGGATCACAAATGGTGCCAGCCGCGTGCGCAGCAGGTCGGCGAGACGTCCCTCGGCTGTGACGAAGCTGAAAACTTTATCGGTCGTCGACACCAGTTTGCGGGCGAAGGCGATGCGTTCGGTTTCGTAAGTGTCGAGCAACTCCTGCGTGGCCGCGCCGCTGAGTACGGCCGCCAGCTTCCACGCCAGATTGATCGCATCGCCGATGCCGGTGTTCATGCCTTGCCCGCCAGCCGGGCTGTGCACGTGCGCGGCATCGCCGAGCAAAAACGCCCGACCACCGCGAAAGTGCTCGGCGACGCGGTGATGCACGCGATACGTGGAGAACCAGTGGACGTCTTCAACATGGACGTTCAGGTGTTCGATGGCGCGGCTGCTGACGTCGGAAAACTCCAGCGTCTCCGCGCGCTGCGCCCGCTCATCACGTACGGTGCCGATCAACCGCGCGCGGCCTTCGCCGGCCAGTGGGAAGACCGCGAGAAAATCTGCCTCGTCGAGATCGATGTGCAACTCGCCATTCATCGCCGGGCCGCTGGCCTGCACATCCGCGACGTAGAAAATCTGCTGATAGGTGCCGCCGGGGAAACCGGCGTCGAGGGCTTTGCGCACCACCGAACGGGCGCCATCGCAGCCGGCCAGATAACAGGCCTGGCAGATCTCCTGCTCGCCATCGGGCAGGCGCAAATGCGCGGTAAGGCCGTCGCCATTCTCGGTGAAACTCTCCAGCGTGGTGTTGCGCTCGACGGTGACGCCGTAGTCTTCGAGGCGTTCGATCAGCAGTTTTTCGTGTTGATCCTGCGGGAAGATTTCGACGAACGCATAGGGCGTCAGGCCTTCGCCGATACGGTTCAGCGGCAGCTTCGCGACCGGTTTGCCACTGACCCAGAAATTCGCCGCCGCGACCCGATGGCCGTTGCGCACGATGGTGTCGGAGAGATCCAGTTGCCGGTACAACTCAAGTGTTCGCGCCTGCACCGCCAGTGCCCGTGAAGTGGTACCGGGGGCGGAGGTCTTGTCGATGATGCGCACGCGTACGCCGAGTTTGCTCAGCCACAGGGCCAGCACCAGACCGGTGGGGCCAGCGCCGGTGATCAATACGTCGCTGCGGTGCATGGGTCTTACCTCCGTTTGCTGTGGAACAAGTATGGCTCAGCTGTAAAAGGTAGCCAGTTCCGGCCCCTTCGCGAGCAGGCTCGCTCCCACAGGGGAACGCATTTCAATGTGGGAGCGAGCCTGCTCGCGAAGAGGCCAAATCAATCGCCATAGAAACAAAAAAAGCCCCGCAACCATGAAGCTGCGGGGCCTTTTTACGAGGGGCTGACGCTTAGAAATCAATCGTCCCCGACAACTTCGCCACCCGCGGTTCACCCTGCGTCAGGTAACCACCCTGAGCCGATTCCCAGTACTTCTTGTTCGCCAGGTTCTCCACGCCCAGACGCAACGTCACGTCCTTCTCCGACACCTTGAACGCATACCGCGCACCCGCATCGAAACGGTTCCACGTCGGCAGGCTCAGGTTGTTCGCCGCATCCGCATACTGCCCACCGGTACGCAGCATCCGCGCATTCAGCGCAACACCTTGCAGACCCGGCACATCCCAATCCGCGCCAGCGTTGAACTGGAACGTCGGCACGCCAATCGCCCGGTTGCCGTCGTTGGCGCCGTTCTGGGTGTTTTTCAGTTCGGTGTCCATCAAGGTCAGGCCGCTGATCAAACGCAGACCGCTGATCGGCTCGCCGAAGACGTTCATTTCCACGCCTTTGTTGACCTGCTCGCCCTCACGCACGTAGGTGCAAGTGGTCGCACTGTCGATCTCGCAGTAACCGTCGCTCGGTTGCTCGATACGGTAAACACCCAGGCTCGCGCCGTAGGTGCCCATGTCGACTTTCACCCCGGCCTCGGTCTGCTTGGAACGCGCCGGTGCGTAAACCTCGTTGCCGTTGGTCACGCGGAAGCCGCCGCTGCTGGTTGGCGACGTCGGGCCCTGCGCCAGACCTTCGATGTGGTTGGCGTAGAACGACACGTGATCCCACGGTTTGAACACGATGCCGTAAACCGGCGTGGTGATCGATTCGTCGTAGCTCGAAGAGCGCGGGCCGCTGCCGTAGCTGGCGTAACTGTAACCCTGCACGACCAATTGCTGACGACGCAGGCCAGCGGTGATCAGCAGGCGATCATCGAAGAAACCGAGGGTGTCGGACAGCGCGATACTGCGGTTGAAGGTCTTGCCGGTGATGCCCGGATCGCTGTTGTCGCCACCAGAGAAGTTGCCGACCGGCGATGGTGTTTGCACCGGGTGATAGATGTTGTTGGCGTATTTGGTCAGGTCGAAATCGTAGGCGCTGCGTTGTTCAGTCCAGATGCCGGTCAGGCCGAAATTGAGTTTGTGGCTGACCGCGCCAGTGTCGAATTTGCCGTTGAGGCCGGCCATGACGCTGGTGTTGTCTTCGTCGTGGGGGATGAACGAACCGGTGGTGAACGAAGCACCGTTGTTGCCAACCAGCGTGGTCGAGTTGTAGCGGCCGACTTCGCGGGTGTGCTTGGCGCCGCCGGCAGCGTAGGCAGTCCAGTTATCGTTCAGATCGTATTCGGCGCGGAGCATGCCGAAAGTGTCTTCGATGTCGGTGTAGCCCCACTTCGGCGCGTAGTTGGTATCAGCCGATGGCGCGTCCGGAATGTGCGTGGCAGTGCCGAGGTTGACCGAGTTGCGACCACCGTTGACGCGTTCTTTCTGATAGGCGAAATCGCCGGACAGGCGGAGGGCATCGCCGCGATAATCGAGGCCGATGGCGAACAGTTTCGAGCGCTGGTTTTCGTGATCAATGCCGGTATCGCCTTCACGCTGCGACAGGTTGATCCGCGCGCCGAAGCGGTTGTCTTCACCGAAACGCTGGCCGATGTCGAAGTGCTGGCCGACGCGACCTTCGCTGTTGATGTCGGTGGTGAAGCGACGCAGCGGCTCGTCGCCGGCGCGTTTTGGTTGCAGGTTTACGCCACCGCCGATGCCAGAACCGGTCGGGGTCACGCCGTTGATAAAGGCGTTCGGGCCTTTGAACACTTCCACACGTTCCAGGGCGTCGGTGGAAATGATCTGCCGTGGCAGCACGCCGTAGAGGCCGTTATAGGAAATGTCGTCGCCATTCAGCGGCAGGCCACGAATCATGAACACCTGCGACTGGTTGGAAAAACCCGACGCCTGACGTACCGACGAATCGTTGAGCAGCACGTCGGCGACGTCTTCGGCTTGCTGATCCTGAATCAGTTGTTCGGTGTAGGACGCAGCGCTGAACGGCACGTCCATCATGTCCTGATTACCCAACACGCCGAGCTGACCGCCACGCGCGACCTGACCACCGCTGTAAACCGGGGGCAGGGCGTTTGGCGTTGGGGCTTGGGCATTGATGTTGACGTTGTCGAGTACCAGCTCTTTATTGTCAGCTTCGGCGGCGTGAGCGGTAACGGTCAGGGAGCACAGCAGGGCGAGAAGCGTCGGGCGGAACGGGACGGCGAGTCGGGCTGGAGCGGGCATTGTTGTACCTGGAGGCGCACGGCCGGTGAGAAAAGTTAGGGCGGCGCGGGAACTCCTTGCGCAAATGCGACTCCAGGTGCAAATGATAGGTTTTCTCAGTAACGTTTTGCAATCAGTTTGTCAGTACTCCCCATAACACCCGTAGGAGCTGCCGAAGGCTGCGATCTTTTGATCTGGTTTTTTAAAATCAAAGTCAAAAGATCGCAGCCTGCGGCAGCTCCTACACGGATTGTGTATGGTGATCGCGGCTCAACGGACTGGAAGGAGCGCCATGCACACCCCTCGATTACTGATCACCCTCGCCGCCATGCTCGTGCTGGCCGGTTGCGCCAGTCAGCGCAGCGACGAACCTGCACCGCGTGCGCCGAATGAAGTGAAGGCCGAAATTGTTCGGCTGATGCCCGCTAAAATCGCCGATCGCCAAGGCTGGGCCACCGATATCTATGCCGCTTTCGCCGCGCAGAACATCAGCCCGACCACGCAGAATCTCTGTTCAGTGCTGGCTGTGGCCGAGCAGGAATCAACCTTTCAGGCCGACCCCACCGTACCCGGTCTGGGCAAAATCGCCCGCGACGAAATCGATCGTCGCGCCGGCAAAGTGCACATCCCCAGCCTGCTGGTCAGTGGCGCGTTGCAGGTGAATTCAACCAATGGCAAGACCTACAGCGAACGCCTCAACGCCGCGCGCAGCGAGAAGGAGTTGAGCGCAATCTTCGACGACTTCATCGGCAGGGTACCCATGGGCCGCACGTTGTTTGGCGGCTTTAACCCGGTGCACACCGGCGGGCCGATGCAGGTCAGCATCGAATTTGCCGAGCAACACGCCAAGGATTATCCGTACCCGGTAGACGGCACGATTCGCCGCGAGGTGTTCAGCCGTCGCGGCGGCATGTATTTCGGCATCGCGCATTTGCTCGGTTACCCGGTGAGTTACCGCGAGCCGCTGTATCGCTTCGCCGATTTCAATGCCGGTTGGTACGCGAGTCGCAATGCCGCGTTTCAAAATGCGGTGAGCCGCGCTTCGGGCATTCCGCTGGCGCTGGACGGCGACCTGATTCGTTACGACTCGATCATGCCCGGCAGCACAGAACTGGCGGTGCGCACCCTCGGCAAATCGCTGGGTATGCGTAACCCAACCATTCGCGATCAACTGGAGAAGGGCAAAACACTGGAGTTCGAAGAGACCAAACTCTATCAACGGGTGTTTGAACTGGCGGAAAAAGCCGAAGGCAAAACCCTGCCGCGTGCGGTGTTGCCGGGGATCGTCCTGCAAAGCCCGAAAATCACCCGCAAACTCACCACCGCATGGTTCGCCAAACGCGTGGATGAGCGCTACAAGCGCTGCATGGCCAAGGCCAACTAAATCAAGCGGACATAAAAAACCCGGCTGCGGGAGCCGGGTTTCTCTGGGTTGTTGCGATGACGCGAGTCATTCAGACCGCGCGGCGTTCAAGCAGACGATCAGAACCACCTTCAGCGACAGTGTTGCCCTGCAGTCGATCCGAACCATCAGCGGCGACAGTGTTGCCTTGCAAACGATCCGAACCATCAGCGGCGACGGTGTTGCCTTGCAGACGATCCGAGCCATCAGCAGCGACGGTGTTGCCTTGCAGGCGATCCGAACCATCAGCGGCGACGGTGTTGCCTTTCAGACGATCCGAACCATCAGCGGCGACAGTGTTGCCTTGCAGACGATCCGAACCATCAGCGGCGATGGTGTTGCCTTGCAGGCGATCAGAGCCATCTGCCGCAACAGCGTTCTGGTACAGACGATCCGAGCCGTCGGCGGCGATCATCGTGTGGGCCGGGGTAGCGGCGAAAGCGTTAACGGCGAAGACCGAGAAAGCGATGCTGAGAAGAGTTTGGCGTTTCATGATGGTGTGCTCCGGGGTGTTGTTGGTTGGTATGGAGCTGATGTTACGCCGCGGATTTTTTATGAGAACTTCATTGACGTGATGGTGAACATCGACAGCAATGATGGTTGAAACACACCCGTGTAGGAGCTGCCGAAGGCTGCGATCTTTTGATCTTGATTTGAAAAGGCAAAAGCAAAAGATCGCAGCCTTCGGCAGCTCCTACCGGGGATTTCAGAGGACTTTTACTGCGCGGCCAATCGCCTGAATCGGCCCGGTCGGTTTGCCGATCGGCGAGCCATTGGCGCCTTCCAGCGTCAACTCGAACAACTGATTCGGCTGCAGCGGCGGCAGTTTATCCAGCGGTACCCGCAACGCCTCGCCCGGTTTGACCAAACCCAGCGACACCGGGCCTTGCCAGCCATCAGCCTTGGTCCAGAACTCCAGCGCCTTGTCCGCCGGCACTTCGACCACGCCCAGCGGAATCAACTGTATCTCCCGCGAGTCGCTCGCCTGAATCACCCAGCCCGGCGCTTTGTCCTGCGGCGCCACCAGCACCACCAGATAACTCGGCTTCGGCGTGGTCTGGGTCAACAGCATCGCGCCCAGCACCAATGTCGCCGCCAACCCGGCAGCGCTCAACCCACGCCACAATGGCAACAGATTCCACCAGGACGATGCCGGCGCTGTCTGCGTCAGCCGATCCACACTGCGTTCGATCCGCCGCCACAACTGCGCCGAGGGTTGCTGCGGCTCAGCAAGATCCGTCAGCTCCAGCAAACGCCGCTCCCAGGCGTCCACGGCGGCGCGCAAATCGGCGTCATGCTGCAGACGCTGTTGCACCTCGATGCGCTGCTCGCCCGACAGGGTGCCGAGCACATATTCGCCGGCCAGTTCATCGCGATCCTGCGCCGATTCAGTGGTCATCCCATGCACTCCCGCAGCGCAGTGAGGCTGCGTTTGATCCAGGCTTTGACGGTGCCCAGCGGCGTGTCGAGGCGCGCGGCAATCTGCGCGTGGCTGTAACCGTCGACGTAGGCGTGAAGGATGCAGTGGCGGCGCTGCGGCTCCAGTTGTTCGAGGCAACGGTGAATGCGCGCCGAATGCGCGTGGGCGTCAAACGCATCCTCGTCGTGCGCAGGCATTTCATGCGCTTCGTTGAACGGCGTTTCCCGCGCCTGATTGCGCAACTGATTCAACGCCAGATGGCGGGTCACGCTGAACATCCAGCCGCGCGCCGAACCGCGCGCCGGATCAAAACCCGCCGCACCGTTCCAGATTTTGATAAAGGCTTCATGGACGATGTCCTCCGCCAGCGCCGTGTCACGCACCAGCCGCTTGGCCACACCGAGCAGACGCGGGCCTTCCTGCACATACAAATCGCGCAGGGCCGCACGCTCGCCCCGGGCACAGGCGGCGAGGCGGGCTTGGTAATCGAACTCGGATTCGGCTAAAGGCATGTCGTGCAATCTAGCTCACATTCCCCAAAACAACACAGAACCTTGTAGGAGCCGAGCTTGCTCGCGAAGGCGGTATGTCAGTTGACCCGTGCGTCACAGACCTACCGCTTTCGCGAGCAAGCTCGGCTCCTACAAAAGCATGGATCAGTTCGCCGCCCAGAAAATGTAATCGGCCTGATACTTCACCACTTCCTGCTTGCCCTTGTTCGCCGCCGTGCATTCACTGCCCGGCGCCACGCCGCCCTTGAGCGCAACGCGCTGGATGTAACTCACACCACTCATCGCGCCTTTACCTTCAGCCGGATTGGCCTTGACCAGTTGATAAGGCAGGTTCCCCGGTGTCGACGGTGCTACGGCCAGTTGCGTGCCGGTGACTTTCGAACCGTCCTTGGCCTGCCACGTAGCCGGCGGGCCGAAATAAGTGCCGACCTGCTTGCCGCTGCGATCATTGAGCACCGCTTTCGGGCCAACGAACGTCCACTCGGTCTGCCCGGCGGCGTTGGGTTTGTCGCGGCATTCATAAGTAATCTCGCCAACCCCGGTGGTTTCCATGGCGATCTTGTGGCCGTCCGGGACTTTGATCGCGTCGGGATAACTGCTTTGGGCGAAGGTCGTCGAGGTGACGGCGAGCAAACCGGTGAAGCCAATCAGTTGGGTGATGTTCATCAGGTGTTCTCCGAAAAGGGTAAACCGCTGGCAGCCGAGGAGGGCTGTTACAGGGACTACCCGTGGCGGAGCGGTTTGGATGCAGGGCCTGAAAAATAAATTTCAAACACCCTGAAGCCCCACTGGGCAGGGAGGTAGACCCAAAGGCTGCAAATGCACTACAACTGAAGTGGGCGGATAACCAATCGAAAGGGGGGAGCTATGTATCAACTCTACGGACATCGAAATTCCGGCGCAGCCGCCATCGAAGCGGCGCTGGAGCTGTGCCAGATCGCCTATCGCTTCATCGATATCGAAGCCAGCAGCGAGGCCGCCGAGGCGCTGGCCAAACTCAATCCGCTGAAACAGATCCCGACCCTGCAATTGCCCGACGGCAGTGCGCTGACCGAAAGCGCGGCGATTCTGATTCACCTCGGGCTGACCTTTCCCAAGTCCGGTTTGCTGCCAGTCGAGGCCGCCGAGCGTGACCAGGCGATTCGCGGCATGGTTTATATCGTCAGCAATTGTTACGCAGCAATTGGCGTGATCGACTACCCCGAACGCTGGCTATTGATGCCCGACGAAGCGTCGCGACAGAACCTGATGGCCGGTGCCCGTGAGCGATTGCACTGGAGTTGGGAAGTGTTTGCCGACCAGTTCTCCGCCGAACTGTACCTGGACGACGAAACGCCGGGCGCGCTGGATGTATTGGCGGCGGTTGTAACCCGTTGGGCGGGGAGCCGCGAGCATTTGCGCCAGACGCGGCCGGGGTTTTACGCGTGGCTGCAACGCATTGACCGGCATCCGGTACTGGCCCCGGTGTTTGCCCGGCATTGGCCGTCCTGAGCCCGACGCAAAGTCAAATGTGGGAATGAACCCTGTGCCTGTGGAATTTATCTGTGGTGAGGGGATTGATCTGTGGTCAGGGGATTTATCTGTGGCGAGGGGATTTATCCCCGATGGGGCGCGAAGCGGCCCCGCTTTTGACTTACAAGCGGGACTGCTTGGCAGTCCGTCGGGGATAAATCCCCTCGCCACAGATAAATCCCCTCAGGATTCGGCCTTACAAGGGGGGGCGGATTACTCCCCGCGAATGTACTGCTCCAGCTGTTTGATCAGCTCAGCCTGCTCGGCAATGGCTTCCTTGACCAGGTCACCAATCGACAGCAGCCCGATCAACTTGCCATCCTGCACCACCGGCAAATGGCGCAGACGCTTGTCGGACATGATGCCCAGGCACGTGTCGACGGTCTGGTGCGTATCGACGGTGATCACCGGCGAGACCATGATGTCGCGCACCGGCGTACCCACCGACGAACGGCCATGCAGCACCAGCTTACGGGCGTAATCGCGCTCACTGATGATGCCCAGCACTTCATCGTTCTCCACCACCAGCAAGGCGCCGACGTTTTTTTCGGCCATCTTCATCAGCGCTTCGAGCACCATGTGATCAGGTTTGATCTGGTGCACTTCCTGATTTTTCTGATCTTTGAGCTTGAGCAGTTGGGCGACGGTCTTCATGGCGGTTACTCAGGTGTTGTCGTTGTTATCCAAGCATCGTAGACCCTGAGGCGCAGGGCAAGGTGACAAAGCGGCAGATAGCACGCAAAAAACGTCATTTCCCGAAAAAAAGCCCGAACACACAACCATTCTTGGAGGGAACCTCCTTGGTGAGTGGATTTATCTGTGGCAAGGAGGTTTATCAGTGATGAGGGGATTTATTTGAGGTGGGGGAATTTATCTGTGGAGAGGGGATTTATCTGAGGTGAGGGGATTTATCTGTGGCGAGGGGATTTATCCCCGATGGGGCGCGAAGCGGCCCCGCTTTTGACCTACAAGCGGGCCCGCTGCGCAGGCCATCGGGGATAAATCCCCTCACCACAAATAAGTGGCTCACCACAAAGTATCCAAACTCAAACCGCGGTCGCTGGAAGGGCAGCGTAGAATGCCCCTCTGTTTCAATACCCGAGGTTGCAGTGGTGGATTTACCGCAGGGCTTCGTCCTGACCCGGCATTGGCGTGATACGCCGGCCGGCACCGAAGTCGAGTTCTGGTTGGCGACCGACGCCGGGCCGCGTCGTGTGCGTTTGCCGCATCAACCGTCGGTGGCGTTTATCCCCGCTGAACAGCGCGAGGCGGCCGAACGCCTGTTGCACGACGAAAAGAACGTCGAACTGCGCCCATTGGCCCTGCAGGATTTCGAACATCGTCCGGTGCTCGGCTTGTATTGCCAGCAACACGGCCAGTTGATGCGCCTCGAAACCGCGCTCACCCGCGCCGGCGTCGACGTTTACGAAGCCGACGTGCGCCCACCGGAACGCTACCTGATGGAGCGCTTCATCACCGCGCCGGTATTCTTCAGCGGCACAGCGGACGCCGACGGCACCTTGCTCAACGCCCACCTCAAACCCGCACCGGATTACCGACCGAAACTGCGCCTGGTCTCCCTCGACATCGAAACCACCGAAAATGGCGAGTTGTATTCCATCGCCCTCGAAGGCTGTGGCGAGCGTCAGGTGTACATGCTCGGCACCCCGAATGGCGACGCCAGCATCGTCGACTTTGATCTCGAATACTGCGACTCGCGCACTGTCATCCTGAAAAAACTCAACGACTGGTTTGCACTGCACGATCCCGACGCGATCATCGGCTGGAACGTCGTGCAGTTCGACCTGCGCATCCTTCACGAGCACGCGCGACGCCTCGGTGTACCACTGAAGATCGGCCGTGGCGGCGAAGAAATGCAATGGCGTGAGCACGGCAGCCGCAATCACTATTTCGCTTCGGCAGCGGGGCGGTTGATCATCGACGGTATCGAATCCCTGCGTTCGGCGACCTGGAGTTTCCCCTCGTTCAGTCTGGAGAACGTCGCGCAAACCCTGCTTGGCGAAGGCAAGGCCATCGACAACCCGTACCAGCGCATGGACGAAATCAACCGCATGTTCGCCGAAGACAAACCGGCGCTGGCCAAATACAACCTCAAGGACTGCGAACTGGTCACGCGGATCTTTGCCAAAACCGAGTTGCTGACTTTTCTGCTGGAGCGCGCCAGCGTCACCGGATTGCCGGCGGATCGCAGCGGCGGCTCGGTCGCCGCGTTCACGCATTTGTATATGCCGCTGATGCACCGACAGGGTTTCGTCGCGCCGAATCTCGGTACCAACCCGCCGCAGGCCAGTCCCGGCGGTTTTGTCATGGACTCGCAACCGGGCCTGTACGAGTCGGTATTGGTGCTCGATTACAAGAGTCTGTACCCGTCGATCATCCGCACTTTTCTGATCGATCCGGTGGGCCTGATCGAAGGCTTGCAACACCCGGACGACGCTGACTCTGTACCGGGTTTCCGTGGCGCGCGCTTCTCTCGCACCCGTCATTGCCTGCCCTCGATCGTCTCGCGGGTGGCCGAGGGGCGCGAGACCGCTAAACGCGAGCACAACGCGCCGCTGTCGCAAGCGCTGAAAATCATCATGAACGCCTTTTACGGCGTGCTCGGTTCCAGCGGTTGCCGGTTTTTCGATACGCGGCTGGCTTCGTCGATCACCCTGCGCGGTCACGAAATCATGCTGCGCACGCGCAAGTTGATCGAAGAACAGGGCCACGCGGTGATCTATGGTGACACCGATTCCACCTTCGTCTGGCTGCGTCGCCAGCATGGTCAGGAAGAGGCGGCGAAGATCGGCCAGGCGCTGGTCCAGCACGTCAATGACTGGTGGCGCGAGCATGTGCGCGATGAATACGGCTTGGAAAGCGCCCTCGAATTGCAGTTCGAAATTCACTACAAACGCTTTCTGATGCCGACCATCCGTGGCGCGGAGGAGGGCAGCAAGAAGCGCTACGCCGGCCTCGTCACCCGCGCCGACGGCAGCGATGAAATGGTCTACAAAGGCCTGGAAACCGTGCGCACCGACTGGTCGCTGCTGGCCCGGCAATTTCAGCAAGAACTGTACGAGCGGATTTTCCAGCGCAAGCCGTATCAGGATTACGTGCGCGACTACGTGCGCAAAACCCTCGCCGGTGAATTCGATGATCGGCTGATCTACCGCAAACGCCTGCGCCGCACCCTCGACGACTACGAACGCAACGTGCCGCCCCACGTGCGCGCGGCGCGGCTGGCTGACGACTACAACACGCAGCACGGTCGGCCACGGCAATATCAGAATGGTGGCTGGATCAGTTACGTCATCACCTTGGCCGGCCCCGAGCCGCTGGAAGTGCGCCGCGCGGCCATCGATTACGACCACTACATCACCCGGCAACTGCAACCGGTGGCAGACGCGATTCTGCCGTTTGTCGACGACGATTTCTCAACCCTGATCGGTGGGCAACTGGGCCTGTTTTGAGTCGAGCAGTTGCAGCGTCCATTCATCGAGAATGCCGTGGAAGTAGCGCTCCAGCGCCTGCGCGAACAGGCTGTCGTCGGCGCTGAACTGAGCGAACAGCGTCATCGAAGAGTGAAATTTCAGGTCGTCAGGATGACCGAAAATCTCCGCGATTGAACGCTGGCGCACGTTCAGCACCAACTGCGTGCAGGTGCGCAAGCGGGCGCCGAGCAGTTCATGGTCGAGGTAGGCCTGCGCTTCTTCGGCCGAACCGATGGCGTAGCGTCGGGACATTTCACTGCCGCCCAAACCGGCGAACTGCGGGAAGACGAACCACATCCAGTGGCTGCGTTTGCGGCCGTCTTCGAGTTCGCGCTGCACCCGCTCGAACACCGAGTCTTGGGCCAGCACAAAACGTTGCAGGTTGAACGGGTCGTTCTGATCCGTGCTTCTCATCGCGAAGCCCTCGCCAGTCGGCGGCTCAGACCATGGCCAGCCGCTGCTTGCGTTGTGGCGCTTGAAACACCTGATCCAGCGCCGCCAGATCCCCGGCCTCCAGTTGCAGCTGCGCCGCTTGTGCATTGAGTTGCACGTGTTCGGGTCGCACAGCCTTGGGAATCGCAATGACACCATCCTGACGCAGAATCCACGCCAGCGAAACCTGCGCGGGGGTGACGCCGTGACGAGCGGCAATCTGTTTCAGCACCGGTTCCGCCAGCATCGCGCCGCCCTGGCCGATCGGGCAGTAAGCCATCAGCGGCATCCGCAGGTGCTGGCACCACGGCAACAGATCGAATTCGATGCCGCGCTCTTCGAGGTTGTAGAGCACTTGATTGGTGGCGCAGGCGGAACTGGAGAGTTCCTCGAGGTCATCGACGTCGAAATTGGAGACGCCCCAACGGCCGATCTTGCCTTCTTCGCGCAGACGTTCGAAGGCTTCGACGGTTTCTTCCAGCGGATACTGGCCGCGCCAATGCAGCAGATAGAGGTCAATGTAATCAGTGTCGAGGCGGCGCAGACTACGCTCGCAGGCTTGCGGAATGCCTTTGCGGCTGGCGTTATGCGGGTAGACCTTGCTCACCAGAAACACTTGATCGCGCAGACCGGCAATCGCTTCGCCGACCACCGATTCGGCACCGCCCTCGGCGTACATTTCGGCGCTGTCGATCAGGGTCATGCCCAGCTCGATCCCCATGCGCAACGCCGCCACTTCACGCTTGTGCGCCGAACGGTCTTCGCCCATGCGCCAGGTGCCCTGGCCAATGACGGGAACCTGCACACCGGCCAATTCGAGGGTACGCATTCAAACCTCCTATCTGAAAGAGTCGATACCTTTAAGTGGGCAGCAGGATAGCCCAGGGGTTCCGAAAGCTTGCAGATCAGGCGCTTTTTACGAAGGTCGCTTGGATGGCGAGGGAATTTATTGTTGTGAAGGGATTTATTGTGGCGAGGGGATTTATTGTGGCGAGGGGATTTATCCCCGCTGGGCTGCGAAGCAGCCCCAAAACCATTCAGCGCGGAGTATCAGGCAAACCCGGTTGTCTGGTTTTGGGGCTGCTGCGCAACCCAACGGGGATAAATCCCCTCGCCACAGGGGACTCAACTCATCACAGATGTTGTGTTGACAGTTATTTCGCGGAGAACTTCAACACCACGCTGTGGTTGTAAGTCTGCCCCGGATCCAGCCGCGTACTCGGGAAGTTCGGCTGATTAGGCGAGTCTGGATAGTGCTGCGTTTCCAACGTAAACGCGCCCCAGTGCGGATACACCTTGCCGCCCTTACCCTTGACCGTGCCATCCAGGAAGTTGCTGGTATAAAACTGCACACCCGGCTCGGTAGTGAACAACTGCAAATGCCGCCCCGACTGTGGATCGCTGACTTCAGTGGCGACTTTGCTCACATCGCCCTTGGTATCCAGCGCCCAGTTGAAATCAAATCCACCCTGTTTCGGCTCAGCAAATTTCAGTTGCTCATGATCAGCCTTGATGTGCGTGCCGATGGCCGTCGGTTTAGTGAAATCCATCGGCGTGCCCGCAACGGGCGCGAGTTCCCCGGTCGGGATCAGTTTGGCCGTCACCGGCGTGTAATGGCTGGCGTACAGGGTCGCGACCTGCTTGAGAATGTCGCCATTACCGGCGCCGGCGAGGTTGAAGTAACTGTGGTTGGTCAGGTTAAGCACCGTCGGTTTGTCGGTGTTGGCCTTGTAGTCGATGCGCAGCTCGTTGTTGTCGGTGAGGCGATAGGTGACCTCGGTGGTGAGGTTGCCGGGAAAGCCCATTTCGCCGTCCGCCGACAGATACGTCAGGGTTACGCCGACCGAATCCTTGTCCTTGGTTTCCTGGGCTTTCCAGACCTTCTTGTCGAAACCCAGCGTGCCGCCATGCAGCGCGTTGCTCTTGTCGTTCTGCGGCACTTGATAGCGTTTGCCATCGAGTTCGAACGCACCTTCGGCGAGGCGATTGCCGAAACGGCCGATGGTCGCGCCGAAGTACGCGGTGCCTTTCTGATAACCCTGCACATCGTCGAAGCCGAGCACGACGTCGTCGAACTTGCCGTGTTTGTCCGCCACCAAGAGCGATTGCAGGGTCGCGCCGTAGGTGATGACGGTGGCTTGCATGCCGTGGCTGTTGCGCAGGATGTATTGCTCGACGGGCGTGCCGTCATTGGTTTTGCCGAACGCTTTGTGCTCGGCGCTGAGGCCGGCGGCATTGGCGGAAAGGGTGGCGATCATCAGGGACAGTCCGAGGCCGGAGAGCAGGTGTCGGGATTGAAGCATGGTTGACCTTCCTTTTTGTTGTTGTTTTCAAAGCAGCGCGGATTCCCCTGTAGGAGCTGCCGAAGGCTGCGATCTTTTGATCTTTATAAAAGCAAAAGATCGCAGCCTTCGGCAGCTCCTACAGGGTGGTTAATAGTCATGCTATCTGTGAGTAGGAAGAATATTTATAGCGGATGAATCGTTTATTGCCAAAATAAAGTCTGACTAATTGGTGTGGGGATCAGCGCCGAAGGTCGGATCAACGCTCGCACACTGCACTTTTTCGAATTTCCCGGCTCTATCCATGGCCAGGATGCGGTGACCCCCGCCGCACAGGAATGTGCCTGTTCGAGACTACATGCCGAGAGTTTTTCAGCTGATTGCCGACCTTTTTCGCCGACCGTGCCTGCCGCTCGCCTGTCTGTCATTGCTGTTGTTCAGCGGTTGCAGCCATCAGGACGGCAACGGCTTTTTCGCGCAGATGCGTGACGGCCAGCCGCAGGAATTCATGCAGACCAGCGTCGACCGTATGGCCACGCTGGCAATGCGCGACAACCTCAACAGCCTCTACCGCCTGATGGGCAAGCTGTACCTGCGTAATCCAGAAGAACTGAAAAAATCGGGGTTCCTCAGTATCAGTGTGGCGGTGAAACAGGTGCGTCTCGCTGTTGAACAGCAGCAGCCATTACCGGTGCTCGGCGGAAGAAAGGATCTCGCGGCGCTGAGCTACGCGATGAGCCCGGAGTTTCGCGGTGACCGCGTCGGCGCGTTCATCTATGCGATCGGCAGCATGCTGGTGACCGCCCACGGCAATCGCACCGAGTTTTATATGACCGATGCGATCAACCCGACCTTCGTCCACAACGCCGCGCGCAACATCGAAAAAGCCACGTGGATTCTGTCGCAACGGCAGAACAAGGACGGCCAGCCATTGCTGTTTTCCAATGAGATTTCCGAGGAGGGCAGCAACCTCAGCTTTGCCACCGAGTTCGGCAAGATCGTCGCGCGGCTGGATCTGATCACACAGATGCTCGACGAACGCTACCGGCGGATCGGCCTGAATTACGCGCAGAGCCTTCTATTCCTGAATTTCCTCCCCGTTCAATAACCGCTCTCACCCCTGTAGGAGCTGCCGAAGGCTGCGATCTTTTGATCTGTTTTTGAAGGTCAACGTCAAAAGATCGCAGCCTTCGGCAGCTCCTACAGGGTAGAGTGGCGGTCGGATTGTTTGTATACAATCCATCGTCAACTTTGACTCAAAGGGAGCTGCACCCGTCATGACCGACCCCGCAAGCGCCGATTTCACTCGCGTTGACCGCGCCGTCCGCTCGGACAAATTGCCTTATGCCGCGTTGCTGGCGTTCGCCATGACCGGTTTCATCGCCATCCTCACCGAAACTCTGCCAGCCGGCCTGCTGCCGCAAATCGGCGCCGGGCTCAATGTCAGCGAGGTGCTCGCCGGGCAACTGGTGACGCTGTACGCGCTGGGCTCGATTGTCGCGGCGATTCCGCTGACCGTCGCCACGCGCGGCTGGCCTCGGCGGCGGGTGCTGTTGATGACCGTCGGCGGTTTTCTGGTGTTTAACACCGTCACCACGTTTTCCAGCCATTACGGCCTGACCCTCGCGTCGCGGTTTCTCGCCGGCATGGCGGCGGGGCTGTCGTGGGGGATCATGGCCGGCTATGCGCGCGGCATCGTGCCGGTGCATCAACAGGGCCGAGCGCTGGCGATTGCCATGCTCGGTACGCCGGTGGCGCTGTCGCTGGGTACGCCAGCGGGAACATGGCTGGGTAATCTGATTGGCTGGCGTGCTTCGTTCGGCATCATGTCGGCGCTGGCCCTGGTGCTGGCCGCGTGGATTGTGATCGCGGTGCCGGATCGCCCGGGGCAAACCAGCGAAGAACGCCTGCCGTTGCTTGAATCGTTGCGCCTGCCGGGGGTGCGACCGGTGCTGTTCGTGGTGCTGACGTGGATGCTCGGCCACAACATTCTTTACACCTACATCGCGCCGTTTCTGATGCAGGCCGGGCTGGCCGAACGGGTTGATCTGGTGTTGCTGGTGTTTGGCCTGTGCTCGCTGGTGGGCATCTGGATCATCGGCATGCTGGTCGATCGCTGGCTGCGTTGGTTGACGTTGATCAGCCTTGCGGTGTTTGCCGTGACCGCGCTGGTGTTGGCGCTGCTGGCGCCGTCACCGTGGCTGATTTACACGTGCATGGCGGTGTGGGGCTTGTCGTTCGGCGGCTCGGCGACGTTGCTGCTGACCGCGGCGGCGGACTCGGCGGGCGATCACGTCGACGTGGTGCAGGCGATGCTCACCACGTCGTGGAACGTGGCGATTGCCGGCGGCGGCTTGTTCGGTGGCTTGCTGCTGGATCGGGCGGGGGCGATGTCGTTTCCGTGGGCGCTGCTGATCCTCTCGCTGATTGCGCTCGCTACCGTGTGGATCAACAGCAACCACAGCTTCAAACCGGGCCGCCGCCAGCACTGACAACGCAGTCTCTCTGTAGGAGCTGCCGCAGGCTGCGATCTTTTGATGTGCGGTATTGAAAAACAAGATCAAAAGATCGCAGCCTGCGGCAGCTCCTACAGGGGGAATGGTGTGTTGGGGCATAACGATAGACCGCATTGATATATGTGGTTATAAGAAAAATCGCTATGCTGCGGGCCAGATTTTTCCTGTCGTTTTTGTGGACGGTTTAATGGAATTGGCAAATTTCGGCCTGGTGATTGCCGGGCTGGTGGTGGGGTTTATCGTCGGCATGACCGGTGTCGGCGGCGGTTCTTTGATGACGCCGATTCTGCTGTGGTTCGGCATCAACCCGGCAACAGCGGTGGGCACTGACCTGTTGTACGCCGCCATTACCAAATCCAGCGGCGTGCTGGTGCACAAAAAGAACAAGAACATCGATTGGGCCATCACCGGCTGGCTGACCCTCGGCAGCGTGCCGGCGGTGGCGATGACTTTGTGGTTCCTCAGCACCCTGCACACCGCGCCGGATGCGATGAACGCCATCATCAAACAAGCCCTAGGCTTTGTGTTGTTCGCCACTGCGCTGGCGATCTTCTTCAAAAAACGCCTGCTCGCATTCGCCCACAAACGCGCCGGCGGCAACTACAACCCGAGCGGTTCGCGCCTGAACGTGTTGACGGTGATCACTGGTCTGATCCTCGGCACCATGGTTGCGCTGACCTCGATTGGCGCGGGTGCGCTCGGCACCGTGGCGCTGTTCATTCTTTACCCGCTGCTGCCAACCCGTCGTCTGGTCGGCACCGAAATCGCCCACGCCGTACCGCTGACACTGGTTGCAGGCCTCGGTCACGCGAGCATGGGCAATATGGATTGGGGTGTGTTGGGCTTTCTGCTGATCGGCTCGTTGCCGGGCATCTGGCTCGGCAGCCACCTGACCGGACGCATTTCCGACGAAGTCCTGCGCCCGTGCCTGGCGACGATGCTGGTGTTGATCGGCTACAAGCTGGCGTTCTGATCAACCCGGGTTTTGCATTGGAACAACCTTGTGGGACTTACTCACCACAAGTTTTGCGCTGCTGAATATCCCCTGTAGGAGCTGCCGAAGGCTGCGATCTTTTGATCTTTTTTAGGATCAAGATCAAAAGATCGCAGCCTTCGGCAGCTCCTACAGGTTTTTATGACGGGTTTTGAATTGTGTATTTCATCACCGTCACCGGCAATTCCTCGTACACCATTTCCTCAATCACCTCCCATCCCAACCGTGCATACAGCGATTGCGCGGCATCGGTGTACAGATACAACTCCTTCACGCCCAGCGCCGCCGCTTCTGCAACCACACGGTTAACCAGTTGCGAAGCAACCCCGCGTCCGCGTTCTTCAGCTTTCACATAAACCCCGGCCAGCCAGGGCGTCAGGTTCGGGCGTAGCTTCAGATCGTTTTCAATCAGCAACGCGCCGCCGAGCAAGCGCGAACCTTCAAGCGCCACCACCACGCTGGGGATCGCGCCTTTGCCGCAGGATTCACGCATATGCTCGATACGGTCCTGGACAGTCTGGCCCGGGCGAAACTCGCCCCACTCCTGGAAGTTGAGCGTGGCCAGTTCTTCAATCAATTCGGGGTGATCGCACAGGTAATCAATGTGCATGCGGGTGAACTCCATTTCGGTGGTTGATCCACCACCCTAATGCGGTCATAAAAGGTAATCAAATCTGCCTTGCGATCGTGTCTGTGATGTTGCGCAATGTCGGCCCTGACCTAAGCTTCTGACAAGGCGACACCTATTTGCCAGATAGCCCCGGAACAATCGCCACGATGCGCAATCATTAGAGCGTGGATATTAAAAGGAGATGCGCATGCTCATCAGGTCACTGACCCTGACACTCTTGCTGGCGATTGCCGGCCCTCTGTTCGCCGCTGACAACGATTCGCCGATTGCCGGCGACATGGGCCGCGCCCGACCGCTGATCGTGATCGCACAAAGCACCGTTGACCCCGTGTGGGTCGGCCTGAAAAAGTCGCTGGAAGATCCCGCCAACAAAAAAGGCGTCGCCGATCGCAACATCAAGGTTTACACGATTCTCAACATGTCCGGCCAACTCGACGGCAAAGACCTCGGCCAGCAAGACACCATGGCGCTGCTGCGCTCGCTGAAGCTGGGCGCCGGGGCGTATCCGAAAGTGTTCCTGGTGGGCAAGGACGGCGAGACCAAACTGTCGGCGTCGGGGGATGAAGCGAAAGCGGTGGATTTGAAGAAAATCTTCGACACCATTGATGCCTTGCCGGCGACCGAGAAAGACATCGCGCCACCGTCCGTTGCAACCACACCGGCAGCCGCAGAACCGGCCGCAAAAGGCGCAAAAGGCACCAAACCAACCAAGCCTGCAAAACCCACCAAGCCACCGGAAATGCCGGATGACTAACTGAAGTTGAATGAGATCCCCTGTGGGAGCGAGCTTGCTCGCGAAGGCGTCCGGTCAGTCACATTGATGCTGACTGACCGGGCCTATTCGCGAGCAAGCTCGCTCCCACAGTTTGTTTCAGGGTTCTTCAGTCTGCATGTTCTTGCAATGCTGTCTGCAGTCGCCTCATCTCCTGCACAAATCCTTCATACAAACGATGCGCCTCCTGCTGCGTAGGGTCGGATTTGCACAGCGTTTCCAATAGCTCACACGCCGCAATCAACGGCGTCGCATGAATAATCCGCGCACTCCCGAGAATCTTGTGGCAACGCCGCGCCATGCCTTCAAAATCCCCCGTTGCAAACAGCGTTTCCATCGCCTCGAAATCCTGCTGATTGGTGCGTAACACCGTCTCCAGCAATTGCCGGGTCAGCCCCGGATCGCCAGCGGTAATGTCGCTGACCTTGGACGGATCAAAACACGCCGCACTGGCCTGACGTTCACGTTCCGATTCACGCAGATAACGCTCCAGCGCACTGCGTGTCAGCGGTTTGAACAGGCAGGCGTTCATGCCCGCGTCGAGACAGCGGCGGGTTTCCTCAGGCTGCGCATTGGCGGTCAGCCCCAGCACATGAGTCGGCGTGCGCCCCTCGGCGGCTTCGATGGCGCGCAACTGGCGGGTCATTTTGTCGCCATTGAGCAGCGGCATATTGCAGTCAGTGATCAAGTAATCGAAGGATTCTTCGCTCCACAGGCGCAACCCTTCGAGACCGTTTTCGGCGCAGGCCACGCGCATCCCCAGCGATTCCAGTTGCCGCTGCAGCACCACCCGATTGAATTCGTGATCCTCGACAATCAGCACATGCCGCGACGGCAGCGGTGGCAGATCTTCAGTCGCCATTGTCGGCAGGGTTTGTGTCTCGGTGTGCAATCGGGTGCTCAGGTTGAGGGTAAAGCACGAGCCGAGCCCCGGCTCGCTTTCGCAGGTCAGTTGCCCACCCATCAACTCGGTCAATTGCTGACAGATCGACAACCCCAGCCCCGTGCCAATCTGTGTTTCGCTCTGGCCGTCAGCGAATTGGGTGTACGGCTGAAACAGGCGCTGGCGCTGTGGCTCGTCCATGCCGATGCCACTGTCGCGCACCGCCAGGCGCAATTGCACCAGATCGCCGTGAGTCAGCAGGCTCAACTCAACGCTGACCGTGCCTTGGGCGGTAAACTTGATCGCGTTGCTCAGCAGGTTGGAAAGAATCTGCCGAAAGCGCAGCGAATCGAGTTCCACCGCTTGATCGGCATCGTCGGTGATCAAGGTCAGGTCGATGTTTTTCTGCTGCGCGAGGCTGGCGAACGCCTGCACCACGGTGCGCGCCAGACGCTCGGGATAGCAGCGGCTGCTGCGCAATTCGAACTGGCCGGCTTCAAGTTTGGTCAGGTCGAGAATCTCGCCGATCAGCTCCATCATGCCGCCGGCCGACTTCTGCGCAATGTCGATCAACTCGCCGTCGCCGGTGCGCTCGGGATGACGATTGCGCAGCAGTTCGAGCACGCCGATCAACGCGCTCATCGGCGTGCGGATCTCGTGGCTCATCACCGCCAGAAAATGGCTTTTGCCACGGTTCGCCGCCTCGGCCTGGTGCTTGGCGGCCAACAGTGCGTGTTGCAGATGCTGTTGTTCGGTCAGGTCGATCCAGCCGCCGATCACGCCGGTCATTTTGCCGTCGGAGTCGCGGTAGGGCAGGGCCCAGTGGTAGATGTGGAAGGTGTGGCCCTTGACCGAGAGCGGGAAATTGTCGAACGATGGCTCGCCGCTTTCCAGGGTGGCGCGGTGGATGCGTTTGTAGTTGTGGGCGTTATCCAGCGGCAGCACGTTGGCCTCGATCAGGCCTTTGTGCAGCACCTGCTCAAGCTCCACGCCCATCACCTGCAAATAAGCGCGGTTGCAAGTGAGCAGCAGGCCTTTGCGGTCGCGCACGTAAATCGGGTGCGGCGTGCCATCGACCAACGCCTTCATAAACAGCAACTGATCGCTCAAGGCTTTTTGCGCTTTGAGACGCTCGGCGATTTGCCGGCGCAGGCCGAGGTTCCACGCGATAAAACCGAGCAACACGGCCACCAAAACCATCGCCGCACGCAGAATCCAGCGCTTGTAAGTGCTCCAGCCGTCCTCGCCGTTCTGCGGGTTTTGCCAGCGGTTGGCCAGGTCGCTGAACTCGCCGGGAGCGATGTCGAGCATGGCTTTGTCGAGGATCGAAATCAGCGTGGCGTTGTGTTTGCCGGTGGCGAAGGTGATCAACGCCGGTTGTGTGCCGAGCACTGAGTCGATTTGCAGGCGTCCACGAAAGTAGCGATCAATCAGATAAGCCGCGCCCATCTGCGGCTGAATCACACCCTCGACCTGGCCCTCGGCGAGCAGTTCGTAAGTCTCGATTGACGTATCGACTTCGACTGCGCGCAACTCCGGCCATTCCCGCGCCAGCCAATGCGCGGCTTCCGAGCCCTTGATGATTGCCACCGGCCGGCCTTTCAGACCGCTCATGCCCTCACGGTTGGGCTTGACCCGTGTAACCAGTACAAACGGATTGACCACGTAGGCGCGGGAGAACTTCAGATCCTTGTGCCGGCGCTCGCTGTAAGTCAGCGCCGCGATCAGGCTGGGTGGATCGCGTTGCGCACGACGGGTCATGGCGTCCATCGAGGTGATTTTCTTTGGCTGAAACGCGAGGCCCGTGCGGTCGTTGATCAGCTCGAGCAAATCGGCGGACATGCCGCGCATTTCGCCTTCGGTATCGAAGAAGCTGAACGGCGAATACATGTCGTTGGCCAGCACCTCGACAATCGGATGATCCTTGATCCACTGCTGTTCGACCGGCGTCAGTTGCAGGCGGCCGTAACCGAGTTTCGGATTGGAACCGATGCCCCAGCGCCGGGCGATTTGCGCACGTTCCGCCGGGGAGATTTTTGCCAGAACGTTGTTGAACAGGTTGAGCAACTGCGCGTCTTCGCGCTGCATGGCGAAGCTGAAACCCAGGCCTTCGGAGTCGCGCTGAATGGTTTGTTTGAGGCTCTGCTGGTAACTGCGTTCGAGCAGGTATTGCGCGGAGATCGCATCGGTCAGCAGCACCTTGTTTTCGCCGTAGGCCACTAGACCCAGGCCGTAGGGTGTCGACTCGACCGCCTCACGGGGATGATCGGGAAACAGTGCGGCAACGCGACCCGGAATCATCCAGTCTGAGTCGAAGAGAACGGTGGTGTCCTTGGGCAGCTGATTGTTCGCCCAGTGGGTGCCGAAACGACTGACCAGCACCGCTTGATCGTACGCATAGGCCGCACTCATGCGCAGTTCGCTGTACTGGTTTTCCAGATGATTGATGCGTGGCACCACATCGATGTCGCCACGTTGCAGGGCGGCAAGTGCTTCGGCCTGATTGGCGAACCGTTCGATCTGTACCCGCAGGCCCAAGGTGCGAGCGATGATGTCGAGGTAATCGGCGGACAGGCCTTGGTATTCACCACCGTCGGCGGTGATGTCGAGGGGCGGCCGATCCGGCAGATAGACCCCGGCGCGCAACACGGCTTTTTGCGTCAAAAAATGCCGTTGCGTGCTGCTCAGGGGCAGGGTTTGTTGATTGCTGGTCGCGCGGCTGAGCAGGCTCAGCGTGTCGGCCTGGACGCTCAATGCCAGCCAGCCGAGGCAGAAAACAGCGAGCAGTTGTCTGAACCGGTTCATCGCTCAGACCAGATGATTGCGTTTGGCGAACTCGACCAGATCAAGCAGCGTGTGGGTGTCGAGTTTTTGCATCAGGCGGGTCTTGTAGGTGCTGATGGTTTTGTTGCTCAGCAGCATGTCGTTGGCGATCTGCATGTTGGTCTTACCCTGCGCCAGACCGTGCAAGACTTTGAGCTCGCGGCGGGTGATGGTGTCGATGCGCTTGGCATCGTCCTGCTTGTATTCACTGTGATTGACCGAGTCGAGCGTCCCCGGCGGAAACCAGCGTTCGCCGTTGGCCACGGCTTTCAGTGCGGTGAGAATCTCCCTCGGATCATCGCCCTTCGACAGATAACCCGCCGCCCCGGCGCGCAGGCATTGCGTGGCGTAGGCCAGACTTTTCAAACCGGTGTGTACCAGCACGTGCGCCGTACTGCCGCCGATGCGCAAACGGTCGATCACCGCCATGCCGTCGAGTTGCGGAATGTCCAGATCCAGCACAATCGCATCGGGCTGCAGCTCGAATGCCTTGCTCAAGGCATCGACGCCGTTGTCGCATTCAGCCACCACGACATGGCCCTCGCGCGCGAGAATCATCGCGATTGCCATGCGCACCACAGCGTGATCATCGACCAGCAGCACTTTCATCGATCAGTCCTCAAGCCCGGTTTCAGCATAGCCCGCACGCCGGGAAGAGCACGGCACGGGCGCGACCGCGAAAAAAGAGCGCGATGCTACTTGGTTTGAGGGGGGATGCAAGAAAAGAGGGCTGCACGAATAACAATGGCTACCCCAGCCTTTGTGGTGAGGGGATTCATCCCCGATGGAGTGCGAAGCACTCCCAAAACCGGACGCCCCGGTGAATCAGAAAAAACAGGGTTCTCTTTTGGGGCCGCTGCGCAGCCCATCGGGGATAAATCCCCTCACCACAGGGATTAGTTTCACAGGGGATCAGTGTCACCAGGGATCAGTGTCACTAGGGATTAGTGTCACTAAAGGGAGTACCACAGGTTTGGTGCCTGCCTTTATCGAGTAATTGCACTCAGGATCGTGTGCGCAATCTTCACCCGTTCCGCATTCGGGTAGTTTTTGTTCGCGAGGATCACAATGCCGACATCCTTCGATGGCACGAACGCCACGTACGCGCCGAAGCCTCCGGTTGCGCCGGTTTTGTTGTACAGCACGTTCTGCGGCTCGGGTTGCGCCGGGGTCAGCCATTGCACTTTGTGCGCTTGCAGCGCCATCGGGTTCGAATTGCCGTTTTGCAGTTTTTCCAGACTGATCGGATAGGCGTAACGCTCCCAACCCAGACCCTGGGTCATGTCACCGACGGTGTAGTAACCGGTGTGCGTGGCGGCGACGGCTTGTTGCAGGGGCTGTTTCAGGCTGGCCGGTTTCAGGTTCGCTTCGACGTACCGCAGCAGGTCGGCGGCGCTGGTTTTGATGCCGTAGGCTTCAGCGTCCAAGGCGCCGGGGCCAACACGCACCGGTTGGTTTGCGCTGTTGTAGCCTTGGGCGTAGAGGTTGGCTTCGGACTCGGGCACGCTGAGGAATGTGTGCTGCAAACCCAGTGCTGGCAGCAGGGTTTGGGTCATCGCCTGATCAAACGACTGACCGAGGCTCTTCGCCGTCAGATAACCAAACAGTCCTAGACTTGGATTGGAATACAGGCGATGGCTGCCCGGTGGATACAGCGGTTTCCACTGCTGGTAATAGCCGAGCATTTTGTCCGCCGAATCGGCTTCAGTGGGGAACTGCAACGGCAGACCACCCGCGCTGTAAGTGCCCAGTTGCAGCACGCTGATGTTGTCGAATGCGCTGCCGTGCAGCTCAGGCCACAGCGAGCTGGCCTTGCTCGACAGATCCAGTTTGCCCGTCGCCTGCGCATAACCGGCCAGCGTCGCGGTGAAGGTTTTGCTCACCGAGCCGATCTCAAACAGGGTGTTTTCGCTGACCTTCAACCCGCTGTCCTTGTTAGCGACGCCGTAGTTAAAGTAATGCGGTTGGCCATTAACAGTCAGGGCGATGGCCAGGCCTGGAATGTTCTGCTGCTGCATCACCGGCGTAACGGCAGCGCTGACCAAGGCTTGCAATTGTGCATCGGTTGGCTCAGCAGCCGAACAGGCAGCCGCGCCGAAGCAAAGTCCAAAAGCGCTGTAGGAAAAGAGTTTGCTCGGCATGATTGAACGCATAAATGAACCACTCTCCATGAGTGTTGATTATTCTATCCCGCTACACTGCGGACGATTTCCCGTTCGGGCGGCTGATCAGCGCGGCCAATTTAGGCAGTCCGGCGCCAATCGACAAACGATGAAATCTCGCATGAGCCATTAGAAAAATTTGGGACTGGGCATGATTCGACCGCAATTGCCGCTGAACGCACTGCGCGCATTCGAAGCTTCAGCGCGTCATCTGAGCTTCACTCGCGCGGCGGTGGAGTTGTGCGTGACCCAGGCTGCCGTCAGCCATCAGGTCAAAAGCCTTGAGGCGCAACTCAACGTAACCCTGTTCAAACGCCTGCCCCGTGGGCTGATGCTGACCGGCGAGGGCGAAACGCTGTTGCCGGTCTTGAGCACGTCGTTTGATCACATCGCGCAAATTCTTGAACGCCTCGCCGACGGCCAGTACCGCGAAATGTTGACCGTGGGCGCGGTCGGCACGTTCGCCGTGGGCTGGTTGTTGCCGAGGCTGGCGGACTTCCGGGCGAAACATCCGCTTATAGATTTACGGCTGTCGACTAACAACAACCGTGTCGATGTCGCGGCGGAAGGGCTGGATTATGCGATCCGCTTCGGCGCGGGAGCGTGGCATGGCATTGAGGCGACACGCTTGCTCGACGCGCCGCTGTCGGTGTTGTGCGTGCCGGAAATCGCCCGGCAATTGCACGCACCTGCGGATTTGTTGCAGCAGACGTTGTTGCGTTCCTATCGCACCGATGAATGGCCGGAATGGTTTCACGCGGCCGGCATGGCGACCCACGCAGCACCGCCGCAGAGCATCGTGTTCGACTCGTCGCTGGCGATGATGGAAGCGGCGTTGCAGGGCAGTGGAGTGGCATTGGCGCCACCACTGATGTTCGCCCGGCAACTGGCGGCGGAGGCGATCTGCCAGCCGTTCGCGATTGAAATCACCACCGGCAGTTATTGGCTGACACGTTTGCAATCACGCCCGGAAACGGCGGCGATGGAAGCCTTCAAATCATGGCTGCAGAACGCTTCCTTGTAGGAGCAAAGCTTGCTCGCGAAGACGGCAGCGGATTCAACCATGATGTCGTCTGCCAGGACGCTTTCGCGAGCAAGCTTTGCTCCTACAGGTCATGGTTTGCGCCGTTGGTCTGTTCGATAGCACCCGCCGTGCGCCACCGTTTCCAACGTGTACGACCCGGGCTTTCCGGGCCTCCTTGGTGAGGTGTGTCATGGCTAACGATCTGCTGTTTCAGGGTGGTGTACTTCCAACCGATCCAACCCAACCGGTGCCCGGTACCGATGAGCCGACACTGGGAGATCATGATTCACCGATGGGCATGCCACCAGGGCGCGATCCGCTGAGCGATGGCGACCGGCCTGACGACTGGAAGGATCCGGCTGCCGACGACGATGTGCCGCCAGCGGATGAGCCAACGCCGTTGTCGGATGATCGACGTTAACTGATGGGCTGTTTGTCCCGGCCTCTTCGCGAGCAAGCTTTGCTCCCACAATGAACAGTGGCATCACCACTGACTTGTAGGAGCCGAGCTTGCTCGCGAAGGCGGCATCAGCCCCAACATCCATCAACGATCAAACCCAGCAGTCCGCTCCATCACTCCTGCCGCTCACCTAACCCCACCCACGCCAGATACGTGAGCAGTACACCCGGCGCGAGAGGCGTTTGTGGCGATGTTGCGGGAGGAATTCACTTAGGCTTTTGATCTCCGTAGGAGCTGCCGAAGGCTGCGATCTTTTGACGTTGCCTGTAAAAAAGATCAAAAGATCGCAGCCTTCGGCAGCTCCTACAAGAGGGCGTTTGCAGGGCTTTCAGGCCACCGCCAAATCCCGCATCAACAAGCCAAAGCGCAAATCCACCGCATCCGGAATCGGCAAATACACCGTATGCCCATCCCCCGGCGCCACCTCGATCGCGCCGCCCTGAGCGTTGTGCAACTCATGCAGATCAAAGTGAAAGTTGCCCTTGGGCGTCATCAATTCCAGATGATCACCGACCGCAAAACGGTTCTTCACCTTGACCTCAGCCAGCCGATCACGCCGCTCCCCGGTTAGTTCACCGACAAACTGCTGACGCTCCGACACCGAGCTGCCGTGCAGATAATTCTGATACTCGTCATGCACATGCCGGCGCAGAAAACCTTCGGTATAACCGCGCTGGGCCAGTGACTCCAGATCCGTCATCAAGCTGCGATCGAACTCGCGCCCGGCCACCGCATCATCAATTGCCCGTCGGTACACCTGCGTGGTGCGCGCGCAATAGAAGTGCGATTTCGTCCGACCCTCGATCTTCAGCGAATGCACGCCCATGCGCGTCAACCGCTCGACATGCTGCACCGCGCGCAGATCCTTGGCGTTCATGATGTACGTGCCGTGCTCATCCTCGAACGCCGGCATCAACTCATCCGGGCGATTGGCCTCCTGCAATAGAAATACCTGATCGGTAGGCGCGCCCATACCGAGGGTGGGCTCGGGCTCAAAGGTCTGCACGATCTCGCCGAGCTGATTTTCCGTGGCTTGCTGCGCCGAGTATTTCCAGCGGCAGGCGTTGGTGCAGGAACCCTGATTGGCGTCGCGCTTATTCATATAGCCCGACAACAGACAGCGTCCGGAATAAGCCATGCACAACGCACCGTGGACGAAAACCTCCAGCTCCATGTCCGGCACCTGCTCGCGAATCTCGCCGATCTCTTCCAGCGACAATTCCCGCGACAGAATGATCCGGCTCAGCCCCTGCTGCTGCCAGAACTCCACGCTCGCCCAGTTCACCGTGTTGGCCTGCACCGACAGGTGAATCGGCATCTGTGGGAAGTGCCGACGCACCAACATGATCAGCCCCGGGTCGGACATGATCAGCGCATCCGGCGCCATCTCGATCACCGGCGCCAGATCCTTGAGGAAGGTTTTCAGTTTGGCGTTGTGCGGCGCGATGTTGACCACCACATAGAAGCGCTTGCCCTGCGCCTGCGCCTCTTGAATGCCCAGCGCCAGATTGGCGCGATCGAATTCGTTGTTGCGCACCCGCAGGCTGTAACGCGGCTGGCCGGCATACACCGCATCGGCACCGTAGGCGAAGGCGTAACGCATGTTTTTCAGGGTGCCGGCGGGAGCCAGCAGCTCGGGCGTGGCGAGGGGCAGGGTAGGCGTCATGGTGGAGTCGGTCGCAAAAGCCCGGCAGGTTAGTGCAGACGTCGGTGCGGGTTATTGATCTGCGTCTACGTTTGCGCGGCAGGTGGCGCACGCCAATCCCCAACTATGCTCAATAAATAAAGATGGCACTCGCGCGCGCGCCGGCTGACTAAGCATCGGGGCGTGCATGGCGCCTGACTGACATGGATCGGACATGAACGCAAAAAGTCTTCAATTCAAATCGCTGACAGTGCTGCTGCTGTTGGTCACCGTGGCCTTTATCTGGATTCTGTTGCCGTTCTACGGCGCGGTGTTCTGGGCGGTGATTCTCGGGATTCTGTTTGCGCCGATGCAGCGCCGCATACAGGCGAAATTCGGCTGGCAGCGCAACTTCACGTCGCTGTGTACGCTGAGTATCTGTCTGGTGATCGCAATTTTGCCGGTGATCATTCTCAGCGTGTTGCTGGTGCAGGAAGGCGCGACGGTCTACAAAAACATCGAAAGTGGCGAGTTGGACATCGCGGCGTATCTGGCGCAGTTCAAGCACAGTCTGCCGCCGTACTTTCAACATTTGCTTGATCGCTTCGGCATGGGCGAGCTCAACGGTTTGCGCGAGAAAATCGTCAAAGCGGCGATGCAGGGCAGCCAGGTACTGGCCAGTCAGGCCTTCAGTTTTGGCCAGGGCACGTTCGAGTTTGTGGTGAGTTTTTTCATCATGCTGTACTTGCTGTTCTTTTTCCTGCGCGACGGTGCCGAACTGGTGCGTAAAGTGCGCATCGCTGTGCCGCTGGAGGAAAACCACAAACGTCGCTTGCAGCTGAAATTCAACCGCGTGGTGCGGGCGACGGTGAAGGGCAACCTGGTCGTGGCAATCACGCAGGGCGCGTTGGGCGGGGCGATTTTCTGGTTTCTCGATATCCCCAGCGCGTTGCTATGGGCGGTGTTGATGGCGTTTCTGTCGCTATTGCCGGCGGTGGGCGCGGGGATTGTCTGGGCGCCAGTGGCGGTGTACTTCCTGCTCAGCGGGATGATCTGGCAGGGCGTGGTGCTGGGGTTGTTCGGAGTGTTTGTGATCGGTCTGGTGGATAACGTGTTGCGACCGATTCTGGTCGGCAAGGACACACGCATGCCCGATTACATGATTCTGATCTCGACCCTGGGCGGTCTGGCCGTGTTTGGCCTCAATGGTTTCGTGATCGGTCCGTTGATCGCTGCGCTGTTTTTGTCGAGCTGGGCGCTGTTCATTGAGACCAAGCCGAAGGTTCAGCTGCCTTAAGCGTGGAACGGCGCGCTGGCGAGTTTCTCAGCCTGCGCCTGAGCGGCTGGCAATGAAGCGAGCGGGCCGCTGATCGGTTCGCCGTTGCGCATCAGGTACCAGCAGGCGAGCAAACCCGACGCTCTGAGCGAGGCGGGAACGGCGCTGCCGATAACGGACATGATTTGAACCTGAGTCATGACAAGTACCTCCAGTGATCTATGGAGCTACCTTAGGGACTCGACGGTTTAACGGACAATCAACGTTTTCGATAGTGGTCATTGACGCCAATGAGGTTTGGCGTCAGTCCACCACTTGATCGAGCATGTGCATGACTTCGCGCTCATTGAGCAGGCCCTTGTGCACCAGATTCTCTGCCAGTAACGAGAGAAACTTGGCGCAGCGGTGACCTTCCAGGTGCTTGAGTTCGGTGAGGGTGTTGTACACCTTGCCCGAGGTGCATAAACCGACAATGCGGTGGGGGTTCTGTGTTGGCATGGCTCGTCCTTGTTTTTATCAACCTGTTGTTTACGGACGGATTCAGCTTGCGGTTCCGTCATGACAAAAAGATGACCGTTGTGTGTTCAGCCTCAACGATTCCTGATTGATCATGACGACTTTAGCCTTTGAAACTGTCCTCACAGCGACCTTGACGAGATTTTTTCAGACGATGGCCGACAAACGGTCAAAAAAAAGCCCCGCTTGAATAGCGGGGCTCTGGTTTACCAGCGACCGTAATGCGGAGGATACGGACGACCGTAATAGCCGCGTGGTGGCCCGTAATACACCGGGGCCGGCACGTAAACCGGTTGTTGCACATAAACCGGCGCCGGTTGGTAGTAAACCGGTGGTGGCGGTTGTTGCACATACACCGGAGGCGGTGCGGCATACACCGGCGCTTGCTGCACGTACACCGGACGGTTCTGGTTGATAAGCGCCGAGCCAATGATGGCCGAGCCAACGATTGCGCCAAACACCGCAGGGCCTTGCCAGTAATTGCCACCGTGGGCTTGCGCTTGCCCCGTAACAGCAAAAGCACCGATCAACAGGGCCACTATGGGGAGTTTACGAATCATGATAATTCCTCGGTTCTTCAACCCGTCGTCCAGGCCTGCAATAGGCTCATGAACGTCACGGGGATACTTCTAAGACAGCGAAATTCTGAAATTCAGCACAGCCGCCAGGTAAATTTTGTGTAAGGTCTGTACCGGTTTCTTTACCGGGCATTCGACCCTTGTGGCGAAGCCTGTGCAGACACATCGATATGATCGAACAGACCCGATGGAATGGCTAATCCCGTCCATCCGAAAGTGCGTTTAGAAGGAGAAGTTTCATGCAGATGAACCCGAACAAAGACACCCAATTGTGCATGTCCCTGTCCGGGCGCCCCGGCAACTTCGGTCTGCGGTTTCACAACCATTTGTATGAGCAGTTAGGCCTGAATTTCTATTACAAGGCGTTCAGCAGCCAGGATCTGACCGGCGCTGTCGGCGGCATTCGTGCGTTGGGCATTCGTGGTTGCGGCGTGTCAATGCCGTTCAAGGAAGCCTGCATTGCGCTGGTCGATGAGCTGGATGCGTCGGCGGCGGCGATCCAGTCGATCAACACCATCGTCAACACCGCCGGGCATCTCAAGGCTTACAACACCGATTACATCGCCGTGGCGCAGTTGCTGGAAACCCACGCCGTGCCGAAAGAATCGACATTCGCCCTGCGCGGCAGCGGCGGCATGGCCAAAGCGGTGGCCAGTGCCCTGCGCGATGGTGGATACAAAAACGGTCTGATCGTGGCCCGCAATGAACGTGCCGGACGTGCGCTGGCGGACTCGCTCGGTTATCGCTGGCAGGCAGAATTGGGCGATGAACGGCCACAGATGCTGATCAATGTGACGCCGGTGGGCATGGACGGCGGGCCGGAGGCGGGGCAACTGGCGTTTGAGCCTGAGGTGATCAAAGCGGCCCAGACGGTGTTTGATGTGGTGGCGATTCCGTCGGAGACGCCGTTGATCGTGCGTGGTCGCGCGGAGGGTAAGCGGGTGATTACCGGGTTGGAAGTGATCGCGATTCAGGCGCTGGAGCAGTTTGTGCTGTACACCGGGGTGCGGCCGAATGAAGAGCAGTTTGCGGCGGCGGTGGCGTTTGCGCGTAGCTGATTGCACGGTTTTGTAGCGGCCTCACCGGCCTCATCGCGAGCAGGCTCACTCCTACAGGGGAACGCATTCCAATTGTAGGAGTGAGCCTGCTCGCGATGGCCGCGAGACGGTTCCAGATCAGACTTTTGCCTATACTGCTCATCCAGCAAGCACAGACTTGCCCCCAATAAAAACCATGACCGAGGCCCCCATGCATCCGCCCATCCTCAACCTGCATCAGGTCGTACTCGAACCCTTGCCCGAAGCTCTCGCCCCTGAAGGCGAAACCGCGGGCCGCTATCAGCAACGCATGGCGCGGGTCGGTCAGCAGCTTGGCTCACAGAAACTCGGCTATCGCCTCTACGCCTTGCCACCCGGCATGCGCGGCAGTCCGTTTCACAGCCATCGGGTCAACGAGGAAATGTTCTACGTGGTGGCCGGGGAGGGCGAGGTGCGTCTTGGTGCCGAACGCTTTCCGATTCGCGAGGGTGATGTGATTGCCTGTCCACCGGGTGGACCGGAGAAGGCGCATCAGATCATCAATACCAGTCAGGCTGAATTGCGTTATCTGGCGGTGAGCACCCAGCAACAGCCGGAGATCTGTGAGTATCCGGATTCGAATAAATACGCGGTGATGGATAACTTCACGGTCGATGCCGAGGGCAATGCCTCAGGTTTCGTCGCCGTGGCGCGGCAGGCGGATGGCGTGGATTACTGGGACGGCGAATAATCCCAGGATCTGAAACCTGATGAATAACCCCTGTGGGAGCGAGCTTGCTCGCGAATGCGGTGTGTCATTCAAAAATGATGTAGCTGACACAACCTCTTCGCGAGCAAGCTCGCTCCCACAATAAAATGGTGGTGATTATTCGAGGCGCGCCAGGCGCTCTTCCAGCGCGGCAATGCGTGCTTCCAGCTCTTCAATACGCTCAAGCGAAACACCGCCACTCGCACCACGTTCCTGCGGATTACTGCGCGCCGCCAGAATCGCCTCGATATCCGCCGGATCGCCCAGCGCATGGGTATAGCGATCCTCGCGCTGCCCGGCCTGACGTGGAATCAACACCGCCAACCCGCGCGCGATCAGGCGCTCAAGTTGATGCACCACCTGCTCGGCATCTTCGAAATCGTGCATGCGGCCGCTGCGGGTCAGCAGTTCGTTGACGGTTTGCGGGCCGCGCAGAAACATCAAACCACTGAGAATCACCTGCGCCGGCACCAGTTCCAGCGCCTTGTCGATCTTGTGCTCCCAGCGGTCGGCGCGGCTGCCCATGACCAGTTTGGCAAAACCGCGACCTTCGAGGGCGCGCAGGCTCTGTCCGACCTGGCCCTGGGTCAGGTTCATCACCGGTTCGCGGCTGGTTTTCTGGTTACACGCCGTGACCAATGCGTTGAGGGTCAGCGGATAGGTTTCCGGGCTGGTCGCCTGTTTCTCGATCAACGAGCCGAGGATGCGGATTTCCGTGGCGTTGAGCCGTGGCTCGTCGAAGGTGGATTCTGGTTCTGTGGTCATCGCGCGTTCCCTCTGCAGTCGAAGCCGCCTAGCCTAATCCTTGCCAAACAAAAGGCAAGCCGTGCGGTCATCAAAGCATGGCTATAATCGCCTCCTTGTTCCACCCAGCCACCACACGAGACTGCCATGACCATTTCCCTGTACGCCGCATCCGTCCCGGTTTTTCAACAAATGCTCAACGCCCTGAGCGATGTGCTGAAAAAGGCTGAAGCCCACGCCACCGAGAAAAACATCGACCCGAACGCGTTCCTGCAAGCGCGTCTGTTCCCGGACATGTTCCCGCTGACCCGTCAGGTACAGATCGCCGTCGATTTCGCCAAAGGCGTTTCCGCGCGTCTGGCTGAAGTCGAACTGCCGAAATATGACGACACTGAAACCTCCTTCGCCGAGCTGCAAGCCTTGATCGCCAAGGTCTTGGCCTTCATCGGCGAGATCAAGCCAGAGCAGATCGATGGCAAGGAAGGCATCGAAATCGTCACCCGTCCGGGCACGCCGAAAGAGAAGCGCTTCAGCGGTCAGTCGTACTTGCTGACTTACGGCCTGCCGCAGTTCTTCTTCCACGTCACCACCACGTATGCGCTGCTGCGTCATAACGGTGTGGAAGTCGGTAAGCGCGATTACATGGGCGCGTTCTAAGCGGCCAGAAGCCCCTCACCCTAACCCGCTCCTGGAGGGAGAGGGGACTGACGGAGTTGTGTGTTCGAGCTGCACCGACCTGAAATATCAAGTCGAACACTCGTTTTGAACAGCGCACAGATCAGCTCCCTTTCCCCTCGCCCCCTTGGGGGAGAGGGTTGGGGTGAGGGGGAAAAGATCTCCGCCACAAAAAAGCCCGCCAAGGTTCACACCATGGCGGGCTTTGTTTTTTGTAGGAGTGAGCCTGCTCGCGATAGCAGTGTGTCATTTAACGATGATGTTACTGACACAACGCCATCGCGAGCAGGCTCACTCCTACAGGGGTTATGCGGTGCGTTGGGCTTTCTCTTCTTCACCCAGGCAAGCCGCTGCGGTAAACAGCACGTCCGTCGACGAATTCAACGCCGTCTCCGCCGAATCCTGCAACACGCCAATAATGAAACCGACCGCCACCACCTGCATGGCAATCTCGCTCGGAATCCCAAACAGGCTGCACGCTAGCGGAATCAACAGCAGCGAACCACCCGCGACACCCGAAGCGCCGCACGCACAAATCGCCGCGACCACGCTCAGCAGAATCGCTGTCGGAATGTCCACGGCAATGCCCAGTGTGTGCACCGCCGCCAGCGTCAGCACGGTAATGGTGATCGCCGCGCCGGCCATGTTGATGGTCGCGCCGAGCGGGATCGACACCGAATAGGTGTCTTCATGCAGGCCCAGACGCTTGCTCAATTCCAGATTGACCGGAATGTTCGCCGCCGAGCTGCGGGTGAAGAATGCGGTGATACCGCTTTCGCGCAGGCACATCAGGGTCAGCGGATACGGGTTGCGACGCAGTTTCCAGAACACGATCAGCGGGTTCATCACCAGCGCCACAAACAGCATGCAACCGAGCAGCACGGCCAGCAGGTGCGCATAACCGATCAGCGCGCCGAAACCCGAGGTCGCCAGCGTCGACGCCACCAGACCGAAAATACCCAGCGGTGCGAAGCGAATCACCACGCGCACGATCAAGGTCACGCCGTTGGACAGGTCTCCGAGTACTACGCGGGTGGTGTCGCCGGCATGCCGAATCGCCACGCCCATGCCGATCGCCCAGGCCAGAATGCCGATGAAGTTGGCTTCGATCAGCGCCTTCACCGGGTTTTCCACCACGCTCAACAACAAGCTCTGCAGCACTTCACCAATACCGCCCGGCGCCGTCACCGCGACGTTTTCGGTGGACAGCACCAGATGCGATGGAAACGCCATGCTCGCGACCACGGCCACTACGGCGGCGGCGAAGGTGCCCAGCAAGTACAGGAACAGAATCGGGCGAATATGGGTTTCCTGACCGTGTTTGTGGTTGGCAATCGAGGCCATCACCAGCACGAACACCAGAATCGGTGCGACGGCTTTCAACGCCGAGACAAACACTTTGCCGATGAACGCTGTGTCTTTCGCGACTTCCGGGGCGAACAGCGCCAAAGCGATACCGGCGATCAGGCCGATGAGGATCTGCGCGACGAGGCTCAGGTTCTTCAGGCGTTGCAATAGAGAAGGGGAGGAAGCAGTCATAACGGCATCTCTGATTTTTTATAGGCGCAAGGTTGAGTGACCGCGCTGGCAAATTCGGGGGCAGACCAGCGTCACGAACCGAAAGGGTGAGGCGATATCAACGCCGTTAAACGGGCGGTTGATCAGGGGTGTACGTTTTTCAGGGCGCGGACTTTATCACAGCGTAGGCGTTATCCTTCAGGCGTGTGACGATCTGCCACCCGATTGGCGGGCAAAGTCGGCAGGTTTGTGCAAGTCACTGCGGACACACTCTGTTAAGATTGCGCATCCTAATTTTAAAGTTCTGCCAGCGGGCCCTCGGGTCAACGCTGGTGTCGTCGTTTTGCTGGAGTTACCCATGCTGTTACCCATCCTTCTGTTGTCCGCCGCCGGTTTTACGGTGCTGACCACGGAATTCGTCATCGTCGGTTTGCTGCCGGCGATCGCTCGCGACCTTGAGGTCAGCATTCCGCAGGCCGGGCTGCTGGTCACACTGTTCGCGTTCACGGTGGCGCTGTTCGGGCCATTCCTCACCGCGTATTTCGCCCGATTTGAACGGCGCAAGTTGTTCATCAGCATCCTGATCATGTTCGGCATCGCCAACACCGTTGCAGCATTGGCGCCGAATATCTGGGTGATGGCGTTTGCCCGATTGATCCCGGCCCTTGGTTTGCCGGTGTTCTGGGCTTTGGCCAGTGAAACAGCGGTGGACATCGTCGGCCCGGATTTCGCCGGTCGCGCGATTGCCAAGATCGGTTTCGGCATCGTCTGCGCCACGGTATTCGGCATTCCGGTCGGCACGCTGATTTCCGATGCGTTCGGCTGGCGCAGTGCCTTCGGCATTCTCGCGGTGATCGCGTTTGCCAAGGCTTTGCTGCTGTTTGTGTACCTGCCGAAAACCAGCCTGCACCAGCATCAGGTCAGCTTCGCGTCGCAATTCAAGATCCTGCGCAGCCCGCTGATGATCGGCCACATCGTCCTGTCGATTCTGGTGTTCAGCGGCATGTTTACCGCTTACACCTATCTGGCCGACATCCTTGAGCGCCTCGCCGGTTTCAACGGCACCGTGGTCGGCTGGTGCTTGATGGGCTTCGGTGCGGTCGGGCTGATCGGCAACTCGCTGGGCGGTCGCGCAGTGGATAAGCACCCGCTGGGCGCGTCGGTGTTGTTCTGCGCATTCATGATTGCCGGCATGGTCTCGCTGGTGCCGAACATTCATTCGCCAGTGGGCCTGGCGGTGGCGATGGGTATTTGGGGTATTACCCAGGCAGCGTTGTTCCTGGTCAGCCATGTGCGCCTGATGAAAGCCGCACCAAAAGCACCAGCCTTTGCTGCCTCGTTGAATATTGCCGGGGCCAATCTGGGGATTGGCCTGGGCGCCATGGTCGGTGGTCGGGTTATCGACGGTGCAGGTCTGGGCTTTCTCGGTTTTGCCGCCGCCGGTTTCATTTTGTTGTCGGTGTTTCTGGCCATGGTGTTGATGACGCTGAAGCCGCGCGAAGTCTGCGCCGAAGCGTCATAACGCGGTAAACAACTCGCGTCGGGCACCTTCGGTAATCGCAACGATGCCGGGGTGCTTGACCTTGCGCTCCACCGAAATGGCGTAGAACGACTCGGTCACCGCGTCGGTCTGGCCAATCAACTCGACGCCGTATTGGCGCTTCACTTCATCGGCAATCACGCTCGGGCCAATAAAAATCCCGCTGCCGGATTGGCCGAATGCCTGCATCAAGGCACTGTCATCAAACTCCCCAACGATTTGCGGCTGAATCTGCTGCTCGGCAAACCAGCGTTGCAAACGGCTGCGCACCACGGTTTCGGCGCCGGGAATCAATAGCGGCGCACCGTGCAGGCTGCGTGGGAAATCCTGACCGTACTTCGCCGCCAGTTCGGCGGTGGCGAAGAAACTGATCCCGCATTCCCCCAGCTTCTGGCTGTAGCCCTTGATGTCGAGGTGCGAGGGCATCGGGCTGTCGGAAATCACCAGATCCAGACGCTGGATCGCCAGGTCGGCGAGCAAACGTTCGAGTTTGTCCTCACGGCAGGTGATGCGCAGCGGTTCGCCGAGCTCCATGGTCGGCGCGATCAGGCGATAAACGATGGATTTCGGCACCACGTCCGCCACGCCAACGCGGAACAGAATCTGCTGTTCGTTGGGCTGCGCGCGCAGCATCAGCTCCAGTTCGCCGCCGAGTTGAAACATCTGCTCGGCGTAGGGCAGGGCCTGGCGCCCGGCTTCGGTCAACTCCAGTTGACGACCCACGCGCCGAAACAACTCTATGCCGTAAGTTTGTTCGAGCAGGGAAATCTGCCCGCTGATGGTCTGCGGCGTCAGGTTCAGCTGCTCGCACGCACGCACGATGCTGCCGGTTTTGGCCACGACCCAGAAGTAATGCAGTTGTCGGTAATTGAGCATCCGCCGCGCCCCCGTGTAGGCGCTGCCGAAGGCTGCGATCTTTTGACTTTTTTTTAAAAAGCCAACATCAAAGGATCGCAGCCTGCGGCAGCTCCTACATTGAATAGTGTGTGAGTTCGTAAAAACCGAAGTATAGCCGCTAAAAATACGAATTTTCCTGAAGTGTTCACCTCCCTAGAATGCCCAGCCATCGACGGCCGGTCTGTGAGCCTGTCTGTTTATTCGAAGGAAGCCTCATGAAATTCAAAAGCACTGCACTGTTGATTGCGTCTTTACTGGTTCTGGCCGGTTGCGATCAAGCCGAAAAAAGCGCCCAGCAACTGATGGGCAAAGCCGCCGAAAGCGCGAAACAGGCGATCGACGACACCCATAAAGCTGCCGAGCAAGCGCTCAGCGACGCCACCGGCGGGCTGATCGAGAAAAAACCAACCCCGGAAAAAGACTCGGACGAATCCGAATCTTCCTCCAAGACCATCTAATTTAGTCACACGAAGAGTCAGGACTGACCCATGGAATATTTGTTAGAACTCGCCGCCAGCCCGACCGCCTGGGTTGCTTTGGCCACACTGGTGGTGATGGAAATCGTGCTCGGCATCGATAACCTGATCTTTATTTCGATCCTGACCAACAAGCTGCCTAAGCAGTACCAGCAGAAGGCCCGCCGCATCGGTATCGGCATGGCGTTGATCCTGCGTCTGGCGCTGTTGAGCACCATCGCGTTTATCGTGCAGTTGACGGAACCTGTGATCGACATCCTCGGCCAGGCCTTCTCCTGGAAGGACATGATCCTGATTGCCGGTGGTCTGTTCCTGGTCTGGAAAGCCACGACCGAGATCCATCACAGCATGGATCCGGCACCGGAAGATCCAAAGTCGGCCACGTCGACCGTGACGCTGGGCTTCGCGGCTGCGATTGGTCAGATCCTGTTGCTTGATATGGTGTTCTCGATCGACAGCATCATTACTGCGGTCGGCATGACCGAACATTTGCCGATCATGATCATCGCAGTGGTGGTGTCGGTGCTGGTGATGTTGCTGGCGGCTGATCCGCTGGCCAAGTTCATCAACGACAACCCGACTGTGGTGATGTTGGCCCTGGGCTTCCTGATCATGATCGGTATGACCCTGATCGCCGAAGGCTTCGGCGCCCACGTACCGAAAGGTTATGTGTACGCGGCCATGGCGTTCTCGGCGGGTATTGAGGTGCTGAACATGTTGTCGCGTCGTGCCAAGCAGAAGAAACTTGCTGCGCAGGCTTAACCGCTGACCATGCAAAAGGCCGCCTGAACTTCATAAGTTCAGGCGGCCTTTTTGCATCCTGTAGGAGCTGCCGAAGGCTGCGATCTTTTGATCTTCAACGTCAAAGGATCGCAGCCTTCGGCAGCTCCTACAAAGTCCAATTGCGTTTTCTTTCCGAAAAATCCCTTGGGTCAGTGCGCGGTCGCGTGACGGGTGGGGTGTTTCTCGACTTTCTCAACCTTCGCAGGCTCAACCGGATGATGGTGCCGCCGCGAAATCCGCAACACCCCCCACAGCATGGCCGCGGCCACGGCCAGCCAACCGGCAATCAACATCACAATGGTCATGGTCAGGCTCATCAGTGCCTCCTCTTTGCCCTGCGTCGGGCTCACTCTTTTTCAATTCGCTCTGTTTCACTGACAGTCTAGTTGCCCGGGTGTTACACGCTATTGACCAAAGGTCGGTGATGACCAATCAGTTTGCTCTATGCAATCGCCGCCCCTGCGGTTTAAGGCTATACCGCAGCGGTTTGCCGCCCTATGATCGGTGACCTTGCCGGAACACGATGACCGGCGTTTGAACAGAGAGCGACGATGGTGCAGGTATTTTCTCGAGTGTGTGCGGCGCTGTTGGTGGCTGGCTGCGTGGCTGCATTGACGGGGTGTGCGGGCAGTGTGGCGCCGGAGGTCAAGCGTTTGCCGGAGCGTGTCGAACTCAGTGGCAGGTTCTATCGGGGGCAGGCCTTCCAGAGCGGGCCGCAGGTATTGGCCAGTCTGCTGTCGCAGCAGGGCGTGGTGATTACGCCAGGTCTGCTGGAAAAACCGCTGCATGTGCCGGGCGCTGAAGACAAGTTGCAGCAGAACATTCAGAACCTTGCCCGTGAATACGGCATGGTGGTCTATCCGCTGGACAGCAATCTGCCCGCGCTGCTGACTCAAGTGGCGGCCGGTTACCCGGTAATGGTGCGTTTTAGCGAAGGCTCGGCGTTCTGGGCGGAACCGCGTTACGCGATCCTTTCCGGCTACGACCGCAATAAACAGAAAGTCCTGCTGCGTGCCGGCATGAACCGTCGCGAGTTGATGGACTTTGCCTCCTTTGAATCAGCTTTCGAAAAATCCGGCGGCTGGGCAATTCTGATTCAAAAACCGACGCAGATTCCCGCTGCGGTGGATCGTGCGCGTTGGCTCAAAGCGGCCGATGAACTGGCGCAAGCCGGTCAGGAAAACGAAGCGACGCAGGCGAAAAAGGCCTTGGCGGCACACTAGTTCTCCGTTCGTCATCTGCCGGGCACGTCTGTGTCCGGCAAGCCTCTTACCTCTATAACCCGATTTCGCGGGTGAATCAGGAGGCAAGCATGGCAGAGTCCACATCCCCAAAAGGCCCGCATTCATCTGAGCATTCCTCGGGTGATGACCTGGGTTTCGATCCCGATTCGCCGGATCTTGACGACCCGCAAGTCGATCCCGTTGGCCCGGCCAAAGCGCCGAAAGACGTGAAGCCCGGCGACGACGACAAAAAACCGGCCAAACCCTACGACCCGTTAGCCAATCTGAAACCTTGATGCGAGGTGCGTATGAGTACCGATTCAAGCTTCGATGATCAAAAACCTGACAGCGTACCGACGACGCCTGAGCCTGAAGTTGATCCGGTGCTGGATCCGGACAGCCCGCTGCGCGATCCGCTGGCCCGGCCGAATGTGCTGACGCCGGATCTGGAACGGGATCCGAGCAAGGGAGATGGCATACCTGATGATGAACAGATGCCGTTGCCGAATGATTGAGGTCTCTCAGATTTAGTGAGATCTAAATGTGGCGAGGGGATTTATCTGTGGTGAGAGGTTTATCTGTGGCGAGGGGATTTATCCCCGATGGGTCGCGAAGCGGCCCCCGCTTTTGATTTAAAAGAAGGGCCTGCTGCGCAGTCCATCGGGGATAAATCCCCTCGCCACAGATAAATCCCCTCACCACACGTAGCGTAAATCCAGTGTCCTACTTCGAAGCCTCAACCACGCCACTCTGGCGATTCTTCAGGTTCTTGTCGGCCTTGTACTGCTGTGCCACCGCCGGAACACTGGCACTGCGCCCAGTCTCAACCCAGCTACGAATCCGGCTCGCATCGGCAAAATGCGTGTACTTGCCGAACGCGTCCAAAATCACCAGCGCCACCGGGCGATTGCCCATGCGCGTCACCAATACCAGGCAGTGACCAGCAGGATTGGTGAAGCCGGTTTTAGTGATCTTGATGTCCCAGTCAGCCTTGTTGACCAAATGATCGGTGTTACGGAAACCCAAGGTGTAATTAGGTTTACGGAACGACACGGTCTTTTCCTTGGTGGTCGTCAGTTCAGTGAGGATCGGGTGCTTGCTCGCTGCGACCAACAACTTGCTCAAATCGCGCGCCGTGGAAACGTTACGCTCGGACAAACCGGTCGGCTCGACGTAGTGAGTGTTGGTCATGCCCAGCGCCTTGGCCTTGGCGTTCATCGCCGCGATAAAGGCTGCATAACCGCCCGGATAATGATGCGCGAGGCTGGCGGCGGCACGGTTTTCCGAAGACATCAAAGCGATCAGCAGCATCTCGCGGCGCGGCAGTTCACTTTTCAGTTTGACTCGGGAGAACACGCCTTTCATCTCTGGCGTGTTTTTGATGTCGACATCGATCCATTCGTCCATGTTCTGTTTGGCTTCAACCACCACCAGGCCAGTCATCAGCTTGCTGACGGAAGCGATCGGCACGATCACGTCAGGGTTGCTGGAATAAATGACTTTGTTGGTCTGCATATCCATGAGCAGGGCGCTGCCGGAAGCGATCTTCAGGGTCGAAGCGTCACGCGGGGCAGCGGTGGTTTCCGCAGCGTTGATCGTTGGCGTGATGAATGTGCCTGTGAAAGCAAAAAACAGGCTCAGAATCGAAAGACGAATTTTCACGCGGGCGAACTCATAAAGGTTGGATATTCCGTTAGTTTGTAACGGGTTATTTCTTCAAAGCGTCGCATTCTAGGAGTATGGCTGAAGATCTGTCGATGGTTGTTTGAGTGACCTGAAAATCTCGTGAAAAGGCCTGTAAAAAGAGGGGTTTCCGGCGAACGGTTATAGTTTTTTCTCGAATACGAAAAACCCCGCACGGGGCGGGGTTTTGATGCTGCGAAAAAACCGTCTTAAGCGTGCAGGGTTTCTGCTGCGTAGAGGGTGTTTTCCAGCAGGCAAGCACGGGTCATCGGGCCAACACCGCCCGGGACTGGCGTGATCCAGCCAGCGCGGGGCAGGGCGGTTTCGTAAACAACATCGCCGACCAGTTTGCCGTCGTCCTGACGGTTGATGCCGACGTCAACGACGATCGCGCCTTCCTTGATCCATTCGCCCTTGACCAGGCCCGGCTTGCCGGCGGCCACGACCACCAGATCAGCACGGCCGACGTGGCCGGCAAGATCCTTGGTGAAGCGGTGGGTCACGGTCACGGTGCAACCGGCCAGCAACAGTTCCATCGCCATCGGGCGGCCGACGATGTTGGAAGCGCCAACGACCACGGCGTCCAGACCATAAAGATCAACACCGGTGCTTTCCAGCAGGGTCATGATGCCTTTAGGCGTGCACGGGCGCAGCAGCGGGATGCGCTGGGCCAGACGGCCGACGTTATAAGGATGGAAACCGTCGACGTCTTTGTCCGGGCGGATGCGCTCCAGCAATTTGGAGGCGTCTAGGTGCTCAGGCAGCGGCAGTTGCAGGAGGATGCCGTCGATCGCAGGGTCGTCGTTGAGGCGATCGATCAGATCGGTCAACGCTTGTTGCGTGGTTTCGGAGGGCAGGTCGTAGGCTTGAGAGAGGAAGCCGACCTCTTCACAGTCTTTACGCTTGTGCGAGACATAAACCTGAGAGGCAGGATCGCTGCCGACCAGGATCACCGCGAGGCCGGGAGTGCGCAGGCCTTGCTGGCGACGCTCGGCAACTCGTTTGGCGATCTGCTGGCGCAGGCTGGCGGCGATCGATTTGCCGTCGATTAGTTGTGCAGTCATTGCGCGTGATTAACCATCGAGAGGGGAAAAAAAGAGAACGCATTCTCTCATGTCGGGCGGTGAGGGCAAAGGCGCTTGGTCAGCAAATTCCCCTAACTCCTTTAATTAAATGAATTTTTTTCAAAAAGGATTTGACGACCTTCGGAGCGCTCTATACTATTCGTCGCACTTGTCGGGCACAGCCTAGCACTGGTTAAGAAGGTCGAGCAGGATTACGGTTTTGCGAAGACTGGAAAGCACTTAGTTTGTAGTTCTTTTAGAGTACAGATTAATAAGGCGCCCGTAGCTCAGCTGGATAGAGCATCCGCCTTCTAAGCGGATGGTCGCAGGTTCGAGTCCTGCCGGGTGCGCCATTAGGCAGCTTTGGCACAAGTAACGCGATATGGTGGGCGTAGCTCAGTTGGTAGAGCACGGGATTGTGACTCCCGTTGTCGTGGGTTCGATCCCCATCGTCCACCCCATATTTCGAAAGGCGCCAGATGTAACAGTCTGGCGCCTTTGCTTTAAAAGCTTCATCCGCGGATGTGGTGGAATTGGTAGACACACTGGATTTAGGTTCCAGCGCCGCGAGGCGTAAGAGTTCGAGTCTCTTCATCCGCACCAAACAAGCTTCATTCATGCCGTTGGCTTGATGAGGTTCAACAAAGAAGTTAAATGGCTTTTTTGTTACGCAATATGGTGGGCGTAGCTCAGTTGGTAGAGCACGGGATTGTGACTCCCGTTGTCGTGGGTTCGATCCCCATCGTCCACCCCATATTTCGAAAGGCGCCAGATTTAACAGTCTGGCGCCTTTTTTGTTTTAGCGGTTTGAGAAATCGGCGACCGCGGTTTTCGGGTCGCAGGGCAGGGCGTTTCGTCGTATTGATGTTTCTGGATGATGCCGCGCTGCCCGCCGGTCTTGCTTGCAGGGTCGGCCGTCAGGGAATGATCGGCATCCCTTCTATATATAGAAGAGGTTGTCGCAGAGCCTTGGCGTGATTGGTTGTATTCGCCTGTGGTGCGCGATGCATTCGTGTATTCGCACCGATAAATTGCCTGCTGTTTTTTTACCCGTTTTCAGTAGGGTGACTTCTTGAGTTTGACCCACTAGAATGCATGCCCTTGATTCTGGGGTCGGAAACGGCCGGCTAACGTCTGTGCAACGAGGAATATCCATGCAAGTTTCTGTTGAAAATACTACTGCTCTTGAGCGCCGCATGAGCGTCACCGTGCCGGCTGAGCGCATTGAGAGCCAGGTCAACAAGCGTCTGCAGCAGACTGCCCAAAAGGCCAAGATTGCTGGCTTCCGTCCAGGCAAAGTGCCAATGAGCGAAATCAAGCGCCGTTTCGGTGCTGATGCTCGTCAGGAAGCTGTCGGCGACGTGATCCAGTCCTCCTTCTACGAAGCTGTGGTTGAGCAGAAGCTGAACCCGGCTGGTTCGCCATCGATCGAGCCTAAGTCGCTCGAAGCTGGCAAGGACCTGGAATACGTTGCAGTGTTCGAAGTGTTCCCGGAGTTCACCGTTGCTGGCTTCGACGGCATCACCGTTGAGCGCCTGAGCGCTGACGTGGCTGACGCTGACCTGGACAAAATGCTCGACATCCTGCGCAAGCAGAACACCCGTTTTGAAGTGGCCGATCGCGCTGCCCAGAACGAAGACCAACTGAACATCGATTTCGTTGGCAAGGTTGACGGCGAAGTATTCGCAGGCGGTTCCGCCAAAGGCACCCAACTGGTACTGGGTTCCGGCCGCATGATCCCGGGCTTCGAAGAAGGTCTGGTTGGCGCTAAGGCTGGCGAAGAACGCGTTCTGAACCTGACCTTCCCAGAGGACTATCAGAACCTGGACCTGGCTGGCAAAACCGCCGAGTTCACCGTGACCGTCAACACTGTGTCCGAGCCTAAGCTGCCTGAGCTGAACGAAGAGTTCTTCGCTCAATTCGGCATCAAGGAAAGCGGCATCGACGGTTTCCGCACCGAAGTTCGCAAGAACATGGAGCGTGAACTGCGTCAGGCGATCAAATCCAAGGTCAAGAATCAGGTAATGGACGGTCTGCTGGCCACCAACCCGATCGAAGTGCCTAAGGCTCTGCTGGCCAACGAAGTTGACCGTCTGCGCGTGCAGGCTGTTCAGCAGTTCGGCGGCAACATCAAGCCCGATCAACTGCCGGCCGAGCTGTTCGAAGAGCAAGCCAAGCGCCGCGTTGTGCTGGGTCTGATCGTTGCTGAAGTGGTCAAGCAATTCGACCTGAAGCCTGACGAAGCTCGCGTTCGCGAAATGATTCAGGAAATGGCTTCCGCTTACCAGGAGCCTGAGCAGGTTGTGTCGTGGTACTACAAGAACGAGCAGCAACTGAACGAAGTGCGTTCGGTTGTGCTGGAAGAACAAGTTGTGGATACTGTTCTGCAGAAAGCTAGTGTGACCGACAAGTCGGTCTCTTACGAAGAAGCAGTCAAGCCGGTAGAAGCTCCACAAGCCGACTGATTGTTTTTGCGTTAAGAAATACACACATAAGCCAGCTTTCGAGCTGGCTTATGCGTATTCAAGACATAACTATTTGGGAGTGACTGCAGAGCATGTTCCGTAATTCGTATATTCAGCAGAACTCTGATATCCAGGCCGCAGGCGGACTGGTCCCGATGGTTGTCGAGCAGTCCGCTCGTGGCGAACGCGCCTACGACATCTATTCGCGCCTTCTCAAGGAGCGAGTGATCTTTCTGGTTGGGCCGGTAGAGGACTACATGGCCAACCTGATCTGTGCGCAACTGCTGTTCCTTGAAGCGGAAAACCCGGACAAGGACATCCATCTCTATATCAACTCCCCGGGCGGTTCGGTAACGGCTGGCATGTCGATCTACGACACCATGCAGTTCATCAAACCCAATGTGTCGACCACCTGCATCGGTCAGGCCTGCAGCATGGGCGCGTTCTTGTTGACCGCCGGTGCACCTGGCAAGCGTTTCTGCCTGCCGAACTCGCGTGTGATGATTCACCAGCCACTGGGCGGTTTCCAGGGCCAGGCATCGGATATCGAAATCCATGCCAAGGAAATCCTCTTCATCCGCGAGCGCCTGAACACGCTGATGGCCAAGCACAGTGGGCGTACCCTTGAAGAAATCGAGCGTGATACCAACCGCGATAACTTCATGAGTGCAGAAGCTGCGAAGGAATACGGCTTGATCGATGAAGTGATCAACCAGCGCCCAGCTTAAAATAAGCAACTCAAAATAGGCTTGGTCGGCGAGTCTGTTCGCCAGCGGGCTTGAAAAAGCCCGCAATAGCCTTCATCTTGTGTTGCAAGCCTATCGGATTTGGATCGAACGAATGACTGACACCCGCAACGGCGAGGACAACGGCAAGCTGCTCTATTGCTCCTTCTGTGGCAAAAGCCAGCATGAAGTGCGCAAATTGATTGCCGGCCCCTCGGTCTTTATCTGCGACGAGTGCGTCGACCTGTGCAATGACATCATCCGCGAGGAGGTGCAGGAAGCACAGGCCGAGAGCAGCGCGCATAAATTGCCTTCGCCTAAAGAAATCAGCGGCATCCTTGATCAATACGTCATTGGTCAGGAGCGTGCGAAAAAGGTTCTGGCCGTAGCGGTGTACAACCACTACAAACGCCTTAACCAGCGTGACAAAAAGGCTGACGACGTCGAACTCGGCAAGAGCAACATCCTGCTGATCGGCCCGACAGGCTCCGGTAAAACCCTGCTGGCCGAAACACTGGCCCGCTTGCTGAACGTTCCGTTCACCATCGCCGACGCAACCACCCTCACCGAGGCGGGTTATGTAGGTGAAGACGTCGAGAACATCATTCAGAAGCTGTTGCAGAAGTGCGATTACGACGTAGAGAAAGCCCAGATGGGTATTGTCTACATCGATGAAATCGACAAGATTTCGCGCAAGTCCGACAACCCGTCGATCACCCGGGACGTTTCCGGTGAAGGCGTGCAGCAGGCCTTGCTCAAGTTGATCGAAGGCACGGTCGCTTCCGTACCGCCGCAAGGTGGCCGCAAGCATCCGCAGCAGGAATTCCTGCAGGTCGACACCCGTAACATCCTGTTCATCTGCGGTGGTGCGTTCTCGGGTCTGGAAAAGGTTATTCAAAACCGTTCCACCAAAGGCGGCATCGGTTTCAACGCAGAAGTGCGCAGCAAGGAAGAAGGCAAGAAAGTCGGTGAATCCCTGCGTGAAGTCGAGCCTGACGATCTGGTCAAGTTCGGTCTGATCCCGGAATTCGTCGGTCGTCTGCCGGTACTTGCGACGCTGGACGAGCTCGACGAGGCTGCGCTGATGCAGATCCTCACCGAGCCGAAAAATGCTCTGACCAAACAGTATGCCAAGCTGTTCGAGATGGAAGGCGTCGATCTGGAATTCCGTGCTGACGCGCTGAAATCCGTCGCCAAACGTGCCCTGGAACGCAAGACCGGTGCTCGTGGCCTGCGCTCGATTCTCGAAGGTGTATTGCTCGACACGATGTATGAAATCCCCTCGCAGTCTGAGGTGAGCAAAGTCGTGATCGATGAAAGCGTGATCGAAGGCAAGTCCAAGCCACTGTATATCTACGAAAACAGTGAGCCGGCAGCCAAGGCAGCACCGGACGCGTAAGCGTCCACCCTGCCGCAACAAAGAAGGGGCCTTCGGGCCTCTTTTTTTTTATGGCATTTTTTACATCCGCTTTGCGCTTGTTTTTTTTCAAGGCAGCCCCCATCTTGGTTTCAAGCTCAATTCCATCTGATTACGGCCATATGGCCGCCGTAGAGGCGAAATCATGAAGACAACCATCGAATTGCCTCTCCTGCCATTGCGTGATGTCGTGGTTTATCCGCACATGGTTATCCCACTGTTCGTGGGGCGCGAGAAATCCATCGAAGCCCTCGAGGCCGCGATGACGGGCGACAAGCAGATCCTGCTGCTGGCCCAGAGAAACCCGGCTGACGACGATCCCGGTGAAGACGCTCTCTATCGCGTAGGTACCATCGCTACCGTTCTGCAACTGCTCAAGCTGCCTGACGGCACTGTCAAAGTGCTGGTCGAAGGTGAACAGCGCGGTACTGTCGAGCGTTTCAGCGAAGTTGACGGCCACTGCCGCGCTGAAGTCTCGCTGATTGAAGAAGTCGACGCTGCCGAGCGCGAATCCGAAGTGTTCGTGCGCACGCTGCTGTCGCAGTTCGAACAATATGTGCAGTTGGGCAAAAAAGTCCCGGCTGAAGTCCTGTCGTCGCTCAACAGCATCGATGAGCCGGGTCGTCTGGTCGACACCATGGCCGCGCACATGGCGCTGAAAATCGAGCAGAAGCAGGAAATCCTCGAAATCATCGATTTGTCGGCCCGGGTCGAGCACGTTCTGGCGCTGCTGGATGCCGAGATCGATCTGCTGCAAGTCGAAAAACGCATTCGTGGCCGCGTCAAAAAGCAAATGGAGCGCAGTCAGCGCGAGTACTACCTGAATGAGCAGATGAAGGCCATTCAGAAAGAACTCGGCGACAGCGACGAAGGCCACAACGAAATCGAAGACCTGAAAAAGCGTATCGACGCTGCCGGTCTGCCAAAAGACGCGTTGGCCAAAGCCACGGCCGAGCTGAACAAGCTCAAGCAAATGTCGCCGATGTCCGCTGAGGCCACCGTGGTGCGCTCGTACATCGACTGGCTGGTGCAGGTGCCGTGGAAGGCACAGAGCAAGGTACGCCTTGATCTGGCGCGCGCTGAAGACATTCTCGACGCCGACCACTACGGCCTCGAAGAGGTCAAGGAACGCATCCTTGAATACCTCGCCGTGCAAAAACGCGTGAAAAAAATTCGTGGCCCGGTGTTGTGCCTGGTCGGTCCTCCGGGCGTGGGTAAAACCTCGCTGGCCGAGTCGATCGCTCACGCCACCAACCGTAAATTCGTACGCATGGCCCTCGGTGGTGTGCGGGATGAAGCGGAAATTCGTGGTCACCGCCGGACTTACATCGGTTCGATGCCGGGAAGATTGATTCAAAAGATGACAAAAGTGGGCGTTCGCAACCCGCTGTTCCTGCTCGATGAAATCGACAAAATGGGCAGCGACATGCGTGGCGATCCGGCGTCGGCGTTGCTGGAAGTGCTCGATCCAGAGCAAAACCACAACTTCAACGATCACTATCTGGAAGTCGATTACGACCTCTCGGATGTGATGTTCCTGTGCACCTCGAACTCGATGAACATCCCGCCGGCGCTGCTTGACCGCATGGAAGTCATCCGTCTGCCGGGCTACACCGAAGACGAGAAGATCAACATTGCCGTCAAATATCTCTCGCCAAAACAGATCACCGCTAACGGTCTGAAGAAGGGCGAGATTGAATTTGATGAAGAAGCGATCCGCGACATCATCCGTTACTACACCCGTGAAGCCGGTGTGCGTGGCCTCGAACGTCAGATCGCCAAGGTCTGCCGCAAGGCTGTGAAAGAGCACGCGCTGGAAAAACGCTTCTCGGTAAAAGTGACAGCTGACTTGCTGGAACACTTCCTCGGCGTACGTAAATTCCGTTACGGTCTGGCCGAGCAACAGGATCAGATCGGTCAAGTGACCGGCCTTGCCTGGACTCAGGTTGGCGGCGAGTTGCTGACCATCGAAGCCGCTGTTGTGCCGGGTAAAGGTCAACTGATCAAGACCGGTTCGCTCGGTGATGTGATGGTCGAATCGATCACCGCAGCCCTGACCGTCGTGCGCAGCCGCGCCAAGAGCCTGGGCATTCCTGTGGACTTCCACGAGAAGCGCGACACGCACATTCACATGCCGGAAGGCGCGACCCCGAAAGACGGTCCTAGCGCCGGTGTAGGCATGTGCACGGCCCTGGTGTCGGCATTGACCGGCATTCCGGTGCGCGCTGATGTCGCCATGACCGGTGAAATCACCTTGCGCGGTCAAGTGCTGGCAATTGGTGGTCTGAAGGAAAAACTGCTCGCGGCACACCGCGGCGGAATCAAGGTTGTGATTATTCCTGAAGAAAACGTACGTGATCTCAAGGAGATTCCGGACAACATCAAGCAGGATCTGCAGATTAAACCGGTTAAATGGATTGACGAGGTCCTGCAAATTGCGCTGCAATACGCGCCGGAGCCCTTGCCGGATGTGGCTCCGGAGATAGTTGCCAAGGATGAAAAACGTGAGTCTGATGCTAAGGAAAGAATTAGCACGCATTAGTATGCTTTTGCCTGGGTGGCTTCCTTGACAGCTTTTTAGAGCCCTTGTTATAAAGCGGCTCTTAAGTGTCTGTAGGCCATTCAGCACTCGTTTTTGCTTTCACCAAAAAACTTAGAATCATCTCAAAATAGATATAAGGGGACTTAGAGTGAACAAGTCGGAACTGATTGATGCTATCGCTGCATCCGCTGATATCCCGAAAGCTGCTGCTGGCCGTGCGCTGGACGCTGTAATCGAATCCGTCACTGGCGCTCTCAAGGCTGGCGACTCCGTTGTTCTGGTTGGTTTCGGTACGTTCTCCGTGACTGATCGTCCAGCTCGCGTTGGTCGTAACCCACAGACTGGCAAGACGCTGCAAATCGCTGCTGCTAAAAAACCAGGCTTTAAAGCCGGTAAAGCACTGAAAGAAGCGGTTAACTAAGTTCGTTACAAGTTTTTACCCATCCGGGTCGGGGTCATCCCTGACTTGGCAGCGGAGCGGTAGAGCAGGTCGCTGAAACAGGCGCCTGTAACGCCGGGATCGAGGGTTCGAGCCCTGTCCGCTCCGCCAGTTACGAGAAGGCGCATCCTCGGATGCGCCTTTCTTCTATCCGGATTCTACCCACGCTCCACGGTTGCCTAATTTGAAGTTCAACCGTTTCTGGGGGACGCATGCTGCAGAATATCAGGGACAATTCACAAGGCTGGATTGCCAAGACCATTATCGGGGCCATCATTTTGCTGATGGCTTTGACCGGTTTCGATGCCATTTTTCAGGCCACGACTCACAAGAACGAGGCGGCCCAGGTCAATGGTGAAGAGATCAGCCAGAACGAGCTAAGCCAGGCGGTTGATATGCAACGCCGTCAGCTGATGCAACAGCTGGGCAAAGATTTCGACGCTTCGCTGCTCGATGAAAAAATGCTTCGCGAATCGGCCCTCAAGGGTTTGATTGATCGCAAGCTGCTGCTGCAAGGCGCAGAACAATCGAAGTTCGCTTTCTCCGAAGGCGCTCTGGATCAGGTGATCCTGCAAACCCCTGAATTCCAGGTGGACGGCAAGTTCAGCTCCGATCGTTTCGACCAGGTGATCCGTCAACTGGGCTATAGCCGTATGCAATTCCGCCAGATGCTGGCTCAGGAAATGCTGATCGGCCAACTGCGTGCCGGTATCGGCGGCAGCGGTTTCGTCACCGACGCTGAAGTGTTGGCCTTTGCCCGTCTGGAAAAACAGACCCGCGATTTCGCCACCCTGAGCGTCAAAGCCGACCCAGCCTCGGTCAAGCTGACTGACGATGAGGTCAAGGCTTACTACGACGAACACGCCAAAGAGTTCATGACTCCGGATCAGGTGATCGTCGATTACGTTGAGCTGAAGAAGGCTTCGTTCTTCGACCAGGTCACCGTGAAAGACGAAGACCTGCAGGCGGCGTATCAGAAAGATATCGCCAACCTGTCGGAACAGCGTCGTGCCGCGCACATCCTGATCGAAGTGAACGACAAGACTACTGAAGCTCAGGCTAAAGCGAAGATCGAAGACGTCCAGGCGCGTTTGGCCAAGGGCGAGAAATTCGAAGCGCTGGCCAAGGAGTTCTCGCAGGATCCGGGTTCGGCCAACAATGGCGGTGACCTCGGTTTCGCAGGCCCTGGCGTCTACGACCCAGCCTTCGAAAAAGCCCTGTACTCGCTGAACAAGGATCAAGTGTCCGAGCCGGTTCGTACCGATTTCGGTTACCACCTGATCAAGCTGCTGGGTGTTGAAGCGCCAGAAGTGCCAACCCTGGCCAGCCTGAAAGACAAACTGACCCGCGATCTGAAAGCCGCGCAGGTTGAGCAGCGTTTCGTCGAGGCGACCAAGCAACTGGAAGACTCCGCGTTCGAAGCTTCCGACCTGGCCCAGCCAGCGGCGGATCTGAAACTGACCGTGCACACCTCCAAGCCGTTTGGCCGTGAAGGTGGCGAAGGTCTGGCGGCCAACCGTGCCGTGGTGACTGCTGCATTCAGCACTGAAGTGATTGATGAAGGCGCCAACAGCACCGCCATCGAACTGGATCCGGATACCGTGGTTGTATTGCGTGCCAAGGAACACCTGAAGCCTGCGCAATTGCCTCTGGAAAGCGTGAACGTGGCGATCCGCGCTCAGTTGACCAAAGAGCACGCCAGCGCGGCTGCCAAGACTCAGGCCGAGAAGCTGATTGCTGATCTGCGTGAAGGCAAGGCAGTTGATGCGCAGAACTGGAAAGTCACCCAAGCGGCCACTCGTGCGCAGGAAGGTGTTGATCCGGCGGTTCTGCAGGCGTTGTTCCGTATGCCGAAGCCGGCTGCCAAGGACAAGCCTACGTTTAGCAGCGTGACGCTGCCGGACGGTAGTTTGATGATTGTGCGTCTGAATGGCGTGAATGAAGCGGCTGCACCGACTGAGGAAGAGAAGGTGCAGTACCGTCGCTTCCTGGCGTCGCGTGAAGGTCAGCAGGACTTTGCGGCGTATCGTAAACAGTTGGAAGCTCAGGCTGAGATCAAGCGGTTTTGATCGTTGACTGAGTTTTAGAGAAAGCCCTGACGTACGTCGGGGCTTTTTTTTGGGTTTGGGTTTTTGGGGGGATATCCGTTTTTTGGGTGATGGCTGATTAGGGTTCCGCCCTTACGGCGGGTCACTTTTGGCAAACGCCCCAAAAGTAACCAAAAGGTCTGTGCCCTGACGTCCGGCCCTCGCTAAGGCTCGGGTTCCTTCGCTCCGGGTTCATCCGGGGGCATCGCCTACGGTTTGCTTCGCTGCACCTCCTCTCGATGCTTTCCCCGTATGAATCCCTCCACTCAGCCTCCCGACGGGCTCTAAGATCAAAAGCAGGCGAGCTGACACTCGGCCTAATGGTTGGCTTGGGTTCGCCGCGATTTCATGTAGGAGCTGCCGAAGGCTGCGATCTTTTGATCTTGATTTTGTAGGAGCAGAGCTTGCTCGCGAAGGCGGCCGACCAGACACTATTATCTAACGGCATTACCCCAGTCCCACTGTGGGAGCTAGCCTGCTAGCGAAAGCGACCTGTCAGCCAACCAGAATGCCTGTGTTCATCCTTATCTGGTTCGCGGAAACCCATGGGTTCTCGCTGTCACCGTCGCACACAGACTCATCAGCAACAACGCGATCACAATCCATGGAAACACCCCAACCCCTAAATTATCCAGCAACAAACCCCCAGCCAATCCACCGCCCGCAATTCCGACATTCCACAATGTCACCAACATCGATTGCGCAGTATCCGCAGCATCCTTCGCCGTTTTCGCCGAGGCTGTTTGCAGCAGCGAAGGCATCGCACCAAATGCGAGGCCCCAAACTGCCGTAGCGATGTAGATCACGCCAGCAGACTCGCGCCACAAACCCAACGCAATCGCCGACAGCATGAACAGTGCTGCGCTGATCAGTACCAATTCGCGTAGCCAGCGATCAATCAGGCTGCCGACGATCCACAAGCTCAGCACCGACGCCAGGCCGAACACCAGCAGCACGCGGTCAACTGAGGCATCGAGTCCGGACGGTTGCAGGAACGGGGCGATGTAGGTGTAGAGCAGGTTGTGTGCGACGACGTAGGTCAAGGTCACGAACAGCACCGGTCGTACGCCCGGGAGGGTAAATACCTTACGCAGTGGCAGACGTTTTCCTTCGGGTTCTCCGGCGAAGTCGGGGACTTGCCAGCGTACCCAGATCACTAGCAGCACGGTCAGGGCGGTCATGATGGCGAAGCTCAGGCGCCAGCCGATCAAGGTGCCGAGCAGGGTGCCGGCCGGGATGCCCAGGGACAGCGCGATGGGGGCGCCGAGCATAGCGACGGTGATGGCGCGGCCTTGCAGGTGGGGGGCGACCATGCGGCTGGCGTAGCCGGCGAGTAGTGCCCAGAGCAGGCCGGCGAATATGCCGGCAATCAGGCGTGCGATCAGGGTTAGCCAGTACAGCTCCGAAAGGGCGGTGATGCTGTTGGCGATGGCGAAGCCGCCGATGGCGGACAGTAGAAGAGGGCGTCGGCGCCAGCTACGGGTGGCGAGGGTTAGTGGAATGGCGGCGAGTATTGAGCCGATGGCGTACATCGTCACCAGTTGTCCGATCAGTGCCTGGGAGACGTTCAAGCCGCTGCTCATTTGTGGCAGCAGGCCGGCGGGCAGGGCTTCGGTCATGACGGTGATGAACCCGGCGGTGGCCAGGGCCAGCAGGGCGCCGAGGGGTAAGCGTTCGCGTTGTTGGAGCGAAGCTTCAAGTGGGCGGCAGGTGAGTTGTGCGTCGTTCATGAGCATTCATCCGTGGGCAAAGGTCAACGAGTGCACAGGGTAGGGCGCTGCGCCTTGGCGAAAAACAGGTTAAGGTTCCGAACATATCGGACACGGATGTCTTGAATCGGGAGGGTGTATGGATCGCCTTGGCAGTATTTCGGTATTCATTCAGGTCGCCGAGACGCGCAGTTTTACTGAGGCGGGTCGGCTGACCGGGGTGTCTTCATCGGCAGTTGGCAAGAGCATTGCGCGTCTGGAGGCGCGGCTGGGGGTGCGCTTGTTTCATCGCACTACGCGTAGTATCACGCTGACCAGCGAGGGGGCATTGTTCCTACAGCGTTGCCGTAAAATTCTGGCGGATGTTGAGGCTGCAGAGTTCGAACTGTGTGATGCCGCTGCGCAACCGCAGGGAAAATTGCGTATCAGTGTGCCGCAGGTGTTGGGTCTGGTGATGCCGGTGATGACTGAGTTCATGACGCTGTACCCGCAGATTGAACTGGATCTGGATTTGACCGATCGCATGGTCGACGTGGTTGAAGAGGGTTTCGACGCGGTGATTCGCACCGGCAAACCGCGTGACTCGCGGTTGATGGCGCGGTCGTTGGGCGAATTTCGGATGGTACTAGTTGCCAGTCCCGCTTATCTGCAGCAGCGGGGTACGCCGCAACGGCCTGCCGATCTGGCCGATCACGCCTGTTTGCGTCACATCTTTCACGCCACTGGCAAACTCGAGCCGTGGCCGCTACGGCGTGAGGAGGGTGCGGATGAGCCGAAATTGCCGACCCGGCTGGTGAGTACGTCCATTGAAGCGGTGAACCACGCGGCGCTGGCGGGGATGGGCATTGCCTGCCTGCCGGATTTCATGAGCCGCGACGCGGAATCACAAGGATTGCTGCATCGGGTGCTGGATACGCATCTGCAACATGTCGGGCAGTTCTGGGTGTTGTGGCCGTCGAGTCGCCACGCCACCGCGAAGTTACGGGTTTTCATCGATCATTTGGCGTTGCGACTTTTTCCGGTAAATGAAGGTCGGATAGAGTTGTAACTGTTTCAAGACACTAATCCATACGGCGCGGGTCAGCGATCTGTTGCACAATACGCCCCGGACTGTTTTCCCCCAGGATGTTTAATGTTGATTTCCACTCCCTTGCGTGTTGTCGGTTTGGCGTTGTTGGTGGCTGCTGTCGCCGGCTGTTCGAAAGACAAGCCGATGTATGAGCATGAGAATTTCGACGATTCCGGCATGTTTTCGCGTAATTACCCGGTCGCCGACACCGCCAGTTGCGAAGCCGCACGGCGTGCGTTGCTCAGCCAGGGTTACATCATCACCAGCAGCGACCCGAAACTGGTCAGTGGCCACAAGAGCTTCCAGCAGACCGGCGATACGCACTTGGAGATCAGCTTCAACGTGGTCTGCGCCGAAGACAGCAGCGGCAAGCATCACGCGACAATGTTCGCCAACGCCCTGCAGGATCGCTATGCACTGAAGAAGACCAACAACTCGGCCAGCCTCGGTGTTGGCGTGTTGGGCTCGGTGTCGATGCCGATCGGCTCGTCGGACGACTCGATGGTGAAAGTCGCCAGCGAGACAGTGATTTCGCAGAAGTTCTACGAGCGTTTCTTCACCTTGGTCGAGCAGTTCCTGCCGGCGGATGCGAAGAAAGCGGCGCACATCGAAGAGAAGCCGAAGGCTGATCTCGGCGTACCTGAGCCGAAACCTGTAGCTGCGCCATTGGCACCGGTGCCGGCGGCAGAAACCGCTCCAGCCCCGACTCCTGCTCCGGTTGCGACGCCTGCACCTGCTGCAGAACCGGCCCCGGCACCAGCCGAAGTTGCCCCGGTCAGCTCTGAACCTGTTGCCCCACCTGCGGAGTCCGCGCCAATCACCCCGGCTCCAGTCGCAGAACCCGCGCCGACACCGGAAGTGATCACGCCACCGGCCAATCCAACAGACATCCCGCCACCGTCCGAGCCAATCCCGGCGATGCCAGCCTCCAGCCAGTAATCCAGCCCGAACTTCTGTAGGAGCAAGGCTTGCCCGCGAAGGCGTCAGACTAGTCAACATAAAAAGTGTTGGCTGGTCTGACGCCTTC
>NZ_LHVN01000026.1:0-74637 GCF_001269815.1 Pseudomonas sp. P1.31 | reverse complement strand
CGTCAGACTAGTCAACATAAAAAGTGTTGGCTGGTCTGACGCCTTCGCGGGCAAGCCTTGCTCCTACGAGGTTTTTGGTGTGGCATAAGAATTCGTTACATTCCGCTGACGATAATCCCGCGATAAATTCCTGACCTGCTGCTACGTTTTATCCATGAAGGGCGCGTTTCATTTTTCCTTCACACGGGCACTTTATGCTCGGGGCACGGGTCGATTGATCAGGCCATTTTTCAGAGAGCAGTAGGGGGATTGCGCAATGGATGACTATCAAGAAGAGCTGCTCGAATTTCACGCCTACGAACTGGATCAGCCTGAACCTGCTGAAGACGCTACCGAGCTGTAAGCGTCACGCGGTTTTACGGTGACTGCGGCGAAATTCGCCCGGTGTCTGGCCGCTCCAGCGTTTGAATGCACGCTGAAAAGCCTCGGCTGAGGCAAACCCCAGCAGGTAGGCGATCTCACCGAACGCCAGTTCCGTGTCGCGGATGTAGGTCATTGCCAGATCACGGCGAGTGTCGTTGAGGATCGCGCGAAACTGCGTGCCTTCCTCGGTCAGTTTGCGCCGCAATGTCCAGGTCGGCAGTTTCAGGCGCGCGGCCACTTCTTCCAGGTCGGGTTCCCGGCCACCATTCAACAATGGCCCCAACAACTGCGTGATGCGTTCACGCAGGCTGCGGGTGCGGGTCAGTTGTTCCAGTTCTCGCTCACACAATTGCAGCAAGTGCCGCCAAGTGCTCGGGCAGTGTTCGGGGTTACGTTGGGCGAGGCTGGTCAAGCTGAGGCGCAATTGATTGCGCTCGGCACCGAACTGAATCGGGCATTCACCCAGCACGCTGTAAGCGTCGCGGTAATCCGGCGCGTCGAATTCGATCTCGATGCGCTCGGCGCGCAGCGGTTCACGGCTGACACTGGCGAGCTGATGCAGCCATCCAGCGATAATCGAATCCACCACAAAACGGTTGTAGGCGTTGTACGGGCTGATCGAATAGAAACGCAGCCACGCGCCATTCGCGTCTTCGTGAAAACTCGATTGGCCACGATAGTTGGAGCCGTACAGCGGTTCGAAACGAATCAGGCAACGCGCCGCTTCACGCACGGTCGGCGCTTGTGCGGCGGTGACGCCCGCCAGCCCGGCCTGACTCAGGCGACTGAGCTGGCCCATACGCAAACCCAGCGCCGCATCACCGGTCAGTTGAATCGCCGCATGGCCCAAACGCATGTAGCGCGGAATCGATAACCGCGCGCCAGCCTCGGCCAATCGCGCGGCATCCAGACCGTATTGCTCGAGCAAGGGCAGCGGATCGGCGTCATGACTGCGCACGGCATCGGCGAGGCTGTGCACGAAACCCACCGATAAATCGCCCAGACGCATCGGCTGCGGTTTCATGGCTTACAACCAGACGTTCAGCAAACGTGCGCCACGGGCCTCGCCATCGGCGAACTGTTGGCCGTTGCTGCTGAGGAAGCTTTGCCCCGAACTCAACTTGTCCCAGAACTGCCCGCGCAGGAACACGCTCATGCCGGCCAGCGCGTTGTTGGCGGGCGGTTGCGCGGTGAGGGTCAGGCGATGCCAGGCCTGGCCTTCGCTGACTTCGCCGGGTTTGAGGCTGACTGAGCTGGGTGTACTCGAACCCTTGTAGCCGCCCCACGGTTGATCCCACACGTTGTGCCCGACGACAAACGCCGGCACCGCCACCAGTTGCGCGCCTTGCGCGTCGAGCTTGCGGTAGTTGTCCGGATACCAGCTGTCGCTGCCGATCAGGATGCCGAGGCGCCCGGCCGGGGTGTCGACGACGTTGATGGCGTGTTGATCTTCGCCTTCAAGCACATCACGTTGATCGAAGATCGGGTGCATCTGCCGTTGTGGCTGGCCGAGTGGCACGCCGTCACGACCAAACACCACGCTGCTGTTGAACAGCGCGCCGCTACCGGATTTGAGTTGACCGTCACGAATACTCGGCTCGGGCAGCACGATGGAGCCGGCCACCAGCGTCACATGAAATTCCTTGGCCAGACCGCCGAACAGCGCCTGGTAATCCTTGGCCATCGACTTGGACTTCATGCGCAGATGCGCGTCATTCAGTCGGTTGCTGCCCTTGGCCGTCAGCCACGCACGAGCGAACAACAACGGATTGCTCGCCGCCAGCCAGTTCATCGCTTCGGTGAGCGTGGGCGCCTGATACAGCTCGTCTTTTTCGCCGCTGATCATCAGCCAGGTGCCGACGTGCTCGGGCAATACGACGATTGTCTTGTCATTCAGCAAGCCTTGATCCTGCGCTTGCTGCAGATACGCCGCGAGCTTGCGGTGCAGGCGCTCGGGGCTTTGATAGTCGGTGGGGTAGAGTTCGGGCTGGATGCCCAAGAGATTGCCACGGTCGGCGGGTGTGCCTTGATCGACCGCGAGTTTGATTCGCAGATCCGACAGGTAATGTCCCGCCGGGCGGTCTGCCGCCCACATGGCGTAGGAAGCAAGGACGGCCACGAGGGCCATGGAAAATGTCAGGTACAGAAGTTTGCGCATGAATTCCAACAGAACCGGGTGCATGGTGTGACGCGGGTCGATGATACCTCAATAGTGCCGGGCGAGGGCGCAGGCACGGGGCCATGCCTGCGCCTGACACTCATTGCAGAGCGCCGACGGCGTGGTGCGAACAGGCCGCCAGGTCTTCCAGAAACGCTTCGAGAATGGGCGGCGGCGCGATGCCGCGCCGGGTGATCACGTCGAACGGCGAGACCAGTTGCAGGCTGTCCGGGGCCAATTGGTGCATCTCGCCGGTCTTGACCCATTGTCGGGCGAAATGTGCCGGCAGGAAGCCCAGGTAGGCACCGGAGATCAGCAGGATCGCCAGCGCCTCGATGTTATCCACCGTGGCCGCCGCTTTGCTCACGCCCAGGTGCTCAAGATCGTATTGCTGCATGTAACCGCGCACGACAATGCGACTCTCGGTAATCGCCTCGAGCAGTTCAGCACCTTCGGCCTGGCTGCCATACAGCGGATGCCGGCGCCCGCAATACAAGCCCAGCGCTTCCTGATACAGCGGCGTGTGCAGCAGGCCCGGCACATGGATCGGGAAATGGCCGATGGCCAAATGCAGTCTGCCGTCGAGCACGCGCTCTTCGAGTTCGGCGGGGGTGCCGACGTACACATTGAGATGCACGTCATGGCCGCGAGAGACGAAACGCTGAGTCGTACGTGGCAGCGGCGAGTCGGGGTCGGTGATGGTGGTGTCGATGATGCCCAGGTTGAGCTTGCCGCTGATGTGCTGCTTGAGCACATCGGCGTCCATGCAGAAATTCTCCACTGCCGACAACAGGCGCTGGGTCGCTTCGTGGATCGCCACGCCTTGCTCGGTCAGGCGAAAACCGCCGCGTCCGCGCTGACAGAGCTTTACGCCGAGGCGGGTTTCCAGGTGCGACATCTGTTCGCTGATGGTCGACTGACCGGCATTCAACGCCGCCTGCGCTGCGGAGAAACCGCCGCAACGAACAATCGTGGCAAACACCCTGAGCAACTTCAAATCGACATCGTGCAGCTGAATCACCTTGAACCTCCCGCGTGTGGATGCATCGGCAATGCCGATATGAGTATCTGATGTTTGGCATTTTTTCCACGAAAACCTGCGCCCATAGTCACTGCAACGACGGTCGCCTTGCAGTCCGCCGAGCCGATAACAACAAGTGGAGAGGCTTGAAATGTCCAATAACGGTTATGAATCCGGGCGCCTGAACCTGCCTTTCGTGGGGCATTGCACCTTCGGCAAATCACCGGTGTGCACCGACTGGGATGCGCTCGATGCCGATGTCGCGGTGCTCGGCGTGCCCAACGATATGGGCACCCAATGGCGCTCCGGCGCACGTTTCGGGCCGCGCGGTATTCGCGAGGCGTCGACGCTGTTCTCCTTCGGTCACGCCGGTGCCTACGATCACGAAGATGACGTGATGTACCTGACCGCCGCCGATGTGCGCATGGTCGACGTCGGTGATGCCGACATCGTCCACACCGATATGGTCACCAGCAATCTCAACACTGAATACGCGGTGCGCAAGATCCTCGATGCCGGTGTCATGCCGGTGGTGCTTGGCGGCGATCACTCGGTGCACGCGCCGGTGATCAAGGCATTCGAAGGACGCGGGCCGATTCACATCATTCACTTCGATGCGCACCTGGATTTCGTCGATGAGCGCCACGGCGTTCGTTACGGCCATGGCAACCCGCTGCGCCGCGCCTCGGAAATGAACCACATTGTCGGTATGACCCAAATGGGCATCCGCAACGTGTCCTCGTCCAATCGTGATGACTACGAAGCAGCCCATGCGGCGGGTTCGAAGATCCTCTCGGTGCGCGACGTACGCCGCCTCGGGGTGGAAGGCGTGTTGGCGCTGATCCCGCAGAACATCAACTACTACATCACCATCGACATCGACGGTTTCGACCCGTCCATCGCCCCCGGCACCGGCACGCCGAGCCACGGCGGTTTCCTCTATTACGAAGTGCTGGAAATCATTCAGGCGCTGGCCAAACGCAGCCAAGGCAACATCGTCGGCATGGATCTGGTGGAGGTGGCGCCGGTGTATGACCCGACCGGCATGACCTCGATTCTGGCCGCGCAACTGTTGCTGAACAGCATCGGTTTCATCTTCCACGAACGGGCCAAAGTGCGCGCCGCCGACAGCGTTGCCACCCCCGCCTGAGCCGTCCGGCAGAGAGAGTAAACATGGACACGATCGTCAAGCAGTACCTGCAGAAATTCGGAGTATCCGAAGCAACGCAAACCTTCCTTGGCAAGGCGCAGAAGTTGTTTATCGGTGGCGCGTTTGTCGATGCCAGCGACGGGCAAACCGCTGATGTCATCGAACCGTCGACCGCCGGCCTGATCACGCGGATTCCGATGGGCACCGTCGAAGATCTCGATCGCGCAGTGCAAGCGGCGCGCGCGCAGTTCGACGGCGGTGCGTGGCGCCAGGCAAAACCGGCAGAACGCGAACGCTTGATCCAGCGTCTGGCAGATCTGATTGAGCAGAACGCCGACGAACTGGCAGAAATCGAATCGATCGACATGGGCAAGTCCGTGGCCTTCGCCAAGGACGTCGATATTCAGGGCACCGTCGACACCCTGCGCTACTTCGCCGGGTGGGCGACCAAACTTCACGGGCGTACGGTCGAGCCTTCGCTGCCCGGCAACTACCTGGCGTACACGCGCAAAGAAGCGGTGGGCGTGGTCGGCGCGATCGTGCCGTGGAATTTCCCGCTGCAAACCATGGCCTGGAAACTCGGCGCGGCGCTGGCCACCGGTTGCACGGTGGTGGTCAAACCGGCCGAACTGACCTCGCTGTCGGCGTTGCGTTTTGCCGAATTGGTGAAGGAAGCCGGGATCCCCGCCGGCGTCATCAACATCGTCTGCGGGCGCGGCACCGTGGTTGGCGCGGCGATGGCCTCGCACCCGGGCATCGACAAATTGACCTTCACCGGCTCGACGCCGGTCGGCCGTACGGTCGGGCGCGCCGCCGTCGACGAAATGAAGCGACTGACGCTGGAACTCGGCGGAAAATCTCCAGTAATCGTCTTCGCCGATGCGGACATTCCGGCGGCGGCACAAGCGGTCGCCAATGGCGTGTTTTTCAACTCGGGACAGGTCTGTGATGCCGGCACCCGCGCTTATGTGCATCGCAGCGTCTACGAACAATTCCTCGGTGAACTGATTGCCTACACGCGCACATTGAAGATCGCCCCGGGGCTGGATCCCGACTGTTTTATCGGCCCCTTGGTTTCGGCCGTGCAACAGCAGCGCGTGCGCGATTACATCGAGACCGGCAAGCAGGAGGGCGCCGAACTGGTCTATGGCGGCCAACCGATTGAAGGCCCTGGCTTCTTTGTAGAACCGACGATTTTTGCCCATTGCCGCAACGACATGCGCATTGTTCAGGAGGAGATTTTCGGCCCGGTGCTGGTGACCGCGCCGTTCGACGATGACGAAGAAGCGCTGGCGCTGGCCAATGACTCGGCATTCGGCCTCGCGGCGGCGCTGTATTCCAATGATCTGGGCAAGGTGCACAGCCTGATTCCGCGTTTGCGGGCCGGTTCGGTTTACGTCAACGCCCACGGCACTCTCGACCCGTCGATGCCGTTCGGTGGCTACAAACAGTCCGGTTTCGGCAAGGATCTCGGCGCCGAGCAACTCGACCATCTGCTCGAAACCAAAGCGGTCTGGATCACGCTGCCCTGACCCGGCAGGCCTCAAGGAGAACGCACTGAACAACCCCTCTCCACGGGGAGGGGCAACCCGAAAGGATGCCGTTACTTCGTCATGATCTTCCAACAATAAGAGCCCATCATGAACATAGAAGCCAAAGCCGCTCCTGGTGTGTCACTCCTCGGCGACAAACCTGTCGTCGAGGGTCATTCGATCGATTTCATTCCGGAAAACGAACGCACCGACAAGTTATCCAGTCAGGGGCCGTTCTGGTTTCTGGGCAACTTCACTTTCTTCACCATGACCATCGGTTTCGTTGGCCCGAGTGTCGGACTGACCGCGCTCTGGACGACGCTCGCCGGCACGCTGGGCATCATGTTCGGCACACTGTTCATGGCGTTTCATGGCTCGCAAGGCCCGCACCTTGGGTTGCCGCAAATGATCCAGTCGCGGGCGCAGTTCGGTTATCGCGGGGTGATTCTGGTGCTGCTGGCGACGCTGTTTGTGTTCGCCGGTTTCAACATCGTCAATCTGGTGTTGATGATGCAGGGCATGCACACGCTGTTCGGTTTCGAGCCATGGTTGGTTGCCGTGGCAGTGACGATTCCGGCGGCGATTCTGGCGATCCTCGGCCATGACTGGATGCACCGCAGTTTCAAATGGGCGTTGTGCCTGTCGATTCCGTTGTACGGTCTGGTGACGCTGGCCGTGCTGATGGGCTGGGTGCCGGATGCGCCGCTGCCCGTGCTCGCCGCCGGGGACATCGCGCCACCGCCACTGGGGTTCAACTGGACCGGTTTCATCGCGCAGTTTGCCGCCGCCGCCAGCTACAACATCGCTTACGCGCCTTACGTCTCGGACTATTCGCGGTATCTGCCGAAGAACACCTCCAGCGGCAAGCTGATTGCCGTGGTGTTTGTCGGCGCCTCGTTGTCCGGCGCGTGGATGATTTCCGTGGGCGGCTGGCTCGCCGATCACCTGCATTCCACCGACGTGCTGGTAGCGCTCGGACAGGTCGGCAATGTGATGTCGCCACTGGTTGGCACGGCCGTGGTGGTGATCACGATTCTGGCGATCCTGCCGGTGATTGCGATGAACATCTACAGCGCCAAACTGACCACGCTGACGTGCGTCGACTCGATCAAAAAAATCCAACCCACACGCAAAGCACGGGTGCTGGCGATCACCTTCGTGATCCTCCTGCAATTGGGCGTGGCGCTGAGTATTCAAAGCACGGGCAAAGGTTTGTCGGTGCTGGGGATTTACCTGGTGGTGATGCTGTACTTCCTGGTGCCCTGGACGTCGGTCAACCTCACTGACTACTTCTTCGTGCGCAAGGGCCGCTACGCCATCCCGCACTTCTTCATGCCCAAGGGCAACATCTACGGCAGCTGGGGCCTGCGCGGCATTGCCGCGTACGCCATCGGGTTTGTCGCGATGATCCCGTTTTTCTACATCTACGACGGCGTTGAGCAGCGCGAGGTGTATGTCGGCCCGCTTGCCAGAGCGCTGGGCAGCATCGACATCGCCTGGCTGGTCGGGCTGATCGTGTCGGGGCTGGCGTACTACTGGTTCAGCCGTTCGATCGATCTGGCGAGTGAAGAAACCGTGATCCGCCAGATCGAAAAAACCTCTCCGCAATACACCACCGGCGACTCGCTGACGCGACGCGTGTCGCCTGCAATCAAGCCATCGACGGCCGGGAGATAAGCATGGCTACGCAAAGATACGACTACATCATCATCGGTGCCGGCTCCGCCGGTTGTGTGTTGGCCAACCGCTTGAGCGAAGACCCGGACACCTCGGTGCTGGTGCTGGAATTCGGTGGCAGCGATCGCAGTGTAGTGATCCAGATGCCGAGCGCTTTTTCGATTCCGATGAACACTAAAAAGTACAACTGGCGCTATGAAACCGAACCGGAGCCATTCCTCAACGGACGGCGCATCCATTGCCCGCGCGGCAAGGTACTCGGCGGTTCTTCATCGATCAACGGGCTGGTCTACATTCGCGGTCACGCCTGCGATTTTGACGAATGGGAATCCCTTGGTGCGCAAGGCTGGGGCTACCGCAATTGCCTGCCGTATTTCAAACGTGCCGAGCACTATGAAGCGGGCGGCGATAACTATCGCGGGCAGACCGGGCCGCTGCACACCACCAACGGCAATCACATGAAAAATCCGCTGTACGGCGCGTGGGTGCAGGCCGGCGCCGAGGCGGGTTACATCAAGACCGACGACTGCAACGGCTACATGCAGGAAGGTTTCGGCGCGATGCACATGACCGTGAAAAACGGTGTGCGCTGTTCAACGGCCAACGCCTATTTGCGCCCGGCGATGGCGCGCCCGAACCTCACCGTGATCACCCACGCGATGACCCGGCAGATCCTCCTCGACGGCAAACGTGCGGTCGGCGTCAGCTATGACCACAACGGCCAGACGCATGAGGTCTATTGCCGGCGCGAAGTAGTAGTTTCGTCCGGGCCAATCGGCTCGCCGCACCTGCTGCAACGCTCCGGCATCGGCCCGGCCGACGTGCTGCGCAAGGCCGGCATCGAGGTGCGCCACGATCTGCCCGGTGTCGGTGAAAACCTGCAGGATCACGCCGAGGTGTACATCCAGTTCAGTTGCAAGGAACCGGTGACCCTCAACAGCAAAATGGATCCGCTGAGCAAATTGCTCATCGGTTTGCGCTGGCTGCTGTTCAAGGATGGCCTCGGCGCGACCAACCATTTCGAGGCCGGCGGGTTTATCCGTTCGGACAAGGGTTTGCGCTGGCCGGACATTCAGTTTCACTTCCTGCCGGCGGCGATGCGTTACGACGGCAACAAGCCGATCAAGGGCCACGGCTTCATGGTGCTCACCGGGCCGAACAAACCCAAGAGCCGCGGCTATGTGCGCGCACGCTCGGCGGATCCGTACGAGCATCCGCAGATCCAGTTCAATTACCTGCAACGCGAAGAAGACCGCGAAGGTTTTCGCCGCTGTATCCGCCTGACCCGGGAGATCATCGGCCAGAAAGCCATGGATCGTTTTCGCGACAGCGAAATCGCCCCCGGTGTTTTGGTTAACAGCGACGAAGACCTCGATGCCTTCGTCCGCGAAAACCTCGAAAGCACCTATCACCCGTGCGGTTCCTGTCGAATGGGCGAGGACGCGCTGGCGGTGGTGGACTCCGAACTGCGCGTGCACGGCCTCGATGGATTGCGCGTGATCGATTCGTCGGTGTTCCCGAGCGAGCCGAACGGCAACCTCAATGCTCCGACCATCATGCTCGCCGAACGCGCCAGTGATCTGCTGCGCGGGCGGGCGATGTTGCCGCCGTCAGAGGCGCCGGTGGGGTTGGTGCAGGATTGGGAGAACAGCCAGCGCACATCGTTGCCAGGGCGCAATGTCCGGGTTTAGCTGTTCGAGTGATCCAGCGCCGACGTAGGCGGTGTGCATTTTGATCATTAAGTTGTCAGTTACGGTCATTGAGTGATCACGGTGCGGCTCTTAGTCTGTCGAACATGACTGACGGGGGACGCAGAGCTCCCGCAACTTTTCCGTGATTGCTCGTTGTGGAGTTACCGATGACCGCCGCTCATTACCCGCACCTGTTGGCCCCGCTGGATCTGGGATTCACCACGCTGCGCAACCGCACCCTGATGGGTTCGATGCACACCGGCCTGGAAGAAAAACCGGGCGGTTTCGAGCGCATGGCGGCGTACTTCGCTGAGCGTGCGCGCGGCGGTGTTGGCCTGATGGTGACTGGCGGTATTGGCCCGAACGACGAGGGCGGCGTGTACTCTGGTGCGGCCAAGCTGACCACCGAAGAAGAAGCGCTCAAGCACCGCATCGTTACTCGCGCGGTGCATGACGCGGGCGGCAAGATCTGCATGCAGATTCTCCACGCCGGTCGTTATGCCTACAGCCCGAAACAAGTGGCACCGAGCGCGATTCAAGCGCCGATCAATCCGTTCAAGCCAAAAGAGCTGGACGAAGAGGGCATCGAAAAGCAGATCAGCGATTTCGTCACTTGCTCGGTGCTGGCGCAAACCGCCGAGTACGACGGCGTCGAAATCATGGGCTCGGAAGGTTATTTCATTAACCAGTTCCTCGCCGCGCACACCAACCACCGTACCGACCGCTGGGGCGGCAGCTACGAAAACCGTATGCGCCTGCCGGTGGAAATCGTCCGCCGTGTGCGCGAAGCGGTGGGCCCGAACTTCATCATCATTTTCCGTCTGTCGATGCTCGACCTGGTCGAGGGCGGCAGCACCTGGGATGAGATCGTCACCCTGGCCAAGGCCATTGAGCAGGCCGGCGCGACCATCATCAACACCGGCATCGGCTGGCACGAAGCGCGGATCCCGACCATCGCCACCAAAGTGCCGCGTGCCGCGTTCAGCAAGGTCACGGCCAAGCTGCGCGGATCGGTGAGCATTCCGTTGATCACCACTAACCGCATCAACACCCCGGAAATCGCCGAGCAGATTCTCGCTGAAGGCGATGCCGACATGGTTTCGATGGCGCGGCCATTCCTCGCCGACCCGGACTTCGTCAACAAGGCTGCTGAAGGCCGCGCCGACGAAATCAACACCTGCATCGGCTGCAACCAGGCGTGCCTCGATCACACCTTCGGCGGCAAGCTGACCAGTTGCCTGGTCAACCCGCGTGCCTGCCACGAAACCGAACTCAACTATCTGCCGGTGCAGCAGATCAAGAAGATTGCCGTGGTCGGCGCTGGCCCTGCCGGTTTGTCTGCTGCGACCGTGGCCGCCGAGCGTGGCCATCAGGTGACCTTGTTCGATTCGGCCAGCGAAATCGGCGGCCAGTTCAACATCGCCAAGCGTGTGCCGGGCAAAGAAGAGTTTTTCGAAACCCTGCGTTACTTCAAGCGCAAGCTGCAAACCACCAATGTTGAGGTGTGCCTGAACACTCGCGTTGATGTGGCGAAACTGGTTGAAGGCGGCTACGACGAAATCATCCTCGCCACCGGTATCGCGCCGCGTCTGCCGGCGATTCCCGGCGTTGAGAACGCCAAGGTGTTGAACTACATCGACGTGATCCTTGAGCGCAAACCGGTTGGCAAGCGTGTCGCGGTGATCGGCGCGGGCGGCATCGGTTTTGACGTCTCGGAATTCCTTGTTCATGAAGGCGTTGCGACCAGTCAGGATCGCGCCGCGTTCTGGAAAGAGTGGGGCATCGACACGAAACTGGAAGCACGCGGTGGCGTCGCCGGGATCAAAGCGGCGCCGCATGCACCGGCGCGTGAAGTGTTCCTGTTGCAGCGCAAGAAAACCAAGGTCGGCGACGGTCTGGGTAAAACCACTGGCTGGATTCACCGTACCGGTTTGAAGAACAAGCAGGTGCAGATGCTCAACAGCGTGGAATACCTGAGCATTGATGATGACGGTCTGCACATTCGCATCGGTGAAACCGGCGAGCCGCAATTGCTGGCGGTGGACAACATCGTGATTTGCGCGGGGCAGGATCCGTTGCGTGAGCTGCACGATGGTCTGGTCGCGGCGGGGCAGAATGTGCACCTGATCGGCGGCGCGGATGTCGCGGCAGAACTGGATGCCAAACGCGCGATCAACCAAGGCTCGCGCCTCGCAGCCGAACTTTGATTCCGCAGGTCTAGAGTGCCAATGGCCATCGCGAGCAGGCTCACTCCTACAGGTTTTGTGTTCGCTGCAAAACCAATGTAGGAGTGAGCCTGCTCGCGATGGCTGCCTATGAGCGACTAGAATGCTGGCTCTGTCCAGATTGAATAGCCGCCAATGCTTTTGCCTCCCTCCGATTGGCTACCCCAAGCCCCCCTCGAACCTCTTCATCTGGACTGGCTGACCGCCGCCGGCATCGAAGTGGCGATCCTGCGTCTCGACCAGATCGACCCGCTGATCAGCGGTAACAAGTGGTTCAAACTCAGCGAACACCTCAAAGCCGCCGACTGTGCGGGCGCCGAAGGCATCATCAGCCTTGGCGGTGCGCACTCCAATCATTTGCATGCGTTGGCAGCAGCGGGGAAACGGCTGGGGTTCAAAACCGTGGGGCTGTTGCGCGGGCATGCGCAGGAAACGCCGACGGTGAAGGATCTGCAAGCGTTCGGCATGCACCTGCATTGGTTGGGGTTTGCCGGTTACCGGGCACGGCATGAGCCGGGGTTCTGGTTACCGTGGCGGGCGCAGTATCCAGAGTTGCACGCGGTGCCGGAGGGTGGCGGGGGACTATCGGGTGCGCTCGGTTGCGTGACGCTTAAGGAGCAGGTCGACGCGCAATTGCATTCATTGGGCTGGAGTGATTACCACGGCTGGTGGCTGGCGTGCGGCACCGGGACGACGTTGGCGGGATTGGTGCTTGCCGAGGCGGGGGCGCATACGGTTTATGGTGCGTTGGCGGTGCCGGAAGATCACGGTGTGGCGCCGCAGGTTGAGTCGATTCTGCGAGAAGCGGGGCGGGTGGATGCGGGGTATGAATTGATTGATGCCAGCCGAGGTGGTTTTGCCAAGGTTGATCCGGGGTTGTTGGCGTTTATTGAACAGACCGAACAGGCTAGCGGTGTGCCCTTGGAACCGCTGTATACCGGCAAAGCGCTGCTGGCCCTCAAGGAACAGATAGACGCGGGCAGATTTGCCAGTGGCACACGACTGGTCTTCGTCCACACCGGCGGCCTACAAGGCAGACGCGGTTTCCAGCCCCGATAGGTGAGATTTTTGTGGCGAGGGGATTTATCCCCGATGGGCTGCGAAGCAGCCCCCAATCCAGCCACCATAGTTCAGCCTGACTCACCGCATGCTGAGGTTTTGGGGCCGCTTCGCAGCCCATCGGGGATAAATCCCCTCGCCACAATGAACTGCATAACCGCAGGTACTTCACCCGCGCTTCGGCATCATCCGCAGCAACGTGTTATCCCTCACCACATAATGGTGATAGATCCCCGCCAGCGCATGCAGGCCGATCAGCCAGTAACCGATCGTGGCGATCAGCACGTGCCAGCCCTCCACCTGTTTGGCGAAGGCTTTGTCCTCACCCACCAGCAGCGGCAGATCAAAACCATAGAACATCACCTGATGCCCCTCGGCGCTGGTGATCAGCCAGCCCAGAATCGGCATGCTAATCATGAACAGGTACAACGCCCAGTGCATCAGCCGCGCCAGTACGGTTTGCCATTGTGGCGAGGCGGGGAAGATTTTCGGTGCCGGGCCGAGGCTGCGCGCGAGCAGGCGAAACCACACCAGCACGAACACGGTCAGGCCGAGCATGTAATGCACTTCGCGGATCAGCGTGCGGCCGCCGCTGCCTTTGGGGAAGAAGCCGCGCAATTCCATGCTGGCATACACCAGCACCAACAACACCAGCATCAGCCAGTGCAGCAGAACCGACACGGTGCTGTAGCGAGATTCGGAACTTGTCCACGGCATACGGTGTTTCCTCACAGATCAGGGTCAAAACTGCCGTTCTAGCGCGACGGCATGCTTTAACTGTAATCCGCTTTGGCGGATTTGCCTGAGGCTGATCGGACTTTCAATGCTCTGAATCACGGGTTTCATGAAAAAAAACGCCAGCGTCGGGCAGACGCTGGCGTTTTTGTTTACTGCGGGCCGGGCAATCAGCTCGATTGCGGCATCTCACCTTTGGCCAGACGCTTGTTGATGTCGGCAATCACTTCCGGCAAATCAGTGATGGTGTCGATCATGTAGTGCGGACGCGAGCTTTCGAACAGCGCGTGGATGCGCTTGCGTTCGCTGGCCAGTTCATCGCTGCCCAAGGCGCGGAAACCTTCGTAATCCAGGCCCAGCGCGTTGCCCGAGCAGATCAGCGCGACCGTCCACATCCCGGCGCGACGGCCTTCGAGGATGCCCGGCACGGTGTCGTCGATCTTCACGCAGGCGCCGACGTCGTCGATGCCCAAGGCAATCACGTTGGCCAGTGCCTGAGCCGGCCATGGGCGACCGTTCGGCACTTCGTCGGTGGCGACCACGTGATCAGCGACATAACCGTTGGTGGCGGCCAGTTCGACGACTTTGTCCATGACCTGCTTCGGGTAGCCGGAGCAGGAACCGATCTTGATCCCTTGCTGACGCAGGTTGGCGATGGTTTCCAGCGCGCCGGGAATCAGCGCCGAGTGCTCGGCGATCTTCTCGATCTGCAGCGGCATGAAGCGGTTGTAGATCGCGGTGACATCGTCATCGGTCGGCGTGCGGCCGAAGACTTTACGATAACGCTCGGCGACCTGCGGCTGATCGCAGAGGGTGCGGATGTGATCCCACTTGCCCATGCCCATCGGGCCACGGGCTTCTTCGATGGAGACTTGCACGTCGAATTCGGCGAAGGCTTCGACGAAAATCTGCGTCGGCGCGAACGAACCGAAATCGACCACGGTACCGGCCCAGTCGAGGATCGCGGCTTGCAGCTTGCTTGGATTGACGTAGTTCATGGCAATTAAATTCCTGATTTGGCAATGCAATTCAAACTGTGGGAGCGGGCTTGCTCGCGAAGGCGTCGGATCAGTCGATATCAATGTTGAATGTTCGACCGCTTTCGCGAGCAAGCCCGCTCCCACAAGGGATTTGTGGTGTGGGTTAGATGTCGAGGACTTCCATCTCACGCAGCACTTCACCAACAGCCGCCACGGCCTGGCGCATTTCGTCGGGGCTGACATGACCGATGCAGCCGACACGGAAGGTCTCAACCTGAGTGAGCTTGCCCGGGTAAAGGATGTAACCCTTGGCCTTGACCCGTTCGTAGAAGTCCTTGAACTGATAACGCGGATCGCTCGGCGCATGGAACGTGGCAATAATCGGCGCCTGAATCGCTGCCGGCAGAAAGCTGCGCAAGCCAAGCTTGCCCATCTCTTCCATCAACGCCTGGCAGTTGGCGGCGTAACGGGCGTGCCGTGCCGGCAACCCACCTTCTTCGTTGTATTGCAGCAAGGCTTCATGCAGCGCCGCGACCACGTGGGTCGGCGGGGTGAAGCGCCATTGACCGGTTTTCTGCATGTAAGCGTGTTGATCAAACAGATCCATCGCCAGCGAGTGCGAATTGCCAGCCGCAGCGGCCAGCGCCTCTTTGCGGGCGAAGACGAAACCCATCCCCGGCACGCCTTCCAGACACTTGCCGGACGCGGCGATCAGTGCGTCGAACGGCACTTTCTGTGCGTCCACCGGCAGGGCGCCGAAGGAGCTCATGGCGTCGATGATCAGGCGTTTGCCGTGCTGTTCGACGACGTGGGCGATCTCTGGCAGCGGATTGAGAATCCCGGTGCTGGTTTCGCAATGAATCAGCGCGACGTGAGTGATATCACTGTCGGCGCGCAGCAAGCGGTCGACGTCAGCGGCGGTGGTCGGTTCGTCTTCAGCGGTTTCGAAGGTGCTGAACGAGCGGCCGAGCACTTCGCAGATTTTTGCCAGACGTTTGCCGTATGCGCCGTTGATCAGCACCAGCACTTTGCCGTCGCGCGGCACCAGAGTGCCGATGGCCGCTTCGACGGCGAAGGTGCCGCTGCCCTGTAACGGCACGCAATGGTGAGTGGCGGCACCGTTGAGGATCGCCAGCAATTGTTCGCAGAGGCTGGCAGTCAGTTGGTTGAAGCGGTCATCCCATGACCCCCAGTCGACCATCATCGCCTGGCGGGTGCGGGCCGAAGTGGTCGACGGGCCGGGAGTGAGCAGGATGGGTTCGGCAATACTCATTCGTGTGTCCTCGGATAGCGCTGTGGGATGAAGCTACGGGGCATACGTTGCAATTCGGCGTTGCATCAATCAAATTGTTTGTTGTTATGCCAGCCATCAGTGAGAGTTATCCATGAACCTGTTCCAACTGCGCGCCTTCGACGCCGTGGCCCGCGAAGGCAGCTTCACCCGCGCCGCTGCGCGATTGTTCATCAGCCAGCCGGCGGTCACCGGGCACATCAAGGCGCTGGAGGAGCACTACCAGATCACCCTGTTGCGGCGCACCGCGCGACGGGTGGAGTTGACGGAGGAGGGCACCAAACTGGCGGCGATCACCCGCGCGATGTTTGGCCTCGCGGAAGAGGCGCAGACCATGCTCGAAGCCAATCGGCAATTGCTCACCGGGCGCCTCGAAGTGGCGGCGGACGGTCCGCACATGGTCATGCCGATGTTGGCGAGCCTGCGCGCGCGTTATCCGGGGATCACGGTGAATCTGCGTTTGGGCAATGCCCAGGAAACCCTCGCGGCACTGTTATCCGAGCACGCGGACGTCGCGGTGCTGACCGAAGTCGAACCGCGCAAAGGCCTGCACCTGCAAGCGCTGAGCGAGTCGCGCATCTGTGCGCTGGTGCCCGCCGCGCATCCGTGGGCAACCCGCCAAGGCGAGGTGAAACTCAAGGAGCTGGATCAAGTGATCATGGTGCTGCGCGAACCGAGTTCGATCACCCGGCGAACGTTTGACGAGGCCTGTGCGCAGGCCGCAATCCATCCGCGTGTGCTGCTGGAGCTGGACAGCCGCGAGGCGGTGACGGAAGCGGTGGCCGCCGAGTTGGGCGTCGGCGTGGTGTCATCGGTGGAGGTCAGCCATGACCCGCGCGTGGTGGCGATTCCGATTGTCGGCGACGGCTTGGTCAACCGGCACATGATTGGCTGCATGGAGCGGCGGCGGGAATTGCGCTTGATTCAGGCTTTTTTCGGTTTGGCACCGGCTTGAATCAGGCAATCGCCAACTGCGCTTGCGCCGGCAGGATCGCTGTAGTTTTGCGCGTGACCTCGATTCTCGGGTAATCGGCCTGCTTCAACTGCATACCTTCGAGCAGATCCAGCGCGGCAGCCGGGTCGTTCAACGGCAGCGTCTGCAACAGCTTCACATCGAGATTCCACCACTGACTCTTGAGCAGCCTTTCGATGGTCTGTGGGTCATGCCGATACTTGATGATTTTTGCCGGCGTACCGGCAACGATCGCGTAGGGCGGCACATCCTGAGTCACCAGCGCACGCGTCGCGATAATCGCGCCAGTGCCGATCTGCACCCCTTCAAGAATCATCGCGCTGTGCCCGATCCACACGTCGTGGCCGATGGTGACGTCGGCCACCACCGGGTCGAAGGTCAGGGCGGTGTCGGTGTACTGGAAGGGATGGGAACTGAGCCAGTCTGTCGGGTGAGAACTCTTTTGCTGGCCGATAAAGCAGCGGGTGCTGATCGAGCAGAACCGCCCAATCGAGGACACGGCGGACAGCACGCAATCGCTGCGAATGTAGGTGTGCGCACCGATGGTCAGGTGTTTCGACTCGATGGCCACATAGCCGATGGACACGTGCTCCTCGAGCGTCAGCCTGGATCGCTTGTGCAACGAGGAAATGCCACCGGCGACTTTGCAATCGTGCTGGCGAATCCATTTCTTCCAGAAATGATCTCGAACGGAATTGATTAGTTTTTTCACGATGCGTTCTTCGACTCCGTGATCGCAACTCTGCGAAAGGTGTTGGGAAATAATTTGTCACAGGAGCTCAGGCGCCAGTGTAGCCGACGATCTCGATCCGACTGAATACGAAAATTCCGACGTTACGCCAGACTCTCGCGCACCATCTCCAGAAACGTCGCCACCACGCGCCGCGAACTCTGTTCGCGCAGGCACACCAACGTTTCCGTGAGGCGTCGCGTGCAGTCGATGATCGGCAACGCGCACACCCGCGAATCCGCCCCAAATTCTGCCGCCGACACCACCCCGACACCAATCCCCACCACCACGGCCTCACGCGCCGCTTCCCGGCCTTCGACCTGAATCGCCGGACGTATGCGAAACCCGGCCCGGGCCATTTCTTCTTCCAGGGTTTGCCGGGTTACCGAACCGTGTTCGCGCAACACCAACGGCGTGTCATCGAGATCCGCCAGGCAGATCGACTCGCGCTCGGCCCACGGGTGATTACGCGACACAAACGCGACCATCGGATCGTTACGCAACGGAACACAGAGCAAGCGTTCATCGCTGACATCACGCCCGAGCAGGGCCAGATCGGCCTGATAGTTGAACAGGCGAAACAGCGATTCGTCGGTGTTGCCGGTCTCGATCTTCACGCTGATCCCCGGATAGCGCTCGCAGAACCGCGCGATCTGCGGCAGCACGTGCACCGGTGCATCCACCGCCAGAATCAGGCTACCGGTCTGCAAGGCCTGGGATTCCTGGAGTAATTCCTGCGCTTCGGCTTCGATCACGAACAGCCGCTGGGTGATCGCCAGCAAGCGTTCGCCCAGATCGGTCAGGCGCACGGAACGTTTATTGCGGTGAAAAAGCAAAACGCCAAAGCGTTCTTCCAGTTTGCGCACCTGGTCGGAAATCGCCGGTTGCGTGAGGTAGAGCCGCTCGGCGGCTTTGGTGAAGCTGCCATGCACCGCGACGGCGTGGAAGGCTTTGAGTTGGGCGTGGGAGACTGCCATGGCGACTCCTGGTGCGAGATCAGTTCAGTAACAAGCTGAGCTTATGAGTGAAATACGATAAATCGATTTTATTTATTAAACAGTAATTGCTTTGATCGGCTCACGCCATCGCTGACTGCTCGGTTGAGCAGCGGCGTTGGCCATGAGCCTGTGCGTGCAACAGCAGGCCTCATCTGACCGGTATCGCCAGAGGGAAGGGTGATATCGCAGTGCTCAACAATAAAAACACAGGCGTTTTGCTTAACGATTCTGCCGGCACACTCACACCCTGAGGTCAGAACCACAATGAACAAGCACATCGGCACCATCGCACGTTGGCGCGTGCAGATTTTCGCGATTACCTGGCTTGCGTACGCCGCTTTCTACTTCACCCGCAAAGCCTTTTCGGTGGCCAAACTGGGCATCGCCGAAGACCCGACCTTCATGCTCGACAAAATGGCCATGGCCAACCTCGACGCCATCTATCTGGCGGCGTATGCCGTGGGCCAATTCACCTGGGGCATGCTCGCCGACCGCTTTGGCCCACGGGTCGTGGTGCTCGGCGGCTTGCTGATTTCCGCCGCAGCCGCGTTGGTGATGGGCAGTTACGCCACACTTCCGATTTTCGCCACTTGCATGCTGATACAAGGCCTGGCGCAGTCCACCGGATGGTCGGGGTTGTGTAAAAACCTTGGCAGTTTCTTTCCCGCGAAAGAACGCGGGCGGGTGCTCGGCTTGTGGAGTTCCTGCTACGCGTTTGGTGGACTGGTGGCCTCGCCGTTCGCCGGTTGGTGGGCGTATACGCTGATTGGCAGTTGGCACGCGGCGTTTATTTCCAGCGCGGTGGTGGTGGCGGTGGTCGCGGTACTGTTCTTTATCTTCCAGCGCAATAAACCGGAAGACGTCGGCCTGCCGGAAGTCGATCCGGAGCCGGTACTGACCGCTGAGGAAACCGCAGCCAACAGCAAACTCAGCGTGTGGGAGCCGCTCAAGGAAATCCTGCGCAACCGCACGGTGTTGGTGCTCGGTCTGGCGTATTTCATGTTGAAACCGGCGCGTTACGCGATTCTGTTATGGGGCCCGGTGATCGTGTTTGAACAGATGCCGAGTGTCGGCAAGGTCGGCGCGGCGATTATTCCGACCTCGTTCGAACTGGCCGGATTGCTTGGGCCGATCCTCATCGGTCTGGCCTCGGACAAACTGTTCGGCGCGCGGCGCATGCCGGCCTGCGTCATCAGTTTGCTCGCGCTGACCGTGACGCTGGCGCTGTTTATGGCCGCGCTGCAAACCGGCAGTGTGTTGCTGGTGGTCGCGCTGCTGTTTGTCATGGGCCTGACCCTGTATGGCCCGGACTCGATGATCAGCGGTGCAGCCGCCATCGATTTCGGTAAAGCCAAGGCGGGCGCCACGGCGGCCGGTTTCGTTAACGGTTGCGGCTCGGTCGGTGCGGTGCTCGGCGGTTTGCTGCCGGGTTACTTCGACTCGGTGACGGTGTTTATCGTCTTCGCCGGTTGCGCATTGTTTTCGGCACTGGTGCTGATCCCGCACTGGAACAGCCGCCCGGTCGGCGTCATGGAACCGCGCGCCTCGATCCCCAATTGCCCGCTGACCATCAAACCTCTGCGTACCTGAAAACCCGCTGCCGTGTGGCCTGCTGCGACGTTCGCGGCAGGCTGCGCCGTGGCCCACTGACTGGAGAAATCCCATGAGACCGTTTTGGCTGGAGCAGGCCTTGCAGGCTGATACGTCCGAGACTTGCCCGCCGCTGCAAGGCGAAGTGCGCACCGACGTGTGCATCGTCGGCGGCGGTTACACCGGGTTGTGGACGGCGATCATGCTCAAGCAACAGAACCCTGAACTCGATGTGCGGCTGATCGAAGCCGACATCTGCGGCGCTGGCGCCAGTGGCCGTAACGGCGGTTGTGCGCTGTCATGGTCGGCGAAATATTTCACCCTGGAACGCCTGTTTGGCGTCGAGGAGGCGGTGCGTCTGGTCAAGGAATCCGAGCGAAGCATTCATGCGATCGGCGAGTTTTGCGAGCAGTACGGCGTCGATGCCGATTACCGCCTCGACGGCACGCTATACACCGCGACCAACCGCGCGCAAATCGGCTCGACCGATGCGGTGATCGCGGCGCTGGAGCGTAACGGCATCAACTCGTTCACCCAGCGGCCGGTCGCGGATGTGCAGCGCATGGCCGGTTCCAGCAAACATCTGGAAGGCTGGTTTTCGCCAGCGGCGGCCAGTGTGCAACCGGGCAAACTGGTGCGCGGATTGCGCCGCGTGGCGTTGCAACTGGGCGTGACGATCCATGAAAACACAGCAATGACCGGGCTGGAGGAAGGGCGCCCGGCGCGCATTCAGACGCCCAACGGCAACATCATCGCCGACCGCGTGGTGCTGGCGATGAACGCATGGATGGCCCGGGCCTTTCCGCAGTTCGAACGCAGCGTGGCGATTGTTTCCAGCGACATGCTGATCACCGAACCGCGCCCGGATCTGTTGCAGGAGATCGGTTTGACCAGCGGTGTCACCGTGCTCGATTCGCGGATTTTCGTGCACTACTACCACAACACCCCGGACGGCCGGATCATGCTTGGCAAGGGCGGCAACACCTTTGCCTTTGGCGGGCGGATGCTGCCGGTGTTCGATCAGCCGTCGCCGTATGCCGGGTTGCTCAAGCGCAGTCTGGATGACTTCTTCCCGGCGTTCAGCGATGTGAAAGTCGATGCGACGTGGAACGGGCCGTCGGATCGCTCGGTGACCGGTTTGCCGTTTTTTGGGCAGATGAGCAGCAGCGGTAATGTGTTTTACGGGTTTGGCTATTCCGGCAGCGGGGTTGGGCCTTGTCATATGGGCGGGCAGATTCTGGCGTCGCTGGTGCAGGGGCTGGATAACGCCTGGACGCGCTCGCCGATTGTGAACGGGCCGCTGGGGTATTTCCCGCCGGAGCCGATTCGTTATCTGGGCTCGTTGATGGTGCGCAACGCCATCCGCCGCAAGGAACGCGCCGAAGATCACGGCCACCGGCCACGGCATCTGGACGTGCGCCTGGCGAAATTCGCCGCTGCCGCCGGCAAAGCCGACAAAGCCTGAAGGGTTGAAAACAACCCCTGTAGGAGCTGCCGAAGGCTGCGATCTTTTGATCTTGTTTCTTACAATCAACAGCAAAAGATCGCAGCCATCGGCAGCTCCTACAGGTCTCGATTTGTGGTCAGGAGCGGTTGATCAGCCAGTCGAGTAAGAGGCTGCTGTCGCGTGCTGGCGGTGCTTCAACCGGCGCGGATTCGCGCTGCGCTCCCAAACACAAAATCGGTCGATCCGGATCGCTGTCGAGAAAACTCACCCACACCTCACTGCCCGCACGGGGCAACTCATGCGCGGCAATGCGGCCATTGGCGTTGGTCAACGCAATCGGCAGCCAAATCCCCTCAGAATCAGGCGATGTTGGCCTCGGCCACAAACTCACCTTGATTCGCCCCTTGTCATCCAGTTTCGATGGTTGCCCCTTCGTGCCGAGCACTCGTGCCAAGTGAATCCCCGGAATGCTCGGCCGTGATTGTTTCAGCGCCGGGCGAAAATCCGTCGACCATGGCAAAGCCGTGAAATCACAGTGATAGCGATACACACTCGGCGCTGGATCAAGGATGCAAGGTTGCTGACCCTGATGGCGCACTGAGGTGATCAACCATTGCTCATTGAAGGTGTTGACCGGGTGTTCGGTCACTTGCAGCAGGTCGGCGCTGTGCAATCCGGGGCTGTCGCAGCGACCGTGAATCGAGCGGTACTGGCAGCGCTGGCGCTCCAGATGGCGGCGGCTGCGCTGTTCGGCATGACGTTGTTCAATGGACAACATCTGCGGTGCGAGGACAGGCACGGTTTGATTGGCCGAGTCCTCGCCCGACGCCTGTTGGCCACGATTGCGCACCCTGTGCAGCGCTCGAATTGGCGCGGCGTCATGTTGCTGAAACAGCGCGCTGACCCGTGGCGACGGCGTGTCATCGTCGAGACTGAAGGGCAGCAGCGTAGGTTCCTGCGGCAGGCTTAGGCTGTCATCGGCAAACACCACTACATGCCCGTCAGGCCGATGCTGGAAGTGATAATGGATGCCTTCCTCTTCACACAGACGTTGCAGCAGCGCCAGGTCGCTTTCCTCGTATTGAATGCAAAAGTCCCGCACGGGGTAGTGGCCGACGGTCATTTCGATGCGAAAGCTGTTCTTTGGCAGCCCATGCTCGGTGAGCAATTGTGCAAGGATCGCCGGCACACTCAACTGCACAAACACCCGGCGTTTAAGCGATTGCGCCAGACGTTGCAGATAAGGCACCAGCACTAATCGATAACCGATCCGGTGCGTGCCGCGATGTTCGCAACGGACACTGTGGATCAGGCCATGCACACCGTGCTGCTCGCTCAGGCGTAAATACACCGGTTGCTCCAGCAAGCTGTCGGGCAGGACGGCGGGCGCCAGGCCAATGACATCGACCTCGAAGCGAAAGGGCTGATTGAGCGCTTCATCACCGCTGAAACGCACCACCGGCAGGCACAATCCGCCATCGATCAGGGTCAGGGTGAAGGGACTTTCCATGTCATTGAGCATTCGTACAGGTTCTGTCGGTCAATACGGACGGCAGAGGGTACGAAACCGCAGCGCGGAATAGTCACCGCAAGGCAGCTTTTCAGAATCGCCCTACACGTTGTGGTGAAGATGTCGATTCGCCAATCAATATTTTTGGTCGATTGCCGACTTTAGGCCGTATAAACTTGGCGCCACGCGTCGGCCAATAGATGTCTCGGCGCCACAGATCAAGAGAGTGAGTAATGGGCGCACAGTGGAAGGTTAAACACAAAGAAGCGGCAGCCAACGCCAGGGGCAAAATCTTCGGCAAACTGGTGAAAGAAATCACCATTGCTGCGCGTAACGGTGCCGATACCACCACCAACGCACACTTGCGTCTGGTGGTTGAACAGGCCAAGAAAGCCTCGATGCCGAAAGAAACCCTCGATCGCGCGATCAAGAAAGGCGCCGGTCTGCTCGGTGAAGCGGTGCAATACCATCGCGTGACCTACGAAGGTTTCGCCCCGCACCAGGTGCCGCTGATCGTCGAGTGCGTGACCGACAACGTCAACCGCACCGTCGCCGAAATCCGCGTCGCGTTCCGCAAGGGCCAACTGGGCGCTTCCGGTTCGGTCGCGTGGGATTTCAATCACGTTGGCATGATCGAAGCGTCGCCGGACACCCCGGACGCCGATCCGGAAATGGCCGCGATCGAAGCCGGTGCTCAGGATTTCGAGCCGGGCGAAGACGGCGCGACACTGTTCCTGACCGACCCGACTGACCTTGATGCCGTGCAGAAAGCCCTGCCGGAGCAAGGCTTCACCGTGTTGTCGGCCAAGCTTGGCTACCAGCCGAAAAACCCGGTGACCGGGTTGAGCGATGAGCAGATGGCTGAAGTTGAGGCGTTCCTTGAAGGCCTCGACAACCATGATGACGTGCAGGATATGTTTGTGGGTCTGGCTGGCTAAAGATCAAAAGATCGCAGCCTGCGGCAGCTCCTACAGGGGATCGCGTTCTCTGTAGGAGCTGCCGCAGGCTGCGATCTTTTTAGCTGTCAGAGGTTTTCCAATACCTCAATCACTTCACCGAACCCCGGCCGCGCCAGCACATCCGCCTGACAGCAACGCCGCTCCAGCTCCTCCAGTTGCAAACGCCGCTCTTCACTCAACCCCGAATCGATACGCGCCAGCAATTCCCCCAACAAAACCCCGAACGCCCGCACTTCAATGCGTTGCAGCGCCTGCGTCTGCGCGTTATCCGTCGTGGCATGGAACGACGCCCCGCCAAAATCCCCCAACAAGCAATCGCCTCGGTCGTTCAACATAATGTTGTGGCCGTAGAGGTCGCCGTGGGTGATGCCTTGCTTATGCAGGTGCTCCGCCGCCGAGGCAACGCCCTTGGCAATGCGCAGCGCAACGTCAGCCGTGAAGCGCAGGTCATCGGCGTAAACATCCCGCGAACACGACGCCAGACTTGGCAACCCGGCGAGATTGAGAAAGCTCGGATCGATCAACTGCATGACCAAGCCTTGCTGACCGTCGGGGTGGCCGTCGATTCTCCCTTCAACGCGGATCAGATTCGGGTGCAGGCCGGCGGTGATGCACGCGTTCATCTCGTGCAGCGGTGAGCCGTCGCTGGTCATCTCACCTTTGTACAACTTCACCGCGACCGGCTCTTCGCTGTGATCGGCACGTTGCCAGATCGCCCGATGAATCACCCCGGAGGCACCTTCGCCTAGCTTCTGCTCCAGACGCAACGCTGACCAGTCGATCAGTGGCGTGGCTTCGAGGGCGGCAGCATCGGCTTCGGTTTCCAGCGGATTACCGGCGTAGGCCAGCCACGTCAGGCTCGGCAAGTTCAGCAGCCATTGCGGCAATTCGCTGAATTGGTTGACGGAGATGCGCAGCAGCTCGAGTCGGTGGCATTGGCTCAGCGACGGCGGCAGCGCTTGCAGACGATTGCCAGACAGCATGAGCTTCTGCAGATAGGGGCGCTCGCCCAGTTCGCTCGGCAGGGTTTCGATGCAGTTATCGGTCAGGATCAGCCAGCGCAACAGCGGCGGCAGCGCGACACCGGGAACGTTGACGATGCGGTTGGCCTTGAAACCGATCATCGTCAACGCCGCGCATTGGCCGAGGCAGGCGGGCAGTTCGGTGAACGGGTTTTCCGAGCAGAACAGCACGCGCAGGCGGGTCAGACGGTGCAGATCGTCCGGCAGACTGCTCAGGTTATTGCCGCTGAGATTGAGGATTTCGAGGGTGTCGGCCAGCTCGAAAATCTCGCGCGGAAACTCGGTCAGCCCGCACGACAGATCCAGCCGCGTGATGCCCGACAACTCGCCGGCGCGCAATTGAGCAAGGGTATGCATGTAGGTGTTCACTTTAGAAAGAGGACAAGCGCAAGGCGCCGAAATGACCGCCATGATAACGGCAGAAGCTAATGCAGGTGTAGGAGCTGCCGCAGGCTGCGATCTTTTGATTTGGCAAACCGAGGGTCAAAAGATCGCAGCCTCGTTTCACTCGACAGCTCCTACAGAGGCTGGCGTCAGGCTAGTTGAGGGATAACCTGAAGCTGCCCCAACCGGCTACGCGTACGCCCCAGATCAATCGCATCGCCGCCCAGGCTTTCGCACAGCGACAAGCGGCCAATCAACGTCAGGTGTTTATCCTGGTCGTAAAGCACGTCGATCAAATTAATGAAGCGCTGTTGCGCCGCAATCGAGCAGTCGCCCAGCAGTGGCAAATCATCAATCACCCAGTGGTCGAAGCGCCGACACAACTCCAGATAATCCATCACCGCCGTCGGCTGCTCGCACAGGTCATCAAAGGTAAAAGCCACGCTTCTGTCGTCACACCGTCGCGCCCGAAAATGCCGGGTACCGACGGCCAGCGACAATGGCGGGGCATCTTGTGCCGGCAGGTTCAGGGCCATGCGCTGATCGGCCGTACCCGGCCAGACATAATGCCCATGGGTAAATACTTGATGCTCATGATTGCGCGCCAGACTGCGGTAATCATGCGGGCCGCCAACTTCCATGACCTGCATGCGCGTATTGATCAACTCGATCACCGGTTTGAAACGCGCGTGATAGAGCGGGTTGGGCAGCAAACCTTCAGGCGGATAGTTAGAGGTCACCAACAGCAGAATTCCACGCTGGAACAGCGCTTTGAACAGCCGGGTGATGAGCATCGCGTCGCCAATGTCATGCACGTGAAACTCGTCGAAACACAACACCCGACAATCTTGCAGCAGCTCATCAAGGGTGGTGGCGAGGGCATCGTCCTGCTCGCGATGGCTGAACATGCCTTGATGCAATTGCGCGAAGAACTGATGGAAGTGCAGCCGTCGCTTCTGCGTAATCGGCAGCGCCTGAAAGAAACCGTCGAGCAGCCAGCTCTTGCCACGCCCGACCGCGCCGTGCAGGTACAGGCTCGGCGGGGTTTGTGCGGTGGCGCCGAACAGCAGACTGGCCTGTTGCGCCATGCAATCGATGACGCGCTGCTGACTGTGGCTGAGGGTGTAACCCTGCTGGTGCGCCTTGTTGCGGAAATAATCGCGGATCGACTGTGCGCTCGCCTCGTGCCCGGCGCTGGCGCCAATGCCCTTGCCGAACAAGCGGCGCAGCACCGGCCAGCGTTGGCTCAGGTGTGATCGTTTCGGCGGTCGGGCGGGCACTCTGCGGTCACTCCGTATCGGTCATGCCGCCTCCCCGGAGTGCGGCGCGACATTGTAACCAGGCGACGTCAACGGCTTCTACCTCGGGCTGTCGAGGCCGTTCGGTGACAGAACATTTTCCGCGTGTTGCCAACCTTTCGAAACATAACCGGGCCGATCCATGGATCCAATTGACTGGCGCAATCGCCGTGCGTTGCTAACCTGAAACACAGTCACGACAGCGCAAGCCAGTGCTGACAAGGAATGGCGCAGTGAAACAACGAGTGGTCATGGGCCTGCTGGGTGTGCTTGCTGCACCTGCATACGCGGCGGATCTACAGGTCGAAGTGCGAGTCGACGTGCAGCGCGGCTGCCAGTTGATCGGCCAGCAGCGCGAGGCCGGGATTGAGCAGCTTGGCGTGCTCGACTTTGGTAGCTCCGCGCGCCTCGACGACCCTGACGGGCCATTGAGTGCGGCGCTGACCAATCAACGCTTGCCACGGCTGGAATGCAACCCGGACACGCCTTATCAGATGCGCGTTGACGGCGGTTTGCACGGCGGCGTTGGCGAGGTGCGGTACATGGCCGGGACGGAGGGCAGCAAGCCGATTCCTTACCGCTTGTTTCAGGATGCGGCGCGGCGAGTGCCGCTGGTGGTGGACGTAGCGGTCAGTGGGCGAGTGCCGGACACCGGCACGGTGGAGTTGCCGCTGTATGCGCGGATCGAGCGGCTGGCGCAAGTGCCGAAAGTCAGCCGCTATTCGGATGTAGTGAAAGTCACGGTCACCTGGTGATCGCAACGGACAGCAACAACGCAGTGCTCAATGATGAGCGCAATGGATGCAGTCGCTGAAGGAGTAGGGACGGGCGCAATGGCAGGCAAATACTGGATGGTCATGGCAGCAGGTACGCTGGCGCTGCTCGCGGACGATGCGCAAGCAGCGGTCAGCGGGCAGATCCACGCGCGGCTGATCCTGATCGCCGGCTGCGAAGTCACCAACACCTCCAATCCCGCCAGCCCGGTCAGCGATCTCGGCACGCTGGATTTCGGTCAGCAGGGGCCGACCTGGAACGCGCCGATCAAAGCAGCCCTCGACGGCGACACCAGCGGCAAACTCAACGTCGCCTGCAACCCTTCGGTCACCGGTTTTACCGTCACCATCGACGGCGGCACCCATGGCGACGGCAACACCCGGCGCCTGAGCAACGGTCGCCAGACCCTCCCTTATCAGCTGTTTCTCGACCCCTCGGGCGCGCAGAGCTACAGCATCGGCCAACAACACAATTTCGCTGTCACCAGCGCTGCGCAAATACCCATTCCGGTATTTGGCTCGGTGGTGGCGAATACCCGCGCGGTTCCGGCAGGGGTCTACACCGACACCCTGACGGTGACGCTCGACTGGTAACCCCGTAGAGGACGGACACCATGCGTACGTTTGCATCAAGGATAGGTTTGCCGCTGCTCGGTCTGGCGCTGGTTTCCAGCGCCAATGCAGCCACCACGGTCACTGGCCAGATCACCTCCAGCCTGATCCTGATCAGCAGCTGTCAGGTCAACGGCGCCGGTGGCTCCACCGGTCTGAACTTCGGTGCCTTGAACTTCGGCACCGCCAACAGCCTGTTCACCACGGCCACCGGGCAAGTGCTGGGCGGTGGCGGCGGGGCGCTGTCGATTCTGTGCTCCAGCGGCACCACGCCGACGGTAAAAGTGCGCGCCGGTGCCCATGACGGCATGTCGCCGGGCGGCACCCGTGCGTTGTACGACGGCGTGGCGAATTACGTGCCCTACGACTTTTACACCGATGCCGGGCATTCGCAGCTGTTGGCGATCGACGGGACGATCAATCTCGCCGCGAGTACCGGTGTCGCGCAGACCGTGAATATCTATGGTCAGGCCGTGGGCAAGGCCGGTTTGCCGGCCGGCACCTACACCGACACCGTCGCTGTTGAACTGACGTTCTGATGCCATGTTTCGCCATGGCGGCATCGCGTTGCTCCTGCTCTGTGCGGGCAGTGCACCGCTGCCGCTGACGGCGGCGACCAGTCAGAGCTTTCAGGTCAACGCCACGGTCACGGCAGGGTGCCTGGTGGTGGGCGGGGTGTCGAACTATGGCGGGTTGAATTTCGGTTCACGGTCGGCGCTGGCCACCGGCACGGTGCAGGTCGCACTGACTGGCGGCGTGCAGTTGCAATGCACGCCGGGGGTGACGTTGAACATGAGCGTCGATGGCGGCCAGTACAACAGCAGTGGCCGGCACATGCAGGTCAATAGCGGCAGCGCGCGAGTGGCGTACACGCTGTTCCGCGATGCGGCGTACAGCCAGAGTCTGGGCATCGGCCAGAGCGTGGCGGTGGCGTACAGCGATGCAAACAACATCCGCCTGCCGATTTACGGTCAGGTGCAATTGCCGGGCAATCAGCCTGGGGGGACGTACAGCGATGTGTTGCAGGTGCAACTGTCGTGGTGAGGCGAGGTTTGATGTGCCGAGAAGGAGCAGGTTTATGGGGGCAGTTACGTTCATGCGGCGCGCGGTGTTGGCGCTGTTCACGCTCGGGACAGGTTATGCGCACGCCGCCAGTTCGGTGTTGATCTGGCCGATCGATCCGGTGCTGGAGGCTGATCAACAGGCCAGCGCGTTGTGGCTGGAAAATCGCGGCACTGAAACCGCCAACCTGCAGATCCGCGTGTTCGGCTGGAGCCAGAACGGGTACGAGGAGCAATACCAGAACCAGCGCGATGTGATCGGCAGCCCGCCGGTGGCGAAGATCGAGCCGGGTCAGAAACAACTGGTGCGTCTGACCCGCACCAAGGACGTGCCGCCCGGGCAGGAACTGGCCTACCGAATCATCATCGACGAAATCCCGTCCGCACAACCGCCCAGTGCTGAAGGTGGCAAAACAGCGGCGGCGATTCGTTTTCAGATGCGCTATTCGGTACCGCTGTTCGCTTACGGCGCCGGTCTGTGGAGCAAAGAAGACAGCACCCGCCAGCGCGATCCCAAGGGGATTGGTTTGCCACAATTGACCTGGCGCACGGTGGCGGTGGACGGCCGGCCGTATGTCGAAGTGCGCAATCAGGGCGCGGTGCATGCGCGGCTGACAGATGTTGCGATCAAACAGGGTGGGCAGAACAAACCGCTGGCGGAAGGCTTGCTCGGCTACGTGCTACCAGGCGCGGTGATGCGCTGGCCGGCACCGGGAGGGCTGGCGGGGGATTCGGCGTTGCAGGTGCGGGTGAATGGCGGGGCGCAGGTGCAGAGCATTACCCCGGCGAAATGAATGGGCTGATTCGGTGTCATGGCAAAGGGATTCACCAGTGCCACAGGGTTCACTGACCACAGTGAAAGTGGTCATGGCCACCCGCAGTATCAGGAGGATTCAGTCCATTGACGGACGTAAAGCGCGTATGAGCCGAGGATGGGCTCGCCGTATTCAGCGTCCGTTGTGGCATCTCACCGGCGCGTGCTGCCTGGTGTTCGTTCAACCGTCCGGGGCCGGCGAACTGCCGCCACCGCCCAGCGGCATGGAGGCCGTCAGCGATGCACAGTTGTTTCTCGAACTGGTGGTCAACCAGATGAATACCGGGCAAGTGGTGGCGGTGCAGCAGCGCGGCGGGCGCCTGTTTTTACCCGCCACGGCGCTGCGTGAAACCGGTATGAAACTGCCTGAAAACATCAGCACTGAAGTCGACCTCGACAGCCTGCCCGGTCTGCACAGCGAGTACGACAGCGTCGGTCAACGCTTGCTGCTCAACGTGCCGCCGGAATGGCTGCCAGAACAGTTCATCGGTAATCGCCAGGCCTATCCGCGCACTCCGGCGCTGAGCAGTTTCGGCGCGTTGTTCAACTATGACCTCTACCTCAACGACACCGACGATGCCGGCACCTATTTAGCGGCGTGGAACGAAGTGCGCCTGTTCGACAGTTGGGGCACGTTGTCCAACACCGGGCAATATCGACGCACATTGTCCGGTGATTCAGTCAGCACGCTGGACAACGGTTACCTGCGTTACGACACCACCTGGCGTTATTCCGATGACGAGCGGATGCTCACTTACGAAGCCGGCGACGTGATCAGCGGCGCCTTGCCTTGGAGCAGTTCGGTGCGTCTCGGTGGCGTGCAGTTCTCGCGTGATTTCGCTGTGCGCCCGGATCTGGTCACCTATCCGTTGCCGCAATTTGCTGGCGAAGCGGCGGTGCCGTCCTCGGTCGATCTGTTTATCAACGGCTACAAATCCAGCAGTGCCGAACTGCAACCGGGGCCGTACACGCTGACCAACATTCCGTTCATCAACGGCGCGGGCGAAGCCGTGGTGGTGACCACGGATGCGTTGGGTCGACAGGTGTCGACCACGGTGCCGTTCTATGTCACCAGCAGCTTGTTGCAAAAAGGCTTGAGCGATTTTTCCGTGGCCGCCGGTTCCCTGCGTCGCGATTACGCTTTGAAGGATTTCAACTACGGCCCGGGCGTAACCTCCGGCAGCCTGCGCTACGGCGTCAGCGACAGCTTTACCCTGGAAAGTCACGCTGAAGCCTCCGATTCGCTGACCCTCGGTGGCCTCGGCGGCAATCTGCGGCTGGGCAATTTCGGTGTGCTCAACAGCGCCATGAGCCAGAGCCGTTTCGACGGCGAGGGCGGTCAGCAATTAAGCCTCGGCTATCAGTACAGCAATCAGCGTTTCAGCTTTTCTTATCAGCGCCTGCAACGCCACGATCAATACGCCGATCTGACCGTGGTCGACACGCCCTACATCAGTCTCAGTCGGCGCAGTGAACAGGCGACCCTCAGCGTTAACCTCGACCGCTGGGGCAGCCTCGGCGCTGGCTATTTCGATGTGCGCGCGGCGGACGATTCACGCACGCAATTGCTCAATCTGAGCTGGAGCAAACCGCTGTGGCGCAACAGCAGTTTCTACCTGTCAGCCAACCGCGAGATCGGCGACAGCAACTGGGCGGTGCAGGCGCAAGTGGTGATTCCGTTCGATTTACGCGGCAGCCTGGCGATCAGCACCGAGCGCAGCAAAACCGGGCAGAGCCAGCAGCGGGTCAACTACAGCCGGGCGGTGCCGACCGAGGGCGGCGTAGGTTTCAATTTGGGTTACGCCAAGGGCGATGGCCCGGACTATCGACAGGCCGACGTGACTTGGCGTCTACAATCGGTGCAGTTGCAGGCCGGGGTTTACGGTTCGTCCGACGCCGAAACCCGTTGGGCCGATGCCAGTGGTTCGTTGGTGTGGATGGACAAGCAGGTGTTCGCCGCCAACCGCATCGACGATGCTTTTGTCGTGGTCAGCACTGAAGGCTTTTCCAACATTCCGGTGCGCTACGAAAATCAGCAAGTCGGCGAGACGGACAAGAACGGCCATTTGCTGGTGCCGTGGAGCAGCGCCTATTACCGCGGCAAATACGAGATCGATCCGCTCAACCTGCCGCCAAATGTGCGCAGCCCCAACGTCGAACAGCGCATTGCCGTGCGGCGTGGCAGTGGTTATCTGCTGGAGTTTCCGCTGACGCGGGTGATTGCCGCGAGCATCGTGCTGGTCGACGCGCAGAAACGCGAACTGCCGTTGGGCGCGGGTGTGCTGCACGAGCAGAGTGGTGCGCGGACGGTGGTGGGCTGGGACGGTCTGGTCTATCTGGAAAATCTCGAAGCGCAGAATTCGCTGGAAGTGACGCTGGCCGATGGCAGCACCTGTCGAGTGCAATTCCCGGTCGATATGCAGCAGAACCAGGTGCCGCTGATCGGCCCGCTGGTGTGCCAATGACTGTTGCACGGATGTTTTTGTGGCTCGCGCTGATGCTGCCGGGGGCGGCGCAGGCGTTGTGCTCGGTGGTGGGGACGACCCCAGCGTCGTTCGGTTCGATCAGTTCGATCGCCGTGCGCACCACCTCTCAACCCAGTTCGACATTGAATGGCGGGTTGAGCTGCACCGGATCGCTGCTGTCCTTGCTGACCAGCAACGACCATTTCTGGGGTACCGTGTCTTCGACCCAAAGCGGTTTGGTCGGGCCGACCGGCGACGTCATCAGTTACACGATTTACGCCAACAACAGCACCAGCTACCCGCTGACCCGTGGCACCGCTTATGACTTCGCCCGCAACGGCATCATTGATGCCTTGGGCCTGCTCAACGGCACGACGCCGAAAACCGTGCCGCTGTATTTGGGCACAACCATTGGCAGCAACGTCGCCGCCGGGGTCTACACCGAGACGCTGAGCATTTTCTGGAACTGGAATTACTGTTCGGGGATCGGCATTGGGGCGATCTGCATCGGCCGCGATATCAACAACGCTACGACTACTTTGACGGTGAACCTGACCGTGTCCAATGACTGCACGATCACCGCGCCGAACATCGCTTTCGGCAGCGCGCCAGTGATCAGTGCATTCACGCCGGTGAGCGGGCAGACCATCAATCTGGCGTGCACCAAGGGCAGCGCTTACACCGTGGGCTTGAGCGACGGGCAGAATGCAGTGAGCGTGGGCGGGCGGCGGCGGATGATTTCCGGCAGCAATTATCTGGCCTACGACATCTTCAAAAGCGCCGGCACAACGCGCTGGGGCAGTGTCGGCACGGCACGTCGGTCGAGCACCGATGCCGAGGTCAACCCCGGCAACGGACTGGGCACAGGCAGCCAGATCTTCAACTACAACGCAAAAATCTACACCGACCAGACCACGCCGCCGGCAGGCACGTATCTGGATAACGTAGTGCTCGACGTCGGTTTCTGAAGCAGCGTACCTCTGTAGGAGCTGTCGAGTGAAACGAGGCTGCGATCTTTTGCCCCTGACTTTTTGAAAGCAAGATCAAAAGATCGCAGCGTGCCGCAGCTCCTACATGACATCAGAATGGCAGTGATGGCTTGAGTTCGATCGGGCTCACCACCGCATAGTTGTACCCGCCACCCGACCAGTACTCAGCCTGCAAATCCCCGTCACTGCGGCTACCGCGCGGCAAAAAGGTGTTCTTCGGCCCCGGCGGGCGCACGTAGAAACTCACCTTGTGCCCGCTGCCATCCTCATACAACACCATCGCCGCCGGGCCTTCGTCGGTGCTCAGCAGGCGCCCGCTGACCGGTTCAAACCCGGCCGCTTTCAGATCCGGCAAACGGCTGGCCTGATTGAAATATCGATCGAGCCAACGCTGCATGTCGCCGTCACTGTCGACCTTGTAATCCGCCGGCAACATGCCTTGCTGGGCAATCAATCGATAGGCCTGAAGGGCGTCGGTCATCGGCAACATCGAAGAACGCACAAGGGTCATTTCCCGTGCCTGCCAACCACTGAAACCACCGATGCTGACCGCGATCAGCAACATCGCCGCACTGGCCAGATGGCGCCGTGACTGGCGTTGGCGGCGCTGACGAATCAGCGCCGGGTCAAGCTCCGGATTGGCTGGTTGCTGCAACGCGCCGCTGAGGGCCGCGCGCAGTTGCTGGGCGTCCTGTTGCCAGGCGCGCACTTGCGCGGCTTCATCCGGGTGAGCGGCCAGCCAGGTTTCCAGCACACGCCGGTCGGCGTCGCTGAGCTGGTGGTCGATGTAGGCGTGCAAATCACGCTCGCTGGGAGGCAGGCTGATCATTTGAGTATCCGCAAAGAAGGGCTGCTGATTTCGCCGTCGCTGAGTTGGCGCAAGGCCTGGCGGGCGCGGGACAGGCGCGACATCACGGTGCCGATCGGGGCGCCGAGAATCTCGGCGACCTCTTTATAAGTCAGGCCTTCGACCGAGACCATCAGCAGCAGGGCGCGCTGTTCAGTCGGCAGTCGGTCGAAGGCTTGCAGGGTCGATTGGGCGATCACTGTGCGTTCGACCGAGGGTTCGGCGTCGTCACGTCCGGTGAAAAATTCGAGCATCCGCGCATAGCGCCGGGAGCGGCGGTGGGCGTCGAGAAACTGCCGATAGAGGATCGCAAATAGCCAGGCACGCAAGTCGCCGTCGGCACGTTTATCGCCCCAACTCGACAGGGCGCGCTCCAGGCTCGCCTGCACCAGATCGTCAGCGCTGCTGCTGTTGCGCGTCAACGACACGGCAAAGCGGCGCAATCTGGGAATGATTTCTCTCAACTGTTCGTCGAATTCGCTCATGAAGTTCTGCTAGTCACTACGCTGTGGACTAGGGAGACGTCCGCCGTGGCAGGTTATTCCACGTTCGGAAAAATAAATACCGGGCCGTGGAATAAACCGCGACGGGGCGCGTCTTGCTGATTCTTCCTACTCGTGGCCGATGGCCCTGGAGTCGTTCATGGTTGATCGCTCATCCCCCAACGCTGCCCCGCCCGAAAGGCCGCAGCGCCCGCCCTTGAGTGCCGCGAGCCTGATCTTGCGTCTAGGCGGCATCGCCGTGGTGGTCGCCGCCGTAGCCGGGGCGTTTGCCTACGTGCATGGCAACTTTGACCCACAGCGTCTGACGCCGAAAGCGCTGGTCGATGTGCTGGAAAAGAACAACGGCGTGCATCCGGGATTTCGCCGTAATCATGCCAAAGGCGTCTGCGTGATCGGCCATTTCGAGAGCAGCGGCGAGGCGCGGGTGTTCTCCACCGCCCAGGTGTTCAATGATCCGAGTACCCCGGTGGTCGGACGTTTCGCACTGCCGGCGGGCAACCCTTATGCGCCGGACAGCAGCGTGCCGATTCGCAGTCTGGCGCTGCGTTTCACTCAGGCCAACGGGCAGCAGTGGCGCACCGGGATGAACAGCATGCCGGTGTTCCCGGTCGGCACGCCCGAGGCGTTTTATCAGTTGCAACAGGCGCAGTCGCCGGATCCTGCGACGGGCAAACCGGATCCGAGCAAGGTGCCAGCCTTTTTCGCCTCGCACCCGGAAGCGGTGCCGTTTTTGACGTGGGTGAAGACCGCCAAGCCGTCGGCCAGTTACGCCACGGAAACCTATAACAGCGTCAACGCGTTTTATCTGGTCGACGCCAGCGGTAAAAAGCAGGCGGTGCGCTGGAGCATGACGCCGTTGGCGCAGGATGCAGCGGGGGCGACGGCACCTGAGGGCGGCGATTTTCTTGAGAAAGATCTGGTGCAAAAACTGGCCGCCGCACCGCTGCGGTTTCAGTTGAATATCACCTTGGCCAATCCTGAGGATCCGGTCAACGACGCCAGTAAAACCTGGCCGGCGGGGCGCAAAGTGGTCAACGCCGGCACCTTGGTGCTGGAGAAAACCCAGCCACAACTGAGTGGCGAGTGCCGCGACATCAACTACGACCCGCTGGTGTTGCCGGCCGGGATTCAAGGCACCGCCGATCCGTTGCTCGCCGCGCGCTCCGCCGGGTACGCCGATTCCTACCTGCGTCGAACCAGCGAAGTCAGCCAGTTGCCCGCCGCCAAACAGGAGGCTCGCCCATGAGAACTCAACCGACGCATTTCGTATTGTTGGCGCGACTGCTGCACTGGCTGATGGCGCTGATGATCATCGCCATGCTGTTTATTGGCGCGGGCATGGTGACGTCTGTTTCAGAGCGGCATGAATGGCTGATCCATCTGCACAAGCCGTTGGGCATTGCGATTCTGGTATTGGTTGTCGTGCGTCTGCTGGTGCGTTTGACCACGCGCCAACCCCCTTTGCCAGCGGATCTGCCGGACTTTCAGGTATTGGCGGCCAAGGCTTCGCATCTGTTGTTGTACGCGTTGATGCTGGTGTTGCCGCTGCTCGGTTGGGCGATGATCAGCGCCTCGGGTGAACCGGTGATGCTCAGCACCACGCTGCAGTTGCCGTCGATTGTGCCGGCCGATGCGCAGTTGTTTGCGTTGCTGCGCAAGGCCCATGGTTATCTGGCGTACCTGCTGTTTCTGACGGTGCTGCTGCACCTGGCGGCGGCGTTGTTTCATGGCTGGGTGCGCCGCGATGAAGTACTCGACAGCATGTTGCGCGGTCGCGATCGTCATTGATCGAGTCAGGGGGCGGGCCGGCGCGTAAAGCTACGGCCTGAAGCAAAAGATCGCAGTCAGGCTGCGATCTTTTTATTTGCGGGGAGAGCACGGGATCAACGCAGGGTGTCGACCATGTCGGCGATGGTGGTCAGCACGTCTTTGCCCAGTTGTTTCGAGCGTTTGCCCGACCAGCCGGTTTCTTTGTCGGGATGGTCGTCGTGATCCTTGAACGGCATTTCCAGGGTCAGCGACAGGCAGTCGTATTTCTGGCCGACGCTGTTGCAAGCCAGGGTCATGTTGGCCTGGCCCGGTTCGTCGCGAACATAGCCGTACTTGGTCTGGAAGTCTTTGGTGGTGTGCTTGAGGTGACTGCGGAAGTGTTCTTCAAGCTTCTCGATGCGCGGCGTGTAACCCGGATTGCCTTCGCAACCGGCGGTGAACACGTGAGGGATTTCCTCGTCACCGTGTGCGTCAAGGAACAGATCGACGCCGTACTTTTCCATCTGCTGCTGTACGAAAAGTACCTCGGGGCTGAGTTCCTGACTGGCGTTCTGCCAGGCGCGGTTCAAATCCTGGCCCATGGCGTTGGTGCGCAGGTGGCCGTGGAAAGCGCCGTCCGGGTTCATGTTCGGCACCAGGTACAGATCGGCGCTGGCCAGCAGCTTGTTGAGCACCGGATCTTCGTGACGTTCCAGACGTTCGATGATGCCTTCCATGAACCATTCGGCCATGTGCTCGCCGGGGTGTTGCTGGGCGATGATCCAGACTTTGCGCTGGCCTTCAGCGCCGCTGCCTTTGCGCAGCAACTGGATGTCGCGGCCTTCGACGCTTTTGCCCGTGGCGAGCAGTTCAGTGCCGGCCTTGGTCAGCGCCTGCTCGATCAGCCAGTCGTGACGGCCACGGCTGTACGGTTCGAAGTAGGCGAACCAGGCGTGGGTCTGCGTGGCTTCGAGGCAGAAGCGCAAGCAATCGCCTTCGAAAATTGTTGGTACGCGGAACCAGTTGACGTGATCGTAGGAGGCCACGGCTTGATAGCCATCCCAGGCTTTGTTGTACGAGGACTGGCTGGCGTTGTTCAGGCGGAACCAGTGTTCCTGACCGACGTGCAAGCCGCTGGCCTTGAAGTGGAACCACTGAAAATGGGCGCTGCGCGTGTCCGGGCGGATAGCCAGAACCGGGCTGAGCGGATTGCTGATGTCGATGACTTGGATGTTGCCGCTGTCGAAATTGGCGCTGATGTCGAACGAAGATTTGGCCACGGTCATATCGGTTCCTGATCAGGATTGTTATGGCCGATACTTTACACAAGATTGGGCTGAAACCGAGGGGAATTGCGGGGTTGTGGCGGGGGGCGTCCTCCATGACGCGGAGGCAGCTTAGAGATTATGCGATTGATTCTCAAGTGCTATTTGTCGTTAGTTTGCCCCAATGTGGCCGGGCTTGGCTTGCCAATCGATATTCTTTTGATATTATCCGCGCCATCGAATTTGCAGCACCTAAAGACTTCATTAGCCTGAAGCCACAAGCCCGAAAAACGGGTAAAAAAAAGACCCGGAAAAAATCCGGGTCAAAAACCGTGATTAGCCTGATGAGGAGATAGTCCAGAAGACCGACCTAAGGTCTCTGGTCCATCGACTGATCTCGCGACCAGCTGCATGCAATAATAATCATTATCATTTGCAAGTCAAATGTTTTTATCTGCGCGATTGGAAAATTCTTTCCTGTCCGTTCGAACCCCCGTTCCTCAGACTTCATCGCCATCCAGCGAGTGGTCGACCATCGCCCGCGCCATATCCACCATGTGCACCACTGAAAATGCCAGATCGCGACTCGCGCCTTGCAGGTTTTCTGCTGCCTTGAAAGCGGTGGCGGCTGCGCAGCGCAATAGGTCGGAGGCGTGTACCAGTGCTTCTTCGCCGCTGACATGACGGTTGACGTCGAAAAAACGCTCATCGACCTCGGGTGTCGACACAGTTGGTTTCAAGTAATAATCGAGCGCTCGTTGCGCGGCGGCGTTGCCTTGGGGCGAGGTGAACGTGGTGTCCATTTGCAGGTCGGGCAAGTCTTTGCTGCTGATGTTCATGATGAAAGGTCACTCCTTGTTTGATTAACTGTCCGTGCTGTCAGCATAGTACGATGCGTAGTTGTGACCAGAATTTAAATACGACAATTTGTGTTTTGCTGGCCGAAGGCGTCACGCGTAAGGTGCCGCACATGGATAAATGGATTGAGTTGGTCAAGGCCAAAATGAGTGAACTCAAAATCACTCAAACGGAGCTCGGAGAGCGTGTTGGCATGTCCCAGGGCGGCATCGGCCATTGGCTGAACAAACGTCGTGAACCGGGCGTCGCGGAGATGAACCGCGTGCTGCAAGCGCTGGGCATGGATTTTCTCGAAGTGGCGATGGTCATTCGCGAGCCGCAGCCCGTGGCGAACGACGACATGCCGCTGACGCAGAAATATAACCCTTACTTTCGCTACCCGGTGAGCGAATGGAGCGCGCCACTGCAAGCGCGGGAAAGTGCGCCGCAGCCCTACGGCAAACACGAGGACAGGCAACGCTTCGAGCTGACGGATTATCACGCTCGCGGCGCCGCGTTCTGGCTGAGGGTGTCAGGCGATTCGATGACCGCGCCCAAAGGCACGAGCATCCCTGAAGGCATGTTGATTCTGGTCGATCCGGAGGCAGAGGCAGTGCCCGGCAAACTGGTGATCGCCCAGTGGTCGGACAGCCATGAAGCAATTTTCCGCAAGCTCGACGAAGAGGGCGGCCAGCGTTACCTGATACCGCTCAATCCGACGTGGCCGAAAGCCTTGTTCACCGAGGAGTGTCGAATCCTCGGCGTGGTGGTGCAGGCAACGGCGCGCTTCTAGTCAGACCGATCCTCGCCAGGCGTAGGATCGGTCTGTTTATTCACACTGCTTCCAGTTCAACCAAAGCGCTGCCTTCGCCGACCATTTCACCTTCCTGGCAATACAGCGCTTTGATCACCCCGGCATGCGGCGCACGGATGCTGTGCTCCATCTTCATCGCTTCCAGCACCACCAGTTGCGCACCGGCTTCGACCGTTTGCCCGGCCTCGACCAAGACCCGCACGATGCTGCCGTTCATCGGTGCCGTCAGACCGCCCTGATGACTGTTACTGGCTTCCACCGCACTGATCGGGTCGTAAGCTTCGACGCGACGCAACTCGCCTTCCCATTGCAGATACAGCGCATCACCCTGACGAATAGCCCGCAAGGTCCGACGCACGCCTTCGTGTTCAACAACCAGCGAATCGCCCAGCAGTTTTGCATCACCGCCAGCCCCCAGCGTCAACGCCCGATCCTGCCCCTCGCAACTCAAATGCAGGGTAATTTCCCGAGGCAAACCCGCGCGCAATCCGCTGTTCCGCGACCACGGTGAAGCAGCATCATCCGCCCGCACAACGCTCGGCAAACTCTGCGCAAACGCCTGCGCCGCCGCCTGCCAGAACCCGTCACTCAATTCGCTCGGCGCAGGCAGCAATTGCTCCTGATAGCGCGGAATAAACCCGGTATCCAGTTCCGCCGCCGCAAACGCCGGATGCGCGATGATCCGCCGCAGAAAGTTGATGTTGGTCTTCAACCCGCCAATCGCAAATTCATCGAGCATGCTCAACAAACGCAGGCGCGCCTGTTCACGATCCTCGCCCCAGGCAATCAGTTTGCCGAGCATCGGGTCGTAGAACGGCGAAATCTCATCACCTTCCTCAACCCCGCTGTCCACTCGACGCCCTGGCCCTTCAGCAGACTCGCGATACAAATCCAGACGCCCGGTGGCCGGCAGAAAATCATTCGAAGGGTCTTCGGCATACAAGCGCACTTCGATCGCATGACCGTTAAGCGGCACCTGCTCTTGGGTGATCGGTAGCGCTTCACCCCGCGCCACGCGAATCTGCCAGGCGACCAGATCCAGACCAGTGATCGCCTCGGTCACCGGGTGTTCAACTTGAAGGCGCGTGTTCATCTCCATAAAGAAGAATTCGCCACGCGCATCCAGCAGAAACTCCACCGTGCCGGCGCCGACATAACCGATCGCCTGCGCCGAACGCACAGCCGCTTCGCCCATCGCCCGCCGCAGTTCAGCGGACAGGCCCGGTGCCGGCGCCTCTTCGACGACTTTCTGATGCCGCCGCTGAATCGAGCAATCACGCTCATTCAGGTACAGGCAATTGCCATGCTGATCGGCGAACACCTGAATTTCGACGTGACGCGGTTTCAGCAGATATTTCTCCACCAGCATCCGCGAATCGCCGAACGACGACTGCGCTTCACGCTGAGCGGAGGCGAGTGCTTCGGCGAGCTGGCTGACCTCTTCAACAACCTTCATGCCTTTACCACCGCCGCCGGCCGTAGCCTTAAGCAACACCGGATAACCGATGCGTTCGCAGGCAGCACGGAAGGTCTCGAGATCCTGCGCTTCTCCGTGATAACCCGGCACCAAAGGCACGCCGGCAGTTTCCATCAGCGCTTTTGCCGCCGATTTGCTGCCCATCGCGTCGATGGCCGAGGCCGGTGGGCCGAGGAAAATCAGCCCTGCCGCTTCTATCGCGCGGGCAAACCCAGCGTTCTCCGATAGAAAGCCGTAACCCGGATGAATCGCCTGCGCGCCGCTGGCCTTTGCCGCCGCGATCAGTTTGTCGATTTGCAAATAACTGTCAGCCGCTTTGCTGCCGCCGAGATCGACGCGGATATCCGCTTCACGGCTGTGCCGCGCCTCGCGGTCGGTGGCGCTGTGCACGGCGACGGTGGTCAGGCCCAAGGCTTTGGCGGTGCGCATCACGCGGCATGCGATTTCGCCACGGTTGGCCACCAGCAGGGTGGTGAGAACAGGTGCGCTCATCAACGCGGCTCCTTGGTGGTGGTTTCGGCTTGCCAGCTCGGCGGACGTTTTTGCAGAAAGGCCCGCAGACCTTCCTGACCTTCCGGACTGACGCGGATGCGAGCGATGGCATTTTCGGTGTAGCGGCGCAGCGCCGGGGTCAACGCGCCGTTGCCGACTTCACGCAACAAATCCTTGCTGGCGCGCATGGCAGCGGGGCTATTGAGCAGCAGATTATTGATCCACTGTTCGACCTGTTGCTCCAGTTCAGCGGCCGGATAGCTGTCGGACAACAAACCGATTTCCCGTGCCCGTTGACCGCCAAAACGTTCAGCGGTCAGCGCATAACGCCGCGCTGCACGTTCGCCAATGGCTTGTACGACGAACGGACTGATCACCGCCGGCGCCAGACCGATGCGCACTTCCGACAAACAGAACTGCGCGTCGTCGGCGCCAATCGCCATGTCGCAGCAACTGATCAAACCCAGCGCGCCACCGAATGCCGCGCCTTGCACCACGGCCACGGTGGGGATTTTCAGCTTGGCGAGGTTGTACATCAGCTCGGCGAGCTCGCGGGCGTCGTCGAGGTTGGTGTGGTAATCGAGCTCGGCCGATTGCTGCATCCACGCCAGATCGGCGCCGGCGCTGAAGTGCTTGCCACGCCCGCGCACCAGCAGGAAACGCAGGCTGGCGTCGCTTGCAACTTTGTCGAGGGCGAGGATCAGTTCGCGGATCATCTCGGCGTTGAACGCGTTGTTTTTCTCTGGGCGGTTGAGCCACAGCGTCGCGAAACCGCGTGGGTCGTTTTGCAGTTCGAGGGTGTTGAAGTCGCTCATTTTCATCCGTCTCCACGGTTCTTGTAGGAGCAAGGCTTGCCCGCGAAAGTGGTCATTCCACCATTGATGTGACTGACACATCGCCTTCGCGGGCAAGCCTTGCTCCTACAGGATCGAATCACATCCGGAACACGCCGAAGCGGCTCGGTTCGATTGGCGCGTTCAGCGACGCGGACAGGGCCAGGGCCAGCACATCGCGGGTCTGCGCCGGGTCGATGACGCCGTCGTCCCACAGCCGTGCGCTGGAATAGTAGGGGTGACCCTGCTCTTCATACTGGTCGAGGATCGGTTGCTTGATCTCGGCTTCCTGCTCGGCACTGAAGCTTTGGCCACTGCGTTCAGCCTGCTCGCGTTTGACCTGCACCAACACGCCGGCCGCTTGTTCAGCGCCCATCACACCAATGCGCGCATTCGGCCACATCCACAGAAAACGCGGATCGTAAGCGCGGCCGCACATGCCGTAGTTACCGGCGCCGAAACTGCCGCCGATGATCACGGTGAACTTCGGCACCTTGGCGCACGCCACAGCGGTCACCAGTTTTGCACCGTGCTTGGCGATACCGCCGGCCTCGTATTTCTGGCCGACCATGAAGCCGGTGATGTTCTGCAAAAACAGCAGTGGAATGTTGCGTTGGCAGGCCAGTTCGATGAAGTGCGCGCCTTTCTGCGCGGCTTCGGCGAAGAGGATGCCGTTGTTCGCCAGAATCGCGATCGGGTAACCGTGCAGATGCGCAAAACCGCAGACCAGCGTGGTGCCGAACAGCGCTTTGAACTCATCGAACACCGAACCGTCGACCAGTCTTGCAATCACTTCGCGCACGTCGAACGGCTGCTTGGCGTCCGCTGAGACCACGCCGTACAACTCATCGCTGGCATACAGCGGCGCTATCGGTGCGCGCTGCTGCACTTCACCGAGCTTGCGCCAGTTGAGGTTGGCAACGCTGCGGCGGGCGAGGGCGAGGGCGTGTTCGTCACTCTCGGCGTAGTGGTCGGCGACCCCGGAAATCTTGCAGTGCACGTCGGCCCCGCCGAGGTCTTCGGCGCTGACCACTTCACCGGTCGCGGCTTTCACCAACGGCGGGCCGGCGAGGAAAATCGTCGCCTGATTGCGCACCATGATCGCTTCGTCGGCCATCGCCGGCACGTAAGCGCCGCCCGCAGTGCACGAGCCCATGACCACGGCGATTTGCGGAATACCCATCGCGCTCATGTTGGCCTGGTTGAAGAAGATCCGCCCGAAGTGCTCGCGATCCGGGAACACTTCGTCCTGACGCGGCAGGTTGGCGCCGCCGGAGTCGACCAGATAGATGCACGGCAGACGATTCTGCTGAGCGATGGTTTGTGCGCGCAGATGTTTTTTCACAGTCAGCGGATAGTACGAGCCACCCTTAACCGTCGCGTCGTTGGCGACGATCATGCATTCGACGCCTTCGACCCGGCCGATCCCGGCAATCACACCGGCCGCCGGCACGTCTTCGCCATAGACGGCGTGGGCGGCCAGTTGGCTGATTTCCAGAAACGGAGAGCCCGGATCGAGCAAACGGTTGATGCGTTCACGCGGCAGCAATTTGCCGCGCGAGGTGTGACGCTCCTGAGCTTTCGCGCCACCACCCTGCGCCACTTGGGCGAGCAGGGTGTGCAGGGCGTCGACCTGTTTGAGCATCGCCGCGCTGTTGGCGGCGAACTCCGCTGAACGAGGATTGAGCTGTGTATGCAGAATCATGGCTTACTCCGTAAGCAGCTACGAGTTGCAAGCTTGGAGCGGCAAGTTAAAGCTGTTCTCTTGCAGCTTGAAACTTGCAGCTCGCAGCTGACGAAATTCATTTCGTTTCGTTGAAGAGTTCGCGACCGATCAGCATGCGACGGATCTCACTGGTGCCGGCGCCGATTTCGTACAGCTTGGCGTCGCGCAGCAGACGGCCCGCCGGGAATTCGTTGATGTAACCGTTACCGCCGAGAATCTGGATCGCGTCGAGGGCCATTTGTGTGGCGCGCTCAGCGGTATAAAGGATTACGCCAGCGGCATCTTTACGCGTGGTTTCGCCACGTTCGCAAGCCTGCGCAACCGCGTAGAGATAAGCGCGGCTGGCGTTGAGTTGGGTATACATGTCAGCGACTTTGCCCTGGATCAGCTGGAACTCGCCGATGCTTTGACCGAACTGCTTGCGGTCATGGATGTACGGCACGATCAGATCCATGCACGACTGCATGATCCCGGTCGGGCCGCCGGAGAGAACCACGCGCTCGTAATCGAGGCCGCTCATCAACACTTTCACACCGCCGTTGAGCACGCCGAGGATGTTTTCTTCCGGCACTTCGACGTCATCGAAGAACAGCTCGCAAGTGTTGGAGCCGCGCATGCCGAGCTTGTCGAACTTGTTGCTGCGGCTGAAGCCTTTCCAGTCGCGTTCGACGATGAATGCGGTGATGCCGTGCGGGCCTTTTTCCAGATCGGTCTTGGCGTAGATCACGTAAGTGTTGGCGTCAGGGCCGTTGGTGATCCAGGTTTTGCTGCCGTTGAGGACGTAACGGTCGCCGCGTTTGTCGGCGCGCAATTTCATCGAAACCACGTCGGAACCGGCATTCGGTTCGCTCATCGCCAATGCGCCGACGTGCTCGCCGCTGATCAGCTTCGGCAGGTACTTGGTTTTCTGTTCGTGGTTGCCGTTGCGGTTGATCTGGTTGACGCAGAGGTTGGAATGCGCGCCGTAGGACAGCGCCACCGAAGCCGAGCCACGGCTGATTTCTTCCATCGCCACGACGTGTGCCAGGTAACCGAGGCCAGCACCGCCGTACTCTTCCGGCACGGTAATGCCGAGCAGGCCCATGTCACCGAATTTGCGCCACATGTCGGCGGGGAACAGGTTGTCGCTGTCGATCTGCGCCGCACGCGGGGCGATCTCCTTGGCGACAAAGGACTGAACCTGATCGCGCAGCATGTCGATGGTTTCACCGAGGGCAAAATTCAGGGATGGATAGCTCATGGGTCACCTTTTGGCTTTTTTGTAGGGTGGGGAGGGCGGTCACTCGGCTCTCACCTTTACGTTAACGTAAGCCTGTGACGAATAGCTGTCAATCACCCTTTACGTTAACGTCAACTTGAGCGAGAGTAGGGGCAGTTCAAGATTGAAAGCTGATTAGTTTTTGTAGGAGTGAGCCTGCTCGCGATCGCGTCGTGTCAGTCGACGTAAGTGTTGACTAATGGATCGAGATCGCGAGCAGGCTCACTCCTACAAGTGACCGTCGGCAACCCATAAATAAAGACAATAGGGGTCGTCATGGATCAACCCAGTGCAAACCCGCAGCGCAGCTACACCCGTGGCTCACAGGACAAAGCCTTGCTGGCGATGACCATCGGGCAGAAGTTCGATCACACCGTCGCGCAATACCCCGACGGCGAAGCGCTCGTCGTGCGCCATCAGCAGTTGCGCTACTCATGGCGGCAATTGGCCGATGCCGTCGACGTGCACGCCAGAGCGCTGCTCGCCCTGGGTTTACAGGCCGGCGATCGCCTCGGCATCTGGGCACCGAACTGCGCTGAGTGGTGCATCACCCAGTTTGCCACGGCGAAAATCGGTGTGATCCTGGTCAACGTCAACCCGGCCTACCGCAGCTCCGAACTGGAATACGTGCTCAAACAATCCGGCTGCCAATGGCTGGTCTGCGCCGGCGCGTTCAAGTCGTCGAACTACCACGGCATGTTGCAAGGATTGGTGCCAGAACTGGCCGAACAATCCATTGGCCAACTGCGCAGCGAGCGCCTGCCAGAATTGCGCGGCGTGATCAGCCTCGACGCGAAACCGCCATCAGGTTTCCTGCCGTGGTCGCAACTGACTGATATGGCCGCGAGCATCTCCCCGCAACAACTCAACGAACGCAGCAACAGCCTGCACTTCGATCAACCGGTAAACATTCAATACACCTCCGGCACCACCGGTTTCCCCAAAGGCGCGACCCTCAGCCACTACAACATCCTCAACAACGGCTACATGGTTGGCGAAAGCATCGGCCTGACCCCGCACGATCGCCTGGTGATCCCGGTGCCGCTGTATCACTGCTTCGGCATGGTCATGGGCAATCTCGGCTGCGTCACTCACGGCAGCACGATGATTTACCCCAACGATGCGTTCGATCCGTTGCTGACCCTGCAGACCGTCGCCGAAGAAAAAGCCACCGGCCTCTACGGCGTGCCGACCATGTTCATCGCCATGCTCGATCAGCCGCAACGCGCCGAATTCGACCTGTCGAGCCTGCGCACCGGGATCATGGCCGGCGCCACCTGCCCGATTGAAGTGATGCGCCGGGTCATCAGCGAGATGCACATGAGCGAAGTGCAGATCGCCTACGGCATGACCGAGACCAGCCCGGTGTCGCTGCAAACCGGCCCCAACGATGAACTGGAACTGCGCGTGACCACCGTCGGCCGCACCCAGCCGCAACTGGAAAGCAAGATCATCGACGAGGCCGGCAACCTCGTGCCGCGCGGCACTATCGGCGAACTGTGCACCCGTGGTTACAGCGTGATGCTCGGCTATTGGCAAAACCCGCAAGCCACCGCTGAAGCCATCGATGAAGCAGGATGGATGCACACCGGCGACCTGGCGAGCATGAACGAGGAGGGTTACGTCAACATCGCCGGGCGTAACAAGGACATGATCATTCGCGGCGGCGAGAACGTTTATCCGCGTGAGCTGGAAGAGTTTTTCTTCACCCATCCGGCGGTGGCGGATGCGCAGGTGATCGGCATTCCGTGTTCGCGTTACGGCGAAGAGATTGTCGCCTGGATCAAATTCCATCCCGGCCACAACGCCTCGGAGCTGGAGCTGCAAACCTGGTGCAAGGAACGCATCGCGCACTTCAAGACGCCACGGCACTTCAAGTTCGTCGAAGAGTTTCCGATGACGGTGACGGGTAAGATTCAGAAATTCAGGATGCGCGAAATAAGCATCCAAGAACTGAAAACAATCGAACGGTAACCACCACCCCTGTGGGAGCGAGCTTGCTCGCGAAGGCGTCAGGTCAGCCAATATCTTTGTTGATGACACACCGCTTTCGCGAGCAAGCTCGCTCCCACAGGGGAATGGGCGGTGTTGGAAAGAGGAATCGCAGAAAGCACAAAGGGGAGCCGAGGCTCCCCTTTAATTTTGTCGTCGCGTGCTCTTTTTTATTATTGAGGGTCGGTCTGTTGTTGTTTTTGGCAACCGTGGCCCTTTACCGCTGTTTTTGGCGACCCCCATCCGGGGTCAAGAGCAAACGTATTTTTTTGAGCGCTGATCTGCTTTCTCGTTAAACGATCCAACCGATTCGGGAGCTACCTGAAGGTAGTTTTATTGTTCTCTGCCCGGTTGCGGGTCACTCCTGAGAGCACCCTGAAAAGCACACCTTCTCCAAAAAAATCTGTTAGCTGCGTCTCTGCCGTGTTGTTTTTGTTATGTCAGAGTCGGTACGTCTTATTTTTATTGGTTTGCTGCTTTTTATTCTTGTTATGCCATAGAGATAGCATTACGCGTGCCAACTTTTAAAAAGTCTTGTAAATCAATGGCTTGTGATTTTGTAGGATTTTTCGATCAGGCCAATCCAGACAATTTGTTTCCGTGTTACTCGCTTAAGCCCACATTCCGGACACAGCGGTAACACCATCTCCCCTCACTGTGCGCTGCGCGCCTTCGCCACGCGCGAACCGCTCGGGCGACCGAGCACCGCGCTGATCTGCTGACCCGCGGCAATCAAGGCGTCCAGGTCGATTCCGCTCTCGATGCCGAGGCCGTTGAGCAGGTACACCACGTCTTCGGTAGCAACGTTACCGCTCGCACCTTTGGCGTACGGACAGCCGCCGAGGCCCGCGATAGAGCTGTCGAATACGGAAATGCCTTCGAGCAGACTGGCGTAGATGTTGGCCATCGCCTGACCGTAAGTGTCGTGGAAATGCCCGGCGAGTTTGTCCCGTGGCACCTGCGCCGAAACCACTTCAAACAATCGGCGAGTCGCGCCAGCCGTGCCGGTGCCGATGGTGTCGCCCAGCGAAACCTCGTAGCAGCCCATCGCGTACAGCTCGCGGGCGACCATCGCCACTTGCTCCGGCGCGACCGTGCCTTCGTACGGGCAGCCGAGCACACAGGACACGTAACCGCGCACGGTAACGCCGTGTTGCTTCGCCGCATCCATGATCGGGGCGAAGCGCGCCAGGCTTTCGCTGATCGAGCAGTTGATGTTGCGCTGCGAGAAGGCTTCGGACGCGGCGGCGAACACCGCGACTTCCTTGACCCCGGCAGCAATCGCATCCTCAAAACCGCGCAGGTTCGGCGCCAGTGCGCCATAAGTCACGCCGGGTTTGCGCTGGATCTGCGCGAACACTTCAGCGGAACCGGCCATTTGCGGCACCCACTTGGGCGAAACGAAACTGCCGACTTCTATATAGCCAAGGCCGGCGGCGCTGAGCGCGTCGACCAGTTGTACCTTGTCGGCGACACTGATGGGTTGGGCTTCGTTCTGCAGGCCATCGCGCGGGCCGACTTCGATCAGGCGTACTTGGGAGGGGAGGGACATGGGCTGACCTGCTCTTTTGAATTCGTGGAGATCCTTTGTAGGAGTGAGCCTGCTCGCGATAGCGGGGTGTCAGTCGAACAAATATTATCTGACACACCGCTATCGCGAGCAGGCTCACTCCTACAAGGGGATTTGTGTTGTCGGTTAGATGGCCTGCTGGCTCTTGAGGGTTTGTTCAAGCGCCTGCACGCAGCGCTCTTCCGCGGTATCAAGCTCCAGTTTCATCTGTTCGATATCCAGCAACTGCTGCTCCAGTTGCTCACGGCGCTCGGTGATTTTCGCCAGCATGCTGTTGAGCTGTTTGGTGTTACCGCTGGACGGGTCGTAGAGTTCGATCAGTTCGCGGCATTCGGCCAAGGAGAAGCCGATGCGCTTGCCCCGCAGGATCAGCTTCAGGCTGACCTTGTCGCGCGGCGAATAGATGCGTTCCTGGCCACGGCGCTCAGGGCTGAGCAGGCCTTGCTCTTCATAAAAGCGGATCGCCCGGGTGGTGATGTCCAGCTCGCGGGCGAGGTCGGAAATGCTGTAAGTCTGGCTGCTCATGGAAGCGCTCGGAAAAAGGTCTTGGCGCTAAGCTAATGGCAGGTTGACGTTTACGTCAAGCAAGAAAAAGATCGCAGCCTTCGGCAGCTCCTACAGTAAAACGCATTCCAAATGTAGGAGCTGCCGAAGGCTGCGATCTTTTGATCTTTCCTCAAACCACCTGCTTATCCAGCTTCTTCTCCTGCGCCGTCACCTGCTGGCACAACTCAATCATCTGCTCGCGCATCCAGCGATTCGCCGGATCCTGGTCAGTGCTTTCATGCCAATACAGATGCGTCTCCACCGGCGGCACATCATTCACCGGCAGATTAAACGCCTGCAGCTCATGCCGACGGGCAAAGCGCTCCGGCACGGTCATGACCATATCCGTCTGCTGCATCACCTGCGACGCCATCAAATAATGCTGCGAGCGCAGGGCGATCTTGCGCTGAATGCCCATTTTGCCCAGTGCCAGATCGACATAGCCCAGACCGCTACGGCGGCTGGAAATATGGATATGGGTCAGCGACAAATAATCATCCAGCGACAGCTTTTCCTTGCCCGCCATCGGATGGCCCTTGCGCATCGCACAGACGTAACGGTCTTCCATCAGCTTGACGTGGCGCACTTGTGGGTCGGTGTTGAGCGGCGCGTCCACAGCGAAATCCAGACGCCCGGCCGCCAGTTCCTTGGTGGTCTCACGGCGTTTCGACAGGAAACTTTCGATAATCACGGTCGGCGCCAGACGGCGCAGGCGTTGAAACAGCGGCGGCAAAATCACTGCTTCGGTGAGGTCAGTCATGCTGATGCGATAGGTCTTGACCGCTTGCGCCGGGTTGAAAATACGACTTTCCTGCACTGACACGCGCAGCAGCGACAGCGCGTTACGCACTGGACCGATGATGTTCTGCGCCATCGGCGTCGGCACCATGCCTTGGGCGGTGCGCACGAAGAGCGGGTCGTTGAAGGTTTCGCGCAACCGCGCCAGCGCATTGGACACCGCCGGCTGGGTGATGCCGACAATCTGCCCGGCGCGGGTCAGGTTGGCTTCGGTGTAGATCGCGTCGAAGACGATGAAAAGGTTGAGGTCGACCTTGCTCAGATTCATAACGCGGCTTCTCTTGTTATTTAGTGCGGTGTTTGGGGGGCTGGCAATCAGCCGATCATATATCGGTGATGAATGTTTATACACGCCGAGAATAGGCTAGGTAAATTATCAGCGCTGTTCTAGCATCGATTGCATGACCTAAACAACCTCTGCTCAAGAACTGCCTTAACCATCGGGAGCTGCTCATGGATTTCGCTTATTCGCCCAAGGTGCAAGAACTGCGTGAGCGCGTAACCGCGTTCATGGACACTTACGTTTACCCGGCCGAAGCCGTGTTCGAGCGCCAGGTTGCCGAAGGCGATCGCTGGCAGCCGACGGCGATCATGGAAGAACTCAAAGCCAAGGCCAAAGCCGAAGGCCTGTGGAATCTGTTTCTGCCTGAATCGGAACTGGGTGCCGGCCTGACCAACCTCGAATACGCGCCACTGGCGGAAATCATGGGCCGCTCACTGCTCGGCCCGGAGCCGTTCAACTGCTCGGCACCGGACACCGGCAACATGGAAGTGCTGGTGCGTTACGCCAACGAAGAGCAAAAACAACGCTGGCTGGAACCGTTGCTGCGCGGCGAAATCCGCTCGGCGTTCGCCATGACCGAACCCGATGTTGCCTCCTCTGACGCCACCAACATGGCCGCCCGCGCCGTGCGTGATGGCGACGAGTGGGTGATCAACGGCAAAAAATGGTGGACGTCCGGTGCTTGCGATCCGCGCTGCAAGATTCTGATCTTCATGGGCCTGAGCAATCCCGATGCGCCACGCCACGCGCAGCACTCGATGATCCTCGTGCCAGTCGATACGCCGGGCGTAAAAATCGTTCGTCCGTTGCCAGTGTTCGGTTACGACGATGCGCCCCACGGTCACGCCGAAGTACTGTTCGACAACGTGCGTGTGCCGTACGAAAACGTACTGTTGGGTGAAGGACGCGGCTTTGAAATTGCGCAAGGTCGTCTTGGCCCAGGCCGGATTCACCACTGCATGCGTTCGGTCGGCATGGCTGAGCGTGCGCTGGAATTGATGTGCAAACGTTCGGTGAGCCGCACCGCATTCGGCAAACCGCTGGCGCGTCTGGGCGGTAACGTCGACAAGATCGCCGACTCGCGCATGGAGATCGACATGGCGCGCCTGCTGACGCTGAAAGCGGCGTACATGATGGACACCGTGGGTAACAAAATCGCGAAAAGCGAGATCGCGCAGATCAAGGTTGTTGCGCCGAACGTCGCGCTGCGCGTGATCGACCGGGCGATCCAGATGCATGGCGGGGCAGGGGTGTCGAACGACTTCCCGCTGGCTTATATGTATGCGATGCAACGGACATTGCGTTTGGCTGATGGCCCGGACGAAGTGCACCGTGCGGCGATTGGCAAGTTTGAGATCGGCAAATACGTGCCGAAGGAAATGTTGCGTAGCGGTCAGTAAGACCGCGTCGCCCCCTTCGCGAGCAAGCTCGCTCCCACATTAAACCGCATTCCAAATGGAAGAATGCGTTCCCTGTGGGAGCGAGCTTGCTCGCGAAAGGGCCAGCCCATTCAGTACATAACCATCAGACTCAATACACCCAAACCTCAACCCGCCGATTCTTGATCCTTCCCTCATCCGCACTGTTGGTCGCCACCGGCATCTGCGCGCCAAACCCGCGCACCTCGCGCAACACCACGCCGCTCTTCACCAACTCCCGTCGCACCGCCATCGCCCGCAACTTCGACAACAGATCCGCGCGCGCCGGGTCGTCCTTTACATCACCAAAGCCCACCAGCGTCACCGCACGATCGGTCTTGTCATGGCGCTTTATATAGTCGAACACCCGCGCCAGATCCTGACGCGCCTTGTTGTCCAGACTCGCGCTACCTTCTTCAAAACGGAAGTTCACCGTCAGACGTTGGGCGTGACGGCTGAGGGATTGATAACCCTCGGGCATCAGTGCATTCGGCGCGACCGTCATGGCGTGCACGGTCTGACTGATAAAACCGTTGCGCGCAACAATCTCCTGACCCTGACGACTTTGCGCAAACGCCACCAGCGCTTTTGCCCATGGATTGCTGCTGTCCGGCGGCAGATAAAAGAACAGTCGCCGAGACAGCGGATAGTCCTCGGTGGCGATCAGACTATTGAGCGGCAGCATCGATTGCGACGCGCCATCGGCAATCGCCACGGCTTTGGCCTGACGCACGTAAGGCAAACCGATAAATCCAATGCCCTGTGGATCACTACTCACCGCGTCGGACAATTCCTCGCTGGATTCGAAACGTTTCGCCGCGCTGCTCAGGGTTTTCCCACGACGACTGAGCACCAATTCCTTGAACGTGTCATAGGTGCCGGACTGATCATCCCGCGCATATAAATGAATCGCACCGCCGCGACCACCGAGGTCTTCCCAGCTTTTCACTTCGCCGGCGAAGATCCGCGCCAGTTGCTCAGTGTCGAGTTGCTGCAACGGGTTTTCGGGATGAAGGATGATCGCCAGGCCATCGATGGCGATGACTTGTTCGGCGGCGGCGCTTTTCAGATCGCCGAGGGATTGCAGACTGAGCAGCTCGCTGTCCTTGATCTCGCGGGAGGAGGCGGCGAGGTCGGCGCTGGCGTTTTTCAGGGCGGTGAAACCGGTGCTGGAGCCGTGAGCGGCGACGTCGATGAGCACGCGTTTGCCTTCAGCCGTCTGGCCAACAATGCGCAATTCGTTGGCGGTGCCCGGGGTTTCGCGGTGGATCTTCAGCAGGCCTTGCTGTTGCAGCAGACCTTCGACCAATGCCGGGCCGAGTTCGGCACCGATGGTGTTGGAACCCTGAATGCGCAACGCCGGCCCATCGTCGGGCACCGGCAAACCGGCGGCGGACACCGTCAGCCACGCACTCAAGAGAAAGACGCACAGAACACGCAGGGTCATGCCGGCACCGAATCAAGCCAAGGGGATTGCCGGGGAGATTAAGTCAGGCGCATGACCAAAAGATGACAGATCAAAAGATCGCAGCCTGCGGCAGCTCCTACAGGGGAACGCATTCCAATTGTAGGAGCTGCCGCAGGCTGCGATCTTTGCTTTTAGCTCAATTCAAGCCAGATCGGCGCATGGTCGGACGGTTTTTCCATCCCGCGCAATTCATAATCCACGCCCGCCGCCTTCACTCGCGGCAGCAAACCATGCGACGCCAGAATCACGTCAATGCGCAGCCCGCGCTTCGGCTCATCCTCAAAGCCACGGCTGCGGTAATCGAACCAGCTGAACATGTCGGTCACGTCCGGGTTGAGGTGGCGATAGCTGTCGGTCAGGCCCCAGTTCTTCAGGCGCGCCATCCACTCGCGCTCTTCCGGCAGGAAGCTGCATTTGCCGGTTTTCAGCCAGCGCTTCATGTTGTCCGGGCCGATGCCGATGTCGCAGTCTTCCGGGGAAATGTTCACATCGCCCATCACCACGACCGGTTGTTCGTTGTGGAACTGGCTTTCCAGCAGTGCTTGCAGATCGCTGTAGAAACGCTGCTTGGCGGGGAATTTGGTCGGGTGGTCGCGGCTTTCGCCCTGTGGGAAATAGCCGTTCATGATCGTCACCGGCACGCCATTGGCGTCGGCGAAGGTGCCCCAGATAAAGCGGCGCTGGGCGTCTTCGTCGTCGGTGGCGAAACCCTTGTGAATGGCGATCGGTTCCTGACGCGACAACATCGCTACGCCGTAATGGCCTTTCTGCCCGTGGAAGTACACGTGGTAGCCGAGGGCGCGGACTTCTTCGAGCGGGAACTGGTCGTCGTGGACTTTGGTTTCCTGCAGGCCGATCACGTCCGGCTGGTGTTTTTCGATCAGCGCTGCCAGCTGATGCGGACGGGCGCGCAGTCCGTTGATGTTGAAGGAAACGATCTTCATGGTCGGCAGTCCTGGCAAAAGGGCGATGCTAGCTGACATGGGGGAGATGGGCCAGTGTGGGGTGGGAGAAATCATTTTTGGCTGTGGGATTTGTGGTGTGTGCAATGGCGCCATCGCGAGCAAGCTTTGCTCCTACAAAAGCAGGCGCCCAGAATCCTTGTAGGAGCAAAGCTTGCTCGCGAAGGCGTCCACCCGGTCGATGAAGATCCAAGCTTGGTCTATACCTGTGGGGAACTGTGCCAACGCCAAAAGGTTCGTACCAACAAGAGCGCCGCCATTTGACGCGCCCCGGGGAGAATCACTGTCATGCCTGAAACCCAGACCGCCATCGCCGACATTCATATGCTCGACCGCGGTTATTCCCGCGAAGCCCGATCGCTGCTTTATCAGGCCTATCGCCACGAACCGACCTTCGGCTACCTGTTCGAAGCCGAGCGCCCAGGCTACGAACAGCGCGTTCGCGCCACCGTGCGTGAATTGGTCAAACAGCATTTCCTCCAGGACTTGCCGGCCATCGGCCTGTTGGTCAACGACCGCTTGATCGGCATCGCCCTGATCGCGCCACCGCAACGACGCTTGGGCATCACCGAAAGTTGGGCCTGGCGCCTGCGCATGGTGCTCAGCACCGGTTTCCGCTGCACCCGCCGCTATCTCGAATACCACGACGCCGTTTCCGCGTGCGTGCCGACCGAGTCAGTGCACATGCTGCCGCTGCTGGGCATTCATCCGCAGTTCCAGGGCAAACACTTTGGCGAGCAACTGCTGACCGCCGTGCACAACTGGTGCGCCGTCGATGAAACTTCGCAAGGCGTGGTGCTCGACACCGGCAATCCACGTTATCTGGAATTCTATAAAAGGCAGGGTTACGAGGAGATCGGCGAGGTTGCCGTCGGCCCGGTACGAGAACACGTATTTTTCCACGCCAATCCGCAAGTGTTACAAACGGCGACTGCTTAAGCGTCGAACTTTTCGAGACAAGTCTTGATCTATCACGCTCCCAAGCTCGTGATAGCATCCGCGCCTATGAAGTTTCCAGGAAGATTTACCAGTGGCGTGCTCATGCTGTTATCCAGCTGCGCGGCGCTGGCGCAAAGTGAATTGGATGTGCGGATCAAACCGTCCAACGATGAACTGAAGGCCAATATAGAAGGCTATATCGGCAGCCTCGGTGACCGTGACGAAGAAGCCTTGCTGCGCTTCAGTCGCGGTGCCGAAGAGCAGGCGCGCAAAGCGGCCCAGGCGTTGGGCTACTACCAGCCGCAGATTGAAAGTGACGTGAAGGGCGGCGAAAAACCGCGCCTGGTGCTGAACATCGATCCCGGCGAACCGATTCGTCTGCGCAACGTCACCATCCGTGTCGACGGCCCGGCTGCCTCCCTCAAATCCTTTCGTGTACCGAAAAGCGACGTGCTCAAGTCCGGCGCGGTGCTCAATCATGGGCGTTATGAAGACGCCAAAAGAATTATTCAGAATCAGGCTTCACGCTTCGGTTTCTTTAGCGGCCACTTCACCAGCCAAAAACTCTTGGTCGACCCGCGCGCGGGTGTCGCCGATGTTGAGTTGATCTACGACAGCGGTCCGCGTTACGCGCTGGGCAAAGTCAAATTCGAAGGCGACACGCCGTTCGACGAAGACCTGCTGCAACGCATGGTGCCGTTCAAGGAAGGCGAGCCGTACGACTCGGAGCTGATCGCCGAACTCAACCGCGACCTGCAATCGAGCGGCTATTTCGAAGGCGTGCGCGTCGATGCCGCACCGACTGCCGCAAAGAATGATGTGATCCCGGTCGACGTCAAACTCGACACGCGCAAACCGCGCACCATGGGCCTTGGCCTCGGTTACTCGACCGACGTCGGCCCACGTATCAAAGCCAACTGGACGCGCCACTGGGTCAACCCGCAGGGCGACAGTTATGGCTGGGAGGCCGAACTCTCGGCGCCACGGCAAAACGTCGGGCTGTTCTACGACATCCCGCTCGACCCGCCACTGACCGACAAACTGCGCTGGGCCGGCGGCTATCAATTTGAAGACATCGACGGCTCCGACACGCTGAGCAAGCTGCTGACCTTCGGCCCGGAATGGCACAGCAAATTGCCGAGCGGCTGGCAGCGGGTGATCTCGCTGAAATGGCAGCGTGAAGAGTACGAACTCGGTGACGACTCAGGGCTGAGCACTTTGCTGATGCCCGGCATCAGCTACTCGTACCTGAAAAGCGACAACCGCATCGACCCGCACAACGGCTATCGCCTGAGCTTCGAAAGCAAAGTGGCGAAAGAAGGTCTGGGTTCAGATAACAACCTTCTATATGGCACCGCGCTGGTCAAAGGCCTGACCACGGTGTTCGACAAACACCGCTTGCTCGGTCGCGTGCAGGTCGGCGGCAGCGCCACCAACGGCTACAAATCGGTGCCGCCGTCGCTGCGCTTCTTCGCCGGTGGCGATCAGAGCGTGCGCGGTTACGACTACCAGAGCCTGTCCCCGGAAAACTCCGAGGGCGATCGCATCGGTGGCCGTTACATGGTCGCCGGCAGCGTCGAGTATCAGTACTCGATCGCGGAAAAATGGCGGGTCGCGACCTTCGTCGATCAGGGCAACTCTTTCAATAAACTCGAACTGCCGAACCTCAAGACCGGGGTTGGTATTGGTGTGCGCTGGGTCTCGCCGGTCGGGCCGATCCGCCTCGATCTGGCCCACGCACTCGACGACGACGGCGGCATCCGGCTGCACTTTTCCATGGGGCCTGAGCTGTGAAGCGTGGTTTGAAAATAACGGCACTCGCGCTATTGGCGTTGGTGTTGTTGATTGCATTGAGCGTCGCCACGGTGCTCGGCACGCAGGCCGGCAGCCGTTGGGTGTTGGGTCTGGTGCCGGGCCTCAGCGTCGAGAATTTTCAGGGTCGCCTCGGCGGTCAGTGGAGCGCCGATCATCTGCTCTGGCAGCAAGACACCAGCCGCGTCGAGCTGAACAAGGCGATTTTCGCCTGGTCGCCGCTGTGCCTGACGCGCATGACTCTGTGCATCGAACAGCTCAAGGCTGATCAGGTCATCCTGCAATTTCCGCCAAGTGAAGAAACCACTGAAAGCGGCCCGATCAAACTGCCGGATCTGCAATTGCCGGTGGCCATCGAACTGGGCGACGTGCAGGTCGGCAGTCTGTTGTTCAACGGCAGCGAACAGCTCAAGGGCCTGCAACTGGCGGCGCACTGGACGGCGCAGGGCATGCAGATTGAAAGCATCAAGTTGCAGCGCGACGCCCTCAGCCTGAACCTGTCCGGCACCCTGGCGCCGACCGGCAACTGGCCGCTGAATATCGCCGGTGACCTGACGTTGCCATCGCCGGATAAGGGCCCATGGACGCTGGCGCTAAAAATCGACGGCGACCTGCTGAAAACCCTCAACCTGCACGCCGACAGTCGTGGCTACCTCGACGGCCAATTGAGCGGCGAGTTGCAACCGCTGGTGGAAAACCTGCCAGCCAAGCTGCGTATCACCAGCGACGCGTTCAAACCGAGCGCCGATCTGCCGGACACCCTGCAACTCAATCAACTGCAGCTGAGCGCCGAAGGCGACCTGAAAAACGGTTACCAGTTAAACGGCAACGCTGCGCTGCCCGCCGATAAAGGCCCGGTCGCGTTGTTGCTGAAAGGCAAAGTCGACGCCAGTGGTGCGCAAATCGCCGGCCTCGACCTGAGCGCCAACGACAAGCAAAGCCTCAAACTCACCGGCAGCGTTGACTGGAGCAAAGGCCTCACGGCGCAAGCCAACATCAATTGGCAGGATTTCCCGTGGCACCGGCTCTATAACGAAATCGACGAGCCGCAAGTCGCTTTGCGTACCTTCACTGGCGAAGTCTCCTACACCGACGGTCAATACCTCGGTAACTTCGCCGCCGCACTGGATGGCCCGGCGGGCGCGTTCACTCTGAGCAGTCCGTTCAGCGGCAACCTGAAACAGATCGCTTTGCCGCAACTGAAAATGCAAGCGGGGCAGGGCAAGGCTGAAGGGCACATCAACGTGCAGTTCGCCGACGGCATCGCCTGGGACACGGCGCTCGATCTGTCGGCGCTGAACCCGGCGTACTGGGTTGCCGAATTACCGGGCACCTTGGCCGGGCCGCTGAAAAGCCAAGGCGAGATGAAAAACCAGCGCCTGAGCCTGACCGCTGATCTCGACCTCAAAGGCAAACTGCGCGGGCAACCGGCGATCCTGCAAGCCAAGGCCGACGGCGCTGGCGAACAGTGGAACCTGAATGCCCTGCAAATCCGCCTCGGCGACAACAGCATCAATGGCAAGGGCAGTCTGCAACAGAAACTCACCGGGCAGATCGACATCAAACTGGCGCGTCTGGCCCAGCTTTGGCCAGAACTGCGCGGGCAGATTAATGGCCGCGTCGACGTCGCCGGCACGCTGAAAGCCCCGCAGGGCAAACTCGGTCTGCAAGGTTCACAACTGGCGTTCCAGGATAATCGCCTGCAAAGCCTCAACCTCGACGCCACCCTCGACAGTGCGCAACGGGCGAAAATCGACCTTAAGGGCAGCGGCATTCAGGCCGGTGATACGTCTTTGGGCACGCTGACCGCCAGCGCTCAAGGCGACATCAAGAGCCAGAAACTCAGCCTCGACCTGCTCGGGCCGAAGCTGAAACTGGCCCTCGGTCTCGACGGCAATCTGGACAAGGGCAACTGGCGCGGCCGTTTGGCCAGCGGTGATATTCAGGCCGGTGGCCAGGACTGGAAGCTGCAAAACCCGGCCAAACTCGAACGTCTGGCTGACGGCAAAATCAACTTCGGCGCGCATTGCTGGCTGTCCGGCGGCGCGAGCCTGTGCGGTGAAGATCAGCGCCTGATGCCTGAGCCGAAACTGCGCTACCACCTCAAGCAGTTCCCGATTGAAAGCCTCGCGCAATGGTTGCCAAAAGACTTCGCCTGGCAGGGCAAGCTCAATGCCGATCTGCAACTGGACTTGCCGGCGAGCGGCCCGAACGGTGTGATCAGCGTCGATGCCAGCGGCGGCACTTTGCGCATGAAAGAAAAGGATCAGTGGCTGGACTTCCCGTACCAGACGCTCAAGCTCACCAGCAAACTCACGCCGAAGCGCGTCGACACTGATCTCAACTTCGTCGGCGGCAAGCTCGGCGAACTGATGGTGCAGGCGCAGCTCAATCCGTTGCCGAAAAACAAACCACTGAGCGGCTCGTTCCGCCTCACCGGTTTGGATCTGTCGGTGGCGCGGCCGTTTGTGCCGATGGTCGAGAAACTCACCGGGCGCCTGAACGGCAGCGGCACGATTTCCGGTGGCCTGCTGGCGCCACTGGTCAACGGCACGGTGCAACTGAGTGACGGCGAAGTGTCCGGCGCCGAGTTGCCGATGGAGCTGCAAGATCTGCAACTCACCGCATTGATCGCCGGTGAATCGGTGCGTCTGGACGGCGGCTGGAAAAGCGGCAAGAGCGGGCAGGGCAGCTTGAACGGTAACGTCGCCTGGGGTCAGGCGCTGGTGGTCGATCTTTCGCTGAAAGGCACGCAGTTGCCGGTCACTGTCGAACCGTACGCCAAACTCGAAATGGCGCCGGATCTGAAAATTTCCATGGCCGGCGATGAGCTGAAAATCGCCGGTAAAGTGCGGGTGCCGAAAGGCGAAATCACCGTGCGTGAACTGCCGCCATCGACGGTGAAAGTCTCTGACGACACGATCATCGTCGGCGCGCAGACCGAAGAGGGCAAACCGCCGATGGCCATGAAAATGGACATCGACGTGGAGGTTGGCGACGACAAACTCGCCTTCGCCGGATTTGGCCTGACCGCCAACGTGCAGGGGCATGTGCACATCGGCGACAACATGGATACCCGTGGCGAATTGTGGCTCAACGACGGCCGCTACAGTGCCTACGGCCAGCGCCTGTCCGTGCGGCGTGCTCGCCTGTTGTTCGCCGGGCCCATCGATCAGCCGTACCTGGACATCGAAGCGATTCGCCAGACCGACGACGTGATCGCCGGTATCCGCCTGAGCGGCAGCGCCGAACAGCCGACCACGCAGATCTTCTCCGAACCGGCGATGAGCCAGGAGCAGGCGCTGTCCTATCTGGTACTCGGCCGTCCGCTGAGCACTAACGGCGAAGACAACAACATGCTCGCGCAAGCGGCGTTGGGGTTGGGCTTGATGGGCAGCGCCGGGGTGACCAGCAGCCTGGCCAAGGATCTCGGGATTCAGGACTTCCAGCTCGACACGGCGGGCAGCGGCGATGCCACCAGCGTGGTGGCCAGCGGCAACATTACCGAGAAGCTCAGTTTGCGTTATGGCGTTGGCGTGTTTGAACCGGCCAGCACCATCGCGCTGCGCTACAAGCTGAGCAAAAAGGTCTACGTCGAAGCGGCGAGTGGCGTCGCGAGTTCGCTGGATATCTTCTACAAGCGCGATTTCTAGACCGCGCTCCCTCCTAAACCGAGTCGCTTCAATCGCGAGCAGGCTCACTCCTACATTTGGAATGCGTTCCCTTGTAGGAGTGAGCCTGCTCGCGAAGGCGTCCGCGCGGGCAACACAAAAACCAAGCTGCGAGTTCGCTGGATATCTTCTACAAGCGCGATTTCTAGACCGCGCTCCCTCCTAAACCGAGTCGCTTCAATCGCGAGCAGGCTCACTCCTACATTTGGAATGCGTTCCCTTGTAGGAGTGAGCCTGCTCGCGATGGCGTCCGTGCGTGCAACAAAAAAACCCACTCCACTGGTCAACTAATTGCTAAGCAACCTAACTATTGCGTTGACATTCGCTGCCTAGGCAGTAACATCTCGACATACATTCACTGCCTAGGCAGTTATTAGGTGAGCAAATGAAGCATTTCACCCCGGACGAATTCAAACACTGCCATCTCGGCCTGTTGCTTGGCCGTGCTGCGCTGCTCAAAGACCGGATCATCGACACCCACATGGAACCCCACGGCATCACCGCCGCGCAGTTCAAGGTGTTGATCATCATGGCCCAGTACGGCGTCGATACCCCGGCCGAACTGTGCCGGCATCTGTCGCTCGACAGCGGTTCGATGACGCGCATGCTCGATCGTCTGGAGCAGAAAGGTTTTCTGGCTCGCCAACGCAGCGAAGGCGACCGCCGTCAGGTGCAACTGACCCTGACCGAGCAAGGCCAGTTACTGGCCGATCGCCTGCCGCACATCGGCGCCAACGCGATGAATGAACTGGCGGGCGCCGTCACTCCGGACGAGTTGAAGACCCTGGAATACATCCTCAAGAAAATTCTGCTGGCAGCCGGTGACCCGATCACTCTCCAGCGGTTAGGTGAACACAATGAGCGGTAAAACCTTGCGCAGCAGCCTGACGCTGGTGCTGTCGGCGATGATCCTCGCCGGTTGCGCCAACTACAGCGGCCTCGACACTCAAGGCCAGAACCTTGATGCGAAAAACCTGAAAGTCGGCCAATCCCTCAACGGCGTGACCCTGTCGCCAGCCGCATGGCCGAAAAGCGATTGGTGGACCAGCCTCGGCGATCCGCAACTCGACGGCTTGATCCGCGAAGCCCTGCACGACAGCCCGGACATGCAGATCGCCGCAGCACGCGCCCATCAAGCCAGCGCCGCCGCCTATGCCGCCGATGCCGAACGCTATCCGACCCTCGACGCCAGCGCCGGCATCAGCCGTTCGCGCCTGGCCAAGGATCAGGATCCGCTGGGGCAGGGCGATGCCTACGCCACCGTGCGTAATGTCAGCGCCGGTTTCAATTACAACTTCGATCTGTGGGGCGGCCAGCGCGATGCCTGGGAAGCTGCACTCGGTCAGGCCCGCGCCGCCGAAGTCGATCGTCAGGCGGCACAGCTGACCCTCGCTGCCGACGTCGCTCGCGCTTACAGCGATCTCGGTCAGGCGCACATCGTTTATGACCTGTCCAACGACGACCTCAAACGCACCAAACAAATGCTCGACCTGAGCCAGCGTCGCCTGAGCGCCGGGATCGACAGCCAGTATCAATACCAACAAACGCAAAGTCTGGAGGCCACTTCTGAGGCCAACCTGATCGACGCGGAAAAGCGCCTGAACAGCGCCAAAATTGCGCTGGCCGTGCTGCTCGGCAAAGGCCCGGATCGCGGCAATGAAATTGCCCGGCCGAAAGTCCTGCAAGCCAGTGCTGTCGCAGTGCCGTCGGTATTGCCGGCCGAGCTGCTGGGTCGTCGTCCGGATCTGGTCGCCGCACGCTGGCGTGTAGAAGCGGCGAGCAAAGACATCGACTCGGCGAAAACCCGCTTCTATCCCAACTTGAACCTGTCGGCCTCGGCCGGTGCCGAATCTTTGTTGGGTGACGCGATGTTTGGTTCGGCCAGTCGCTTCTTCAACATTGCCCCGACCATTTCGGTGCCGATCTTCGACGGCGGACGCCTGCGCGCCAACCTCGACGCGCGCGACGCCGATTACGATCTGGCAGTGGCGCAGTACAACAAAAATCTGGTGCAAGCACTGGGCGATGTCAGCGACACGATCAACCAGTTGCGTGACATCGGCCGGCAGATCGGCGCGCAGCAACACGCCACCGAGATTGCCCAGGATTCTTACAACACCGTCGTCCAGCGTTACGGTTCCGGCATCGGCAACTACCTGGACGTGCTCAGCATCGAGCAGCAACTGCTGCAGGCCCAGCGTCAACTGGCCAACCTCAATGCCGAGCAGATCGACCTGTCGATTCAACTGATGCAAGCGCTGGGCGGCGGCTTCCAGGGGCAGACCCTGACCGCAGCCAACGCCACCCCAGCCACGCCGCACAACTAATTCAAGGTAATTGTCATGGCCACTGCCGAAAACACTCAAGCTCAAGACAACACCCCGGACAACGGCAACCCGCGCAAACGCAAAGTGATGCTGGTGGCGCTGGCCGTTGTCGTCCTGCTCGCCTGCGCTGGCGTGTGGGCGTATCACGAATTCATCGGGCGCTTTAACGAAAGCACCGACGACGCCTACGTGAATGGCAACGTTGTGGAAATCACCCCGCTGGTGACTGGCACCGTGGTCAGCATCGGTGCTGACGACGGTGATCTGGTTCACGAAGGTCAGGTGCTGATCAACTTCGACCCCAACGACGCAGAAGTCGGCCTGCAAAGTGCGCAAGCGAAACTGGCGCGCACCGTGCGTCAGGTGCGCGGTCTGTACAGCAACGTGGATGGCATGAAAGCCCAGGTCAACGCGCAACAGGCCGAAGTGCAGAAGGCGCAGGACAACTTCAATCGCCGGAAGAACCTTGCCGCTGGCGGTGCGATTTCTCAGGAAGAACTGTCCCACGCTCGCGATGATCTGACCTCGGCGCAAAACGCCTTGGCCAATGCCAAACAGCAACTGAAAACCACCAGCGCGCTGGTCGATGACACCGTGGTCTCTTCGCACCCGGACGTGATGCAGGCCGCGGCTGAATTGCGTCAGGCGTACCTGACCAATGCGCGCAGCACCTTGATCGCGCCGGTCACTGGATACGTGGCCAAGCGCACCGTGCAACTTGGTCAGCGTGTGCAACCGGGTACTGCGCTGATGGCGGTGATTCCGCTGGATCAACTGTGGATCGACGCCAACTTCAAGGAAACCCAACTTCGCGACATGCGCATCGGTCAGCCGGTGGATATCGAATCCGACGTCTACGGCAGCGACGTGAAATACAGCGGCACCGTCGACAGCCTCGGCGCTGGTACCGGTAGTGCGTTTGCGCTACTGCCTGCGCAGAACGCCACGGGTAACTGGATCAAGATCGTTCAGCGTGTACCGGTGCGCATTCATATCAACGCCGAAGAACTGGCCAAGCACCCGCTGCGCGTCGGTCTGTCGACCAACGTTGAAGTGAACCTGCACGACCAGAGCGGCCCGATGCTGGCGCAGCAGCCACCGCAAAAGGCCTCGTTCACCACCAATATCTACGATCAGCAACTGGCCGACGCCGACGCGATGATCGCGCAACTGATCCACGACAACAGCGCTGCGGCGAGCAAAACCGCGCAACGCTGATACGTCCCCCTGTGGGAACAGGCTTGGGGATCCAGGTTTTACCTGTGGCCAGGGATTTGTCTGAGGAAAAGGAATTACCTGTTGAGTGGGGATTTATTGTGGTGAGGGGATTTATCCCCGATGGGTCGCGGAGCGGCCCCGCTTTTGATTCAGAAAAGACGGGACTGCTGCGCAGTCCATCGGGGATAAATCCCCTCGCCACAATGAATTCACTCTCCACCATAAATTCTCAGGCCACAGAAAACTTTCATTACCACAAAGATTGCATCCCACAGAGGCTGCTGCATCTGTAACAGATGCGGCGCTAATCAGGTTCCAAAGGATTCACAATGAGCAATAACGCTTCTTTCACGCCGCCCAGCCTGTTGCTCAGCACCATCGGTCTGTCGCTGGCGACGTTCATGCAAGTGCTCGACACCACCATCGCCAACGTGGCGTTGCCGACGATTTCCGGCAACCTCGGGGTGAGTTCGGAGCAGGGCACTTGGGTGATCACTTCGTTCGCCGTGAGTAACGCGATTGCGCTGCCGTTGACCGGTTGGCTCAGTCGGCGTTTCGGTGAGGTGAAACTGTTTCTCTGGGCCACGATTCTGTTCGTGCTGGCCTCGTTTCTCTGCGGTATCTCGACGTCGATGCCAGAACTGATCGGCTTTCGCGTCCTGCAAGGCTTGGTCGCCGGGCCGCTCTATCCGATGACGCAAACCCTGTTGATCGCGGTCTATCCCCCAGCGAAGCGAGGCATGGCCCTCGCGTTACTGGCGATGGTCACGGTGGTCGCGCCGATTGCAGGCCCCATTCTCGGTGGCTGGATTACTGACAGCTACAGCTGGCCGTGGATCTTCTTCATCAACGTGCCGATCGGGATTTTTGCGGTGATGGTGGTGCGTTCGCAACTGGCCAAACGTCCGGTGGAAACCAGCCGTCAGCCGATGGACTACGTCGGTCTGATCACGCTGATCATCGGCGTCGGTGCGTTGCAGGTGATCCTCGACAAGGGCAACGACCTCGACTGGTTTGAGTCGAATTTCATCATCATCGGCGCGGCGATTTCCGTGGTGGCGCTGGCGGTGTTCGTGATCTGGGAAATGACTGACCGCCATCCGGTGGTCAACTTGCGGCTGTTCGCTTACCGCAACTTCCGCATCGGCACGCTGGTGCTGGTGTTGGGTTACGCCGGCTTCTTCGGCATCAACCTGATCCTGCCGCAGTGGTTGCAGACGCAAATGGGCTACACCGCGACCTGGGCCGGTCTGGCCGTGGCGCCGATCGGGATTCTGCCGGTGCTGCTGTCGCCGTTTGTCGGCAAGTACGCGCACAAGTTCGACTTGCGATTACTCGCCGGCATCGCGTTTTTGGCGATTGGCTTGAGTTGCTTTATGCGCGCCGAGTTCACCAACGAAGTCGATTTCCAGCATATCGCGCTGGTGCAACTGTTCATGGGCATTGGCGTGGCGCTGTTCTTTATGCCGACCCTGAGCATTCTGATGTCGGACTTGCCGCCGAACCAGATTGCTGATGGCGCCGGTCTTGCGACGTTTTTGCGGACGTTGGGTGGTAGCTTCGCGGCTTCGCTGACTACCTGGATCTGGATTCGTCGGGCTGACCAGCATCATGCGTATATGAGCGAGAGCATCAGCACGTATGAACCGGCGACGCGGGAGGCGCTGAACCAGTTGGGCGGGGCGAGCAACCCGGCGTATGCGCAGCTGGATCATGTGCTGACCAGTCAGGCGTATATGTTGTCGACCGTGGATTACTTCACGCTGCTGGGGTGGGGGTTTATGGGGTTGATCCTGATTGTGTGGCTGGCGAAGCCGCCGTTTGCCGCGAAGGCAGGCCCGGCCGCTTCGGGGCACTGAGGTCAAAAGCCCCTCACCCTAACCCTCTCCCGGAGGGAGAGGGGACTGACCGAGATGGATGTTTGAACTACACCGACTTGCAATACCGAGTCGAACTCAGGTTTTGAAAAGCCCACAAATCGGCTCCCTCTCCCTCGGGAGAGGGTTGGGGTGAGGGGGTGGCGATCTTCAGCCGTGCGGCAATGCCAGCGGTGGGGCGAAATCGAACGGCGCCAGCGCATAGCCGCTCTCATCCACCTGCAACGCCCAACCCTGACGATCCCAATCCCCCAGCACAATCCGCTTCGCCGCTTCATCACCGATCTGCAACTTGTGAATCGCCGGGCGATGGGTGTGGCCGTGGATCAGGGTTTTCACGCCAAACTCCTGCATGATCCGCGGAATCTCCTCCGGTGTGACATCAACGATGTCATTGGCCTTCATCCGCGTCTGTGCCTTGCTCTCGTTGCGCAGTTTGCGCGCCAGTTTATGGCGGCTGCTCAGCGGTAGATTGCGCAGGATAAACAGGGTGACCGGATTACGCAGGTAGCGGCGCAGCTTCATATAGCCGACGTCGCGGGTGCAGAGACTGTCGCCGTGCATCAGCAGCACCGGCTCGCCGTAAAACTGCACGACACTCGGGTCTTTCAGCAGCGTGCAGCCGGCTTCTTTGCAGAACGCCTTGCCGAGCATGAAGTCGCGATTGCCGTGCATCAGAAAAATCGCCGTGCCGCTGTCGCTCAATTGGCGCAGGGCCTGGCAGATGGAACGCTGGAAGGTCGTCATGGCGTCGTCGCCAATCCACGCTTCAAAGAAGTCGCCAAGAATGTACAACGCACTCGCCGAGCGGGCGCGTCCGGCGAGCAAATCCAGAAACGCCCGGGTGATGTCCGGGCGCTCCTCTTCCAGATGCAAGTCTGAAATCAGCAATATCACGCTTCGATGATCTCGGCTTTCTCGATGATCACGTCGTCTGCTGGTACGTCCTGGTGGCCGGACTTCATGGTGGTCGACACGCCTTTGATCTTGTCGACAACGTCGGTGCCGGCGGTCACTTTACCGAATACCGCATAACCCCAGCCCTGAGTGTTCTTGCCGCTGTGGTTGAGGAAAGAGTTGTCGGCAACGTTGATGAAGAACTGCGCGGAAGCCGAATGCGGCTCCATGGTGCGGGCCATGGCAACGGTGTACTTGTCGTTGGAAAGACCGTTGTCAGCTTCGTTCTGGATGCTTGGACGCTTGTCTTTCTTTTCTTTCATGCCTGGCTCGAAACCGCCGCCCTGGATCATGAAGTTACCGATGACACGGTGGAAAACAGTGTTTTCGTAGTGACCGGCTTTCACGTACTCGATGAAGTTGGCGACGGTGATCGGCGCCTTGTCAGCGTTCAGTTCGATGACGATGTCGCCATGGTTGGTGGTCAGTTTGACTTGAGTCATGATCGCTTCTCTTTAGAGGAATTCGTGGTTTTGGGACATCGAGCCCCCAAACCGGTTCAGCCAGCGTGGGCCAAGGTGCGCAGTTTAGCGTGACAGGCGCGAATTTCGAGGCAGTTTTTCAAATCCCGGCGATTAAATGCATGCCTTTATAGGGCCTGCTCTGTCAGCCCCTTGACAGCATCGGCTATGATAGCGGCTTTGTTTTGTCTGGCCCCCACTGCGGCCGCGCACCTGTAAGTCAAGGATCCTATGAGCAAGCCCACTGTCGACCCTACCTCGAATGCCAAGTCCGGCCCCGCCGTGCCGGTCAATTTCCTGCGGCCGATCATCCAGGCAGACCTGGACTCGGGCAAGCACACCCAGATCGTCACGCGTTTCCCGCCTGAGCCCAACGGCTACCTGCACATCGGCCACGCCAAGTCGATCTGCGTGAACTTTGGCCTTGCCCAGGAGTTCGGCGGCGTCACGCACCTGCGTTTCGACGACACCAACCCGGCCAAGGAAGACCAGGAATACATCGACGCGATCGAAGCCGACGTCAAATGGCTGGGCTTCGAATGGTCCGGCGAAGTGCGCTACGCCTCGCAGTATTTCGACCAGTTGCACGATTGGGCCGTTGAGCTGATCAAGGCTGGCAAGGCCTACGTCGACGACCTCACGCCGGAGCAAGCCAAGGAATACCGTGGCAGCCTGACCGAGCCGGGCAAAAACAGCCCGTTCCGCGACCGCTCCGTCGAAGAGAACCTCGACTGGTTCGCCCGCATGCGCGCCGGTGAGTTCCCGGACGGCGCCCGCGTGCTGCGTGCGAAGATCGACATGGCCTCGCCGAACATGAACCTGCGCGACCCGATCATGTACCGCATCCGCCACGCCCATCACCACCAGACCGGCGACAAGTGGTGCATCTACCCGAACTACGACTTCACCCACGGTCAGTCGGACGCCATCGAAGGCATCACTCATTCGATCTGCACCCTGGAATTCGAAAGCCATCGTCCGCTGTACGAGTGGTTCCTCGACGCGCTGCCAGTGCCGGCGCACCCGCGTCAGTACGAGTTCAGCCGTCTGAACCTCAACTACACCATCACCAGCAAGCGCAAGCTCAAGCAACTGGTCGATGAAAAGCACGTGCATGGCTGGGACGATCCACGCATGTCCACGCTGTCGGGTTTCCGCCGCCGTGGCTACACGCCGAAATCGATCCGCAACTTCTGCGAAATGGTCGGCACCAACCGTTCCGACGGCGTGGTTGACTTCGGCATGCTCGAATTCAGCATCCGTGATGACCTCGACCACACTGCGCCGCGTGCCATGTGCGTCCTGCGTCCACTGAAAGTCGTGATCACCAACTACCCGGAAGGCCAGGTCGAGAACCTCGAACTGCCGCGCCACCCGAAAGAAGACATGGGCGTGCGCGCGCTGCCGTTCGCCCGGGAAATCTACATCGACCGTGACGACTTCATGGAAGAGCCGCCAAAGGGCTACAAGCGCCTGGAACCGGCCGGTGAAGTGCGTCTGCGCGGCAGCTATGTGATCCGTGCCGACGAAGCGATCAAGGACGCCGATGGCAACATCGTCGAACTGCGTTGCTCGTACGACCCGGAAACCCTCGGTAAAAACCCTGAAGGCCGCAAGGTCAAGGGCGTGATCCACTGGGTACCGGCCGCCGCCAGCGTCGAGTGCGAAGTGCGTCTGTACGATCGTCTGTTCCGTTCGGCCAACCCTGAGAAGGCAGAAGACAGCGCGAGTTTCCTCGACAACATCAACCCTGATTCGCTGCAGGTACTCACCGGTTGTCGTGCGGAGCCATCGCTTGGCAATGCACAGCCGGAAGACCGTTTCCAGTTCGAGCGCGAAGGTTACTTCGTCGCCGATTTGAAGGACTCGAAACCAGGTCAGCCGGTATTCAACCGTACCGTGACCCTGCGTGATTCGTGGGGCCAGTGATTCAGCGTCAAGGAAATTAAAAGTGCTGACGATTTACAACACGCTCACCAAGAGCAAAGAAGTCTTCAAACCGCTGGATGGCAACAATGTGCGCATGTACGTCTGCGGGATGACCGTGTATGACTACTGCCACATCGGCCACGGCCGCAGCATGGTCGCGTTCGACCTGGTGACCCGCTGGTTGCGCTTCAGCGGTTACAACCTGACGTACGTGCGCAATATCACCGACATTGAAGACAAGATCATCAATCGTGCCCGCGAAAACGGCGAGCCGTACGACGCGCTGACCGAGCGCATGATCACCGCGATGCACGAGGACGAGGCGCGTCTCAACATCCTCAAACCGGACATGGAGCCGCGTGCCACCGATCATATTCCGGGCATGCTGAGCATGATCCAGACCTTGATCGACAAGGGTTACGCCTACGCCCCGGGCAATGGCGACGTGTACTACCGCGTCGCCAAGTTCATGGGCTACGGCAAACTGTCGCGCAAGAAAATCGAAGACCTGCGCATCGGCGCGCGTATTGAAGTCGACGAAGCCAAGCAGGATCCGTTGGACTTCGTGCTGTGGAAAGCCACCAAACCGGGCGAGCCAAGCTGGGAATCGCCGTGGGGCGCCGGGCGTCCGGGCTGGCACATCGAGTGCTCGGTGATGTCCACCTGCTGCCTCGGCGAGACCTTCGACATTCATGGCGGCGGCAGCGACCTTGAGTTCCCGCACCACGAAAACGAAATCGCGCAGAGCGAAGCGGCCACCGGCAAGACCTACGCCAACGCGTGGATGCATTGCGGCATGATTCGCATCAATGGCGAGAAGATGTCCAAGTCCTTGAACAACTTCTTCACCATTCGCGACGTGCTGGAAAAATACCACCCGGAAGTCGTGCGTTACCTGCTGGTATCGAGCCACTACCGCAGCGCGATCAACTACTCGGAAGACAATCTCAAGGACGCCAAAGGCGCACTCGAGCGTTTCTACCACGCCTTGAAAGGCCTGCCGACTGTTGCACCGGCGGGCGGCGAAGCGTTTGTTGAACGCTTCACTACCGTGATGAACGACGACTTCGGTACCCCGGAAGCGTGCGCGGTGCTGTTTGAGATGGTGCGGGAGATCAACCGCCTGCGTGAGAGCGATCTCGATGCAGCGGCGGGTCTGGCGGCGCGTTTGAAAGAACTGGCGAGCGTGTTGGGTGTGTTGCAACTTGAGGCCGATGACTTCCTGCAGGCGGGCGCTGAAGGGCGTGTCGATGCGGCTGAAGTTGATGCGCTGATTGCCGCGCGTCTGGCGGCTCGGGCCGGGAAGGATTGGGCTGAGTCGGACCGGATTCGTGATCAGTTGACGGCGATGGGTGTGGTGTTGGAAGACGGCAAGGGTGGGACTACCTGGCGTCTGGCTGACTGATTGCTTGAGTGCTGCAAAACAAAACCCGCCTTGTGCGGGTTTTTGTTTGGCCGCGAGAAGAGCCCCTCACCCTAACCCTCTCACGGAGGGACAGGGGACTGAGTGGGGGATGCTCAAGAGATACGCCGACCTGAGCGTGCTGTACCGAATCCGTAATCGACTGGTTTTGATCGTTCCCACGCTCTGCGTGGGAATGCCTCTTCGGACGCTCCGCGTTCGGTCTTTGCAGGGACGCAGAGCGTCCCCGGCTGCATGCCCACGCGGAGCGTGGGAACGATCAAGATCGCAGCCTTCGGCAGCTCCTACATGAGATGCGATTCCTGTAGGAGCTGCCGAAGGCTGCGATCTTTTGATCTGTGTTTTTAGCCGAGGTTGCTTTTGCTCTGCGCGTAGGTCTTGATGTCTGACGCAGCCGGATGCTGCGTCGATGACGATTCTGCAACGGAGAAATCATGGCCAATCACTACCGCGAACTGTTCGCGACCCCTGGCGCCACCGGGTTAGTGCTCGCGAGCTCCATCGCGCGGTTGCCGCAGGCGATGATCGGCATTGGCATCATCACCATGCTGGTTCAGCAAACCGGTGTGTACTGGCTGGCCGGTGCAGTCGCCGGCACGTTCACCCTGGCCAATGCACTGCTCGGCCCGTACATCTCGAAACTCGTTGACCAGCGCGGCCAGAGCCGCGTGCTGCCGGTCGTGACGGCGTTCAGCATCGTGATGCTGCTGGCGCTGATCATCGCCGTGTACATTCGCGCGCCCGCCGCATGGCTGTTTATTCTGGCGGCTCTGGCAGGGACGATGCCGAGCATGCCGTCGATGATCCGCGCCCGATGGACGCAGCTATTCCGGGGCAAGCCGCAGTTACACACGGCGTTTTCGCTGGACACGGTTCTGACCGAAATGGCCTACATCGTCGGCCCGCCACTGGCAATCGGACTGAGCGTGAGCTTTTTCGCCGAAGCGGGGCCGCTGGTCGCGGTCGGATTGCTGGCCATCGGGGTCACGGCGTTTGTGCTGCAACGCCAGACCGAACCCAAGGTTGTCGTGGGCCACAGCAGTCATGCCGGCTCAACCTTGCTGATCCCCGGCGTCCGCACCATTGTTTTGGCGCTGCTGGCGATGGGCGTTATCGGCGGAGCAATCGATGTCGCCGTCGTTGCGTTCGCCAATGCGCAAGGCTGGCCAGCGTCGGCGACATTCATTCTCGCGGCTTATGCCTTTGGTTCGCTGGTGGCGGGCCTGACGTTCGGGGCGATGAGGGTTTCCCTGGCGATTGAAAAACAGTTCCTGATCGGGATATTGGTCACGGCGTTTACCGGTGTGCTGCCAGTTTTTGCGACGGACGTTTATGTGCTGACCGCAGCGCTGTTTATCGCCGGCATCTCGTTTGCACCGACGATGGTTGTGGTGATGAAAATGGGCACGATCATTATTCCTCCGTCGCGGATCACCGAGGGGCTGACGTGGATGACTACCGGTATCAGCGTGGGTGTTGCACTCGGTGGCATGCTGGCGGGGATGGTGATCGATGCCTTTGGCGCGCGAGCGGGATTTGCGGTGGCTATTGGTGCGGGTTTGATGATGGTGGTCGTTGTGCGGGTGGGGTTGCGCACATTGGCGGCGGCTTCTGCTGTGCAGGTTGAGCCAGCCATTTAAAGTCAAAAGATCGCAGCCTTCGGCAGCTCCTACAGAAATCGCGTCTCATGTAGGAGCTGCCGAAGGCTGCGATCTTTTGATCTGCGCTGCTAACCCCCCAATTGCCGCAACCGCTTATAAAGCGTATTGCGACTCACCCCCAACCGCCGCGCCAAATGCGAGATATTGCCCCCGGAAGCCTTCAGCTCCCGGTTCAGCGCCTCGACATCGTTCAGATCAATCCCTAACGGGGCGCAGGTTTCCATCGGCTCCATCTCCAGATCGACAAAAAAATCATCCGGCAAATGCTCCGGTCTTACAGGCTGCTCCTCGGCCATGGCCAGCGCCACCTGCATCACACTGCTGACTTGACGCAAATTGCCCGGCCACGGATGCCGATCAAACAAATCCAGCACTTCCTGGCTCAATCCCGCCCATTGCGTCGGCTCGCGATGCTGCTCCCACAAGCGTTTAAATAACGCCTCTTTATCACTGCGCTCCCGCAGCGGGGGCAGTTCCAGCGTCAGCCCACCAATGCGGTAATACAAATCCTCCCTGAACCGACCCAATTGCACCTGTTCGCGTAAAGAGCGATTGGTCGCCGAGATAATCCGCAAATCCACCGGGAACAACTCGCTACTCCCCACCGGTTGCACACAACGCTCCTGCAATACCCGCAGCAACCGCGCCTGAGTCGGCAGCGGCATGTCGCCGATTTCATCAAGAAACAGCGTGCCTTTGTCCGCCTTGCGAATCAGGCCGATGCTGCCTTTTTGATTGGCTCCAGTGAACGCGCCTTTCTCGTAGCCGAATAGTTCGGATTCGACCAGTTCGGCGGGGATCGCTGCGCAGTTGACGGCGATGAAGGCCTGTTTGCTGCGCGAACTGGCTTGATGCAGGGCTTTGACGAAGACTTCCTTGCCGACGCCGGTTTCGCCGTGGATCAGCAGTGGAATGTCTTTCTCCAACAGCCGTTCCGCCTGACGCACGGCTTTTTCAACGCGACTGTCACCGAAGTGCAAGGTGTTGAGACTGATGCCCGATGGTGCGGCCGTTCTGGCTTCCGCAACAAACACCCGTGGCTGAACCAACGCCTGCTTCGGCCGTTTCAATAGACACTGAAAGCGGTTGCGCCCAGAAGTCTGCAAGGCAAACGGCAGATCATCCGGCTGATTGAGCAACTCCAGCAGCGACACATTAAACAAACTCTCAACACTGACCCGCGACAAGCGCACACCGAGCAGGTTATCCGCCCGACGATTGGCCGACAGCACTTGCCCGCTCTCATCAAAAATCAACAACCCGGCCCACTGGCTGTCGAGGTTGTTCAGCCCGGTATTGAAGGTCAGTTGAAAATGCTGGCCATGGAACAGGTTGAGGATCAGCCGGTTCTCCACGGTCTGGCTCATCATCTTGACCATGCCCAAGGTGTGCGACGGCGGTAGATAACTGTCGCTGGACACATCGAGCACGGCGATCACCTTGCGCTCGGCATCGAAAATCGGCGCGGCGGAACCGGTCATAAAGCGGTTGGCCTTGAGGAAGTGTTCATCGTGTTCGATGTGTACCGCTTGTTCGCACGCCAGTGCCGTGCCGATCGCGTTGGTGCCGCTGCAGCGTTCCATCCAGCTCGCACCGGCCTGAAAACCCCGGGCCAGATTCGGTTCGATAAAACGCTGCGTGCCCCACGACGTCAGCACCTGGCCCTGATTGTCGGCGAGCATGATCAGGCAGTTGGAATTGCTCAGGATGTTTTCGTAATAGGGCAGGACTTCCTGATGCGTGGTCTGCACCAGTGAGTGATGGCGGTCGAGCAGGTGCATGATGCCGGCGGCGGGGAGCTGGTCGAAGGCGGGCGTGGTTTGGTGGTCGAGACCGAACGCGCGGCAACGTTGCCAGGAATTCTGGACGATCGCGTCGTGGGACAGCGGCGGGGCAGGTGCGGCCATGGCAGTCAGCCTCTGATGTAGCATTCTTATTATTGTTATGCGATCCCCTGTAGGAGCTGCCGCAGGCTGCGATCTTTTGATCTTGATGGTAAAAAAACAGGATCAAAAGA